>JARXKM010000072.1:0-12286 GCA_030272785.1 Pseudomonadota bacterium
GTCGAAATCGGCAAGCAGATGCTGATGACGCGCGGCTCGCTGACCACCTTCTCGATCTCGAACGACATCGCCAAGTACTTCGCCATCATCCCGGCCGCCTTCGTCGGCACCTACCCGAGCCTGAAGGCGCTCGACATCATGCACCTGGCCAGCCCGTCGTCGGCGATCATGTCGGCGGTGATCTTCAACGCCCTCATCATCGTGGTGCTGATCCCGCTCGCGCTCAAGGGCGTGCAGTACCGCGCCATCGGCGCCGCCGCGCTGTTGCGCCGCAACCTGCTGGTGTACGGCGTCGGCGGCATCGTCCTGCCGTTCATCGGCATCAAGCTGATCGACATGCTGCTCGCGCTGCTCCACCTCGTCTAACCATTCAGGAACCATCATGCCATCCATCTTTCGTCCCGCGCTGGTGTTGTTCGGCGCTCTCACCCTGCTCTGCTGCGCCGTGTATCCGCTGGCCGTCACCGCCATCGGCCAGGCCGCCTTCGCCAGCCAGGCCAACGGCAGCCTGGTCGAGCGCGACGGCCACCCGGTCGGTTCGACCCTGATCGGCCAGTCATTCAGCTCGCCGCGCTATTTCTGGGGCCGGCCATCGGCCACCACGCCGATGGCCAACAATGCGGCCGGTTCGAGCGGCTCGAACCTGGGGCCGACCAATCCGGCCCTGCTCGACGCGGTCAAGGGCCGCATCGCCGCGCTCAGGGCGGCCGATCCTTCGAATGCGGCGGCCATCCCGGCAGACCTGGTCAGCGCATCGGCCAGCGGCCTCGATCCCGAGATCAGCGTCGCCGCGGCGCGCTACCAGGTCGCGCGGGTGGCGGCGGCCCGCCAGCTCGGCGCCGAACGGGTGGCGGCGCTGGTCGCGGCCGGCACGGCGCCGCAGTACTTCGGCTTTTTCGGCGAGGCGCGCGTGAACGTGCTGGCACTGAATCTGGCGCTCGACGCCGAAACTGCGCATACTCACTGAACCAGTTCTCTTAAAAGCATTCATGCCACCCAACGACAGCCAACGCCCTGACCCGGACGCCCTGCTCGCCCGCGTCCAGGACCAGGAGCGCAAAGCCGCGCGCGGCAAATTGCGCATCTATTTTGGCGCCTCGGCCGGCGTCGGCAAGACCTTCGGCATGCTGGCGGCGGCGCGCAAACTGCACGCCGATGGCCGCCAGCTGCTGGTCGGCGTGATCGAAACGCACGGTCGCGGCGAAACGGCCGCCCTGCTCGAAGGCCTCGACGTGCTGCCGCTCAAAGCCATCGACTACCGCGGCAAGACGCTCACCGAATTCGATCTCGACGCCGCGCTCGAACGCCACCCGCCGCTGATCCTGGTCGACGAGCTGGCGCACTCGAATGCGCCCGGCTCGCGCCATCCGAAACGCTGGCAGGACGTCGACGAATTGCTCGACGCCGGCATCGACGTCTTCACCACCGTCAACGTGCAGCACCTCGAAAGCCTGAACGACGTCGTCGGCGGCATCACCGGCATCCGCGTCGCCGAGACGGTGCCCGACACGGTGTTCGACCAGGCCGATGAAGTCGTGCTGGTCGATATCCCGGCCGACGAACTGCTGTCGCGTTTGAAGAGCGGCAGGGTGTACCAGGCGCCGCAGGCGGAGCGCGCCGCCAAGAATTTCTTCCGCAAGGGGAACCTGATCGCCCTGCGCGAACTGGCCTTGCGGCGCACCGCCGACCGTATCGAGGACGACGTGCGCGCCTACCGCGTCGAGCAGTCGATCGACACCATCTGGAAGACCGGCGCGGCGCTGCTGGCCTGCGTCGGCCCGCGCTCCGGCTGCGACCAGGTGGTGCGCAGCACGGCGCGGCTGGCCGGCCAGCTCGGCACCGACTGGCACGCCATTTACGTCGAGACGCCGTCGCTGCAGCGCTTGCCGGCGGCGCAGCGCGAACGCATCCTCGGCACGCTCAAGCTGGCCGAAGACCTGGGCGCGGTCACCGCCGTGCTGTCGGCCGGCGACATCGCGCAGGCCAGCGTGGACTACGCGCGCAGTCACAACCTGTCGAAGATCGCGCTCGGCCGCGGCCACCGCAGCTGGCCGTGGCGCAGCCCGCACATTCGCCAGATCGCCCGCTACGCGCCCGATATCGACCTGATCGAAATCGGCGACGCCGCCGGCCGGGGCGCGCCGGCCAATCTGCGCGCCCCCGGGCCAACGGCCGACGCCCGCGTCAAGCAGCGTCTCTGGGGTTACGGTGCGGCGGCGGCGGCCAGCGTCGCGACGGCCCTGCTGGCGACGCCGCTGCTCGCCTTCCTCGACCTCGCCAACATCGCCATGCTGTTCCTGCTGGTGGTGCTGCTGGTGGCGGTGAAATTCGGCCGCGGTCCATCGGTGCTGGCCACCTGCGTGAGCGTGGCATGCTTCGACTTCTTCTTCGTCGAGCCGCGTTTCACTTTCGCCATTTCCGATTTCCAGTACCTGATCACGTTTGGCGTCATGCTCGCGGTCGGGCTCATCACCGGTCACCTGACGGCCAACCTGCGCTTCCAGGCACGCGTGGCGCTGCACCGCGAAGCGCGCGCGCGTTCGCTGTACGAGTTCGCGCGCGAACTGTCGGGCGCGCTGCAGACCGAGCAGGTGTTCGAGACCACCCGCGCCGTCATCCAGCGCGCCTTCCGCGCCAAGGCCGCGCTGCTGGTGCCGAATGACGCCGGCCGCCTGCAGCTGCCGGCGGCGGCCGATGCGCGGCTCGACGAAGGCATCGCACAGTGGGCCTTCGACCATGCCGAGAGCGCCGGCCTGGGCACCGACACGCTGCCGGGCAGCCCGATCTTCTACCTGCCGCTGGTGGCGCCGATGCGCACCCGCGGCGTGCTGGCGATCGAGCCCGAACACCGGCGCTGGCTGCTGGTGCCCGAACAGCGCCAGCAGCTCGACACCTTCGCCACGCTTGCCGCCATCGCGCTCGAACGCGTTCACTACATCGAAGTGGCGCAGGACGCGCTGGTGAACATGGAGTCCGAACGGCTGCGCAACTCGCTGCTGGCGGCGCTGTCGCACGACCTGCGCACGCCGCTCACCACCCTGGTCGGCCTGTCGGAGTCGCTCACCACTTCACGGCCGGCGCTGTCGACGGCGCAGCTCGACGTGGCCCGCTCGCTGCACGACGAAGCGATGCGCATGAGCGCGCTGGTCACCAATCTGCTCGACATGGCGCGCATCCAGAGCGGCGAAGTCAAGTTCAATCTCGAATGGCAGGCGATCGAAGAGGTGGTCGGCAGCGCCTTGCGCGCCAGCGCCCCGGCGCTCAAAGAACACCGCGTCACCACCGGGCTGGCGGCCGACCTGCCGCTGGTGCGCTTCGACGCCGTGCTGCTCGAGCGGGTGCTGTGCAACCTGGTCGAAAACGCCGCCAAGTACACGCCGCCCGGCTCGGCCATCCGCATCGGCGCCGAGCCGCACGGCGCCTGGCTCAACGTGACGGTCGAGGACAACGGCCCCGGCCTGCCGCCCGGGCGCGAAGAAGCGGTATTCGAAAAATTCACCCGCGGCGAGCGCGAATCGGCCAAGCCCGGCGTCGGACTGGGACTGGCGATCTGCCGCGCCATCGTCGAGGCGCACGGCGGCAGCATCCATGCCGGCCGCGCGACGGCGGGCGGCGCGGCGTTCGTCTTTTCCCTGCCGCTCGGCACGCCGCCGGCGATGCCCGAACCCGAAGAGCGCCCACCGGAGCACCACCATGAATGAACAGGCATCGACCGCGCTGCTGGTCGAAGACGAACCGCAAATCCGCCGCTTCGTGCGCGCCGCGCTGGAAGAAGAAGGCTGGCACGTGAGCGAGGCGGCCACCATGCAGCGCGGCCTGATCGACGCCGGCACCCGTACGCCGGACCTGATCGTGCTCGACCTCGGCCTGCCGGACGGCGACGGTGTCGAATTCATCGCCGACCTGCGCAAATGGTCGAGCGTGCCGGTGATCGTGCTGTCGGCGCGGGTTAACGAAAGCGAAAAGATCCGCGCGCTCGACGCCGGCGCCGACGACTACCTGACCAAGCCGTTCAGCGTTGGCGAGCTGCTCGCCCGCGTGCGCGCGACATTGCGCCGGCACCGCCAGTCGGCCGCCGACACCACCGGCGTGATCCAGTTCGGCGACGTCCGGATCGACCTGAAAGACCGGCGCGTCACCAAGTCCGGCCAACACGTACACCTGACGCCGACCGAATACCGGCTGCTGGCGGTGATGGCCACCAATGCCGGGCGGGTGGTGACCAATCCGCAGCTGCTGCGCGCCGTATGGGGGCCGGCGCACGCCGACAACGGCCACTACCTGCGCATCTACATGGGGCACCTGCGCCACAAGCTCGAAGACGATCCGGCGCAGCCGCGCTACCTGATCACCGAGACGGCGGTCGGCTACCGCCTGCTGCTGCCGCCGGGGTAAGGTCCGATAGCCGACGGCCGCTGGGGTAAGGTCTGTTATTCGGATATTTCGGCTTCATGAAATGTTCGAATGGCAGACCTGACCCCGGCATTTCCGGCCACAGGCTAGTGATAACCGGTCGCTTTTCATCGTCCAAGGCTGGGGTCAGGTCTGACATTCGCACATTTATAGAACCAAATGTACGAATGACAGACCTTACCCCGGCATACCTTGGCTTGGCGGGCCTTACCCCGGCTGCGCCGCCGGATGGCAGGAGCATTCATCGCCTTCCGCGGCGCTGGTCAGCGTGCGCATGATCCCGCATTCGTCGCTCTGGTGATTGGCCTTGCAGGTATCGCGCAGCGTGTGCAGCTGCTGCTCGAGCGCGCGCAGTGAAACGACCTGCTGATGGATGCGGTCGATCTGCCGGTCGATCAACTCGTTGATCTCGTCGCACGCCAGCGCCGGATTGGCCTGGAAATTGCGCAGCAGGTGCACGTCCGGCAGGCCCATGTCGAGCGAGCGGCAGTGACGAATGAAGTTCAGCTGCACCACGTGCGCCTCGGCATAGCGCCGATAGCCGTTGTCTTCGCGCGCCGGCGCGTCGAGCAGTCCTTCGCGCTCGTAGAAGCGGACCGTCTCAACGTCGCAGTTGCTGCGTTTTGCCAATTCCCCGATGCGCATGCCATTCCCCTCGAATTAAATGCTTGACCCTGTAGTGGGTACAGGGTCTCTAATGATGGCACTGATTTGAAAAAAATGCCACCATGAAGCCACATTCCCTGCCCCAACCCGCCTGGCGCCCGCGCCCAAAGGCCGCCGCCGCCTGCTGTGGCGGCGCCGCCGGCCACGCGCATGCGCCGGCCGCTGCGCCGGGCCCTGCGCCCGCCGACGCCACCGAGGCGCGTTACCGCATCGACCAGATGGACTGCCCGACCGAAGAGGGCCTGATCCGCCGCCGGCTCGAAGCGATGCCAGGCATCGTCCGGCTCGACTTCAATTTGCTCGATCGCGAACTGACCGTGTTCCACCGCCTGGCGGACACGCACGCCGTCGTCGGCGCGCTGGTCGAACTGGACATGGCGCCGGTGGCGCTCGACGGCGACCTGCCCGCAGCGCCGCCGCCGCGCGTATTGTCGCCGCAACTGTTGGCCACGCTGGCGCTGGGCGGCCTGTGCGCCGGCGGCGCCGAAGTGCTGGCCTGGCGCGGCGCCGCCGAAGCGTCGTGGCCGGTGATCGCCCTGGCGCTGGTGTCGATCCTGAGCGTCGGCCGGCCGACCCTGAAAAAGGGCTGGATCGCACTCAGGCACCTGACCCTGAACATCTTCTTCCTGATGTCGCTGGCCGTCGGCGGCGCGCTCGCCATCGGCAAGTGGTCCGAAGCGGCGATGGTCGTGTTCCTGTTCGCGGTGGCCGAGACCATCGAGGCGCTGTCGCTCGAACGCGCGCGCCACGCCATCAAGTCGCTCTCCGCGCTGGCCCCTGCCACCGCCGAAGTGATGCAGGGCGACGCCTGGACCGACGTCGCCGTGACGGCCGTCGCCATCGGCAGCCGCATCCGCGTGCGCGCCGGTGCCCGCGTGCCGCTCGACGCCCGCGTCACCTGCGGCCGCGCCGCGCTCGACCAGGCGCCGATCACCGGCGAGAGCATGCCGGTCGATAAGCAGCCGGGCGATCCGCTGTACGCCGGCAGCATCGTCACCGACGGCGTGATCGAGGCCACCACCACCGCCGGCGCCGGCGACAGCACCCTCGCGCGCATCGCCGCCGCGGTCCAGCAGGCCCACGCGCAGCGCGCGCCGACCCAGCGCATGGTCGACCAGTTCGCCCGCTACTACACGCCGACGGTGGTGGCGCTGGCGCTGCTGACGGCGCTGCTCGGCCCACTGCTGATCGGCGGCGGCTGGAGCGGCTGGACCTACCAGGCGCTGGTGCTGCTGGTGATCGCCTGCCCGTGCGCACTGGTGGTGTCGACGCCGGTCACGGTGGTCAGCGCCCTGGCGGCGGCGGCCCGCCACGGCATCCTGGTCAAGGGCGGCGCCTATCTGGAAAGCGGCCACCTGCTCAAGGCGGTCGCGTTCGACAAGACCGGCACGCTCACGCACGGCGCGCCCAGCCTGACCGACGCTGTCGTCCTCGGCGCGATGCCGGTCGCGCAGTGCCTGCTGATCGCGGCCAGCCTCGACACCCATAGCGCCCATCCGGTGGCGCAGGCGTTGGTGCGCGGCTGGCGCAGCCGCCAGCCCGATGCGGCGCTGCTGCCGGTGCAGGACTTCGGCGTGCTGGGCGGGCGCGGCGTGCAAGCGAGCATCGACGGCCAGCGCTGGTATCTCGGCAACCGGCGCCTGATCGAAGAGCTGGGCATGTGGTCGTCCGGCCTGGGCCAGCGCCTGGTCGCGCTGGAAGCGGCCGGCAGCACTAGCGCCATCCTGTGCGCGCCATCCGGCCCGGTGGCCGTGTTCGCACTGACCGACACGCTGCGCGCCGAAAGCGCCGCGGCAATCGCTGCGCTGCACGCGCTCGGCATCGAGACGGTCATGCTGAGCGGCGACAATCAGGCCGCCGCGTCGGCCATCGCGGCGCGTTTGTCCATCGACGATGCGCGCGGCAACCTGCTGCCCGAGGACAAACAGGGCGCCGTCACCGAGCTTGCGCTGCGGCACGGCGCGGTCGGCATGGTCGGCGACGGCGTCAACGATGCGCCCGCGCTGGCCTCGGCCAGCATCGGTTTCGCGATGGGCGCGGCCGGCACCGCCACCGCGCTCGACAGCGCGGACGTGGCCATCATGGACGACGACCCGCGCAAGATCGCCACCTTCATCGCGCTGAGCAAACGCACCTCGCGGGTACTGAAGCAGAACATCGCTCTGGCGCTCGGCATCAAGGTGCTGTTCCTCGGGCTGGCCCTGAGCGGCCACGCGACCTTGTGGATGGCGGTGTTCGCCGACATGGGTGCCAGCCTGCTGGTCGTTTTCAATGGTGTGCGCCTGCTGCGCGCCTGAGCCACGCACAAGGGAACGATCATGATCATGCGGATTTTTTCTCGGATTGCCACGCCGTTGATACCGCTGGCGTGCCTGCTGACGGCGACGGCGGCACGCGCAGACGACCAGGAAGCATGGAACGCGAAGTTCCAGTCGACCTATATCTGGCAGCGCAAGGATGCGTTTGCGGCCAGCTATTCCGGCCCCAACAGCCTTGCGCCGACGGCAGAGAAAAGCTACTCGTTCACGGCGACCGCGGCGTTCGGCGTTCGGCCGTGGGCCGGCGGCCAACTGTATTTCGATCCCGAAGTCGCGCAAGGCGTGCCGCTGTCGCACCTGGCCGGGCTGGGTGGCATGACGAATGGCGAAATGGCACGCACTTCCGGCGCCAACCCGACCTTCTACCGCGCGCGCCTGTTCCTGCGCCAGGTATGGGGGTTCGGCGGCGGTCAGGGCGCGGTCGAATCGTCCGCCAACCAGCTCGCCGGCATGGTCGACCAGCGGCGCCTCACGCTCACCGCCGGCAACCTGTCGGTGAGCGACCTGTTCGATGCGAATGCCTACAGCCACGACCCGCGCACGCAATTCATCAACTGGTCGATCATGAACCAGGGCGCCTATGATTTCGCCGCCGATTCGCGCGGCTATACCTGGGGAGCGGCGCTCGAATACGTCGACGCCGCATGGGCGCTGCGCGCCGGCCGCTTCGCCCAGCCGCGCGAATCGAACGGCCTGGCCCTCGATCCGAAGATTTTGCGCCGCTTCGGCGACCAGCTCGAACTCGAACACGCACACCAGATCGGCGCGCTGGCCGGCAAGCTGCGCCTGCTGGTGTTTCGCAACGTCGCCATCATGGGCGACTATGCCGACGCGCTTGCGCTGGCGGCGCCGCCGGCAGTGGCCGATGTGCGCCGGCGCCAGGCAAAGGTCGGCTTCGCCATCGGCGCCGAGCAAGCCGTCAGTGCGGACGCCGGCGTGTTCGGCCGCGCCAGCTGGGCCGACGGCAAGACCGAAACCTACGCGTTCGCCGAAATCGACCGCTCGATCTCGGCCGGCGCGCTGGTCAAGGGCGCCGGTTGGTCGCGCCCGGCCGACAGCGCCGGGGTGGCCGCGGTGCGCAACAGCCTGTCGCCGTCGCACCGCGCCTATCTCGCCGCCGGCGGGCAGGGATTCTTCCTCGGCGACGGCCGACTCGCCTATCGTCCCGAGCTGATCGCCGAAGTGTTCTACAACTTCGCGCTCGGCAAAGCGTCGCACATCGGCGCGAACTGGCAGCGCATCGTCAATCCGGCCTACAATATGGCGCGCGGACCGGTGTCGGTGTTCTCCGTGCGCCTGCACTCCGACTTCTAACGCGGCCAAATGAATCCCATGAGCGAAAACAAGCAGTTCTTTCCGCGCCAGGTGGTCGAAGCCGGCGGCAACCGCTGGGACTGGGCGCTGCTGCCGATCGTGCTGGCGGTGCTGATCCTGCTTGCCTATGGCGCTGCGCAGATGGCCCATCCCTATCATCTGGGCGAGCAGCTGCCGCTCTCGCTCGAACCGCTCAACCTGCCCTACTACCTGCTGCGCACCACCTTGCGCATGTTCATCGCGCTGGGCGCCTCGGTGATCTTCAGCTGCGTGTTCGCCGCGCTGGCCACCAAGTACCGCGCTTGCGAAAAAGTGCTGGTGCCGCTGCTCGACATTTTGCAGTCGATTCCCATCCTCGGCTTCCTGTCGATCACCGTGACCGCCTTCATCGCGCTGTTTCCCGGTAATCTGCTGGGCGTCGAATGCGCCGCCATCTTCGCCATCTTCACCTCGCAGGCGTGGAACATGGCATTCAGCGCCTACCAGGGTTTTCGCACCGTGCCGGGCGAACTGCTGGAAGCGGCCACCGTGTTCCAGCTGTCGGGCTGGCAGCGCTTCTGGCGCCTCGAACTGCCGTTCGCCATCCCCGGCCTGCTGTGGAACATGATGATGTCGATGTCGGGCGGCTGGTTCTTCGTCGTCGCCGCCGAGGCGATCTCGGTATCGAACCAGAACATCAAGCTGCCCGGCATCGGCTCGTACATCGCGCTGGCCATCGAACAGCGCGACCTGCACGCGATCGGCTGGGCCATCGGCGCCATGCTGATCGGCGTGCTGCTGTACGACCAGCTGTTTTTCCGCCCGCTGCTGGCATGGGCCGACAAATTCCGCTTCGAGGAGTCCGGCAGCGACACCGCCCAGCAATCCTGGCTGCTGACCTGGCTGCGCCGCACCGAGCGCACCCAGGCCATCGGCCTGCGCCTGATCGCGCTGCTCGAGCGCTCGTTCGCCATGTTCCGCGTACGCCACGACGGCACCTCGATCCGCGCCCAGCCCAAGACGCAGTCGGCGACGCCGGAACGCATCTGGGATGCGCTGATCGCCGCCGTGGCGCTCTACGCCATCTGGACGCTGGTCCATTTCGTCCAGTCCGAAGTCGGCTGGAACGAGGTCGCGCGCGTCTTCGTGCTCGGTTTTTACACGCTGTGCCGCGTGATGCTGCTGCTGTTCATCGCCGCGCTGGTGTGGGTGCCGGTCGGCGTCTGGATCGGCCTCAATCCGCGCCTGGCGCAGCGCGTGCAGGCGATCGCCCAGTTCCTTGCCGCCTTTCCGGCCAACCTGATGTTCCCGGTCGCGGTGGTCGGCATCGTCCAATTCAAGCTCAACCCGGACATCTGGCTGTCGCCGCTGATGATCCTCGGCACCCAGTGGTACTTGCTGTTCAACGTGATCGCCGGCGCCTCGACCATACCGACCGAATTGCGCTACGCGACGCAGAACTTCGGCCTCTCGGGCTGGCTCAAATGGCGCCGCTACCTGCTGCCGGCGATCTTCCCGAGCTTCGTCACCGGCGCCATTACCGCCACCGGCGGCTCGTGGAACGCCAGCATCGTCGCCGAATACGTCACCTGGGGCGACACCACCCTGCAGGCGCACGGCATCGGCAGCTACATCGCCGAAATGACCGCGAAGGGCGACTTCCCGCGCATCGCGCTGGGCATCGGCATCATGTGCATCTTCGTCATGGGGATGAACCATTTCGTCTGGCGCCGCCTCTACCAGATGGCCGAAAACCGGCTCCACTTCTAACGCAATCGAACGCAATCAGGACCCGCATCATGGCAACTCCCATCCTTGAACTGAAAGGCGTCGGCAAATCGTTTCATTCCGCCGACGGCTCCGCGCGCCCGGTGCTCGAAGGGGTCGACTTCACGCTCAACGAGGGCGAAATCGTCGCCCTGCTGGGCCAGTCCGGCTCAGGCAAATCGACCATGCTGCGCATCCTGGCGGGGCTGATCGGCGCCGACCGCGGGCAGGTGTCGTACCACGGCATGCCGCTGTACGGCGCGGCGCGCGGCATCCGCATGGTGTTCCAGTCGTTCGCGCTGTTCCCGTGGCTGACGGTGCAGAAGAACGTCGAACTGGGCCTCGAAGCGCAAGGCGTGGCGCCGGCCGAACGGGCGCGCCGCTCGGAGCAGGTGATCGACCTGATCGGCCTGTCCGGCTTCGAAGGCGCGCTGCCGCGCGAGCTGTCGGGCGGCATGCGCCAGCGCGTCGGCATCGCTCGCGCGCTGGTGATGGAGCCGGAAGTGCTGCTGATGGACGAAGCGTTCTCCGCGCTCGACGTGCTCACCGGCGAGCGCCTGCGCGAAGAAATCCTCGAGCTGTGGGAGTCCGGAAAAATCCCCACCAAGGCGATCCTGGTGGTGTCGCACAATATCGAAGAGGCGGTAATGATGGCCGACCGGGTGCTGATCTTCGCCAGCAATCCGGGCCGCGTGCGCGCCGAGCTGCCGATCGCGCTGGCGCGCCCGCGCGCGGTCGATTCGAGCGAGGTGCGCCAGCTGATCGACGAGGTCTACGGCCTGATGACGGCCGGCTCGTCGCGCCCGGGCCGCGCCACCGAAAAGGAAGCCAAGCTGCAGCTGGGCGACCGCCTGCCGGAAGCGGACAGCGCGCGCATCGAAGACGTGCTCGAACTGCTGCTCGAAGAACCGTTCCTCGGCCGCGCCGACTTGCCGCAACTGGGCGAAGAGTCGGAGTTGACCGACCAGGAGCTGCTCGACGTGTCGATCGCGCTGGCCCTGCTCGGCTTCGCCAACCTGGCGCACGGCGACATCACCATCACGCCGCTGGGCGAACAGTTCGTCGCCGCCGACCACCCGGCGCGCCAGGCCATCTTCGGGCGCCAGCTGCTCGAGCACGTGCCGCTGGTGGCCTACATCTGCCATGGTCTCGAACAGGATCGCTCGGGCGACCTGCCCAAGGAACTGTTCCTCAAGCTGCTGCGCTTCACCCTCAACTCGGACGATGCCGAGAGCGCGCTGCGGGTCGCGGTCGAATGGGGCCGCTATGCCAACCTGTTCGAATACACCTTCCATACGGGGACCATCCAGCTGCCGCGCGGCGACGCCCCAACGTTCGAATAAGCGCGCCGGCCTACGGCTTGGCGATGCGCTGTCCGGCGGCGTCGATCAGCGCCTCGCCGTTCTCTTTGCTGAACGCGCCCAGTTGCGGCAGCGGCAGGATGTCGAGCACCAGTTCGGCCGGCCGGCACAGGCGCACGCCCTGCGGCGTCACCACGAACGGCCGGTTGATCAGCGCCGGATGCGCCAGCATGGCGTCGATCAGCGCGTCGTCCGACAGCGCCGCGTCGGCCAGCCCGAGCTCGGCGTAGGCCGCCTCGTTCGGCCGGATGGCGTCGCGCACGCTCAGGCCGGCCGCCGCGATCATCGCCTTGAGCAGCGCGTGCGACGGCGGATTGGCCAGGTAGTCGATGATGGTCGGCTCGACGCCGGTGTTGCGGATCAGGCCGAGCGTGTTGCGCGAACTGCCGCAACGGGCGTTGTGATAAATCGTGATGTCCATGAAAGTCCCGGGGTTGGTGTCACCGGATCATACAAGCAGCGGGCGAT
>JARXKM010000072.1:12386-18330 GCA_030272785.1 Pseudomonadota bacterium
GCGATGCAATTTTTGTTGCCGCGACAAGCCAGATGATCAACACCATAACAGAACCCGCCCGACGGGTCGATGGAGACACGATGGACCATGACGAGCTGCGCCCGGCGGCCTTGCCGACCCTCGCGCAGCGCACTTCCCTGCGCATCCTGCACCTGTTCGGCTGGCGCGTGCGCTTCAAGCCGCTGCCCGGGCCGCACGGCGTCGCGGTGGTCTACCCGCATACCTCCAACTGGGATTTTTTCGTCGGCCTGCTGGCCAAGTGGGCGGTCGGCCTGCCGTTTCGCTGGCTCGGCAAGGAAGCACTGTTCAAGGGCCCGATGGGCGTGATGATGCGCCGCTGGGGCGGCATGCCGGTCGAACGCGGCGCCGCCACCGGCGCCACCGAGCGCCTCGCCGACACCATGCGCGCGGCCGACTGGTGCTGGATCGCGCTGGCGCCGGAAGGCACGCGCAGCTATCGTCCATACTGGCGCAGCGGCTTCTACCACCTGGCCCTCGCCGCCAGGGTGCCGCTGCTGATCGTCTACATCGATTACCCGAACAAGCTGCTGTCAGTGGTCGACACGCTCGACCTGTCCGGCGACCAGCAACGCGACATGGCCGCCATTGCCGCCGTCTACCAGGGCCATCACGGCCTGCATCCGGAACTCGAAGCGCCGATCGTGCTCGCGCCTAGTACACGGCGTCCAGCAAGCCCTGCTCGCGGATAAACGTCATCACCGTATCGACGCCCTCGCCGGTGCGCAGGTTGGTGAAGACGAACGGGCGCTCGCCGCGCTGGCGCCGGGCGTCCTGCGCCATCACGTTCAGGTCCGCGCCCACGTGCGGCGCCAGGTCGGTCTTGTTGATGATCAGCAGATCGGAACGGGTGATGCCCGGCCCGCCCTTGCGCGGGATTTTTTCGCCGCCGGCGACGTCGATCACGTACAGCGTCAGGTCGGACAATTCGGGGCTGAAGGTGGCGGCCAGGTTGTCGCCGCCCGACTCGATCAGGATCAGGTCGAGGTCGGGAAAGTCGGCCTGCATGCGCGCGATCGCCTCCAGGTTGATCGAGGCATCCTCGCGGATCGCGGTGTGCGGGCAGCCGCCCGTTTCGACACCCATCAGCCGTTCGGCCGGCAGCGCGTTGGCGCGCACCAGGATCTCCATGTCTTCGCGGGTGTAGATGTCGTTGGTGATGACGGCCATGTCGTAATGGTCGCGCATGCCTTTGCACAGCATCTCGCACAGCGCCGTTTTGCCGGAGCCGACCGGGCCGCCGATGCCGACCCTCAGGGGATTTGAACTCATTGATTGCCGCCTTTCAGGAACGGTAAAGCCGACCGTGCTGCACCTCGTGCCGCATCGACAGCATGGATAATCCGGGCGCCCAATTCGACATCTCGTCGTCCTTGACCCCGCGTGCGTGCGCCGCCGCGCGTTCCAGCTCGGGCGCCAGCGACAGCAGCAGGCGCTGGCCCGCCACCTGCCCCAGCGGCACCGACTTGACGCACACCAGCACCTGGTTCTCGGCCCACGAGAACAGCATCGCCAGCAGCGCTTCCTCGTGCGGGATAGCCAGCGCCGACACCGCGCAGGCGAACGCGGTCGGCAGGCTCACTTCGGCGCCCAGCCGGCCCACGTCCGCCACGCCCAGTTCGGCGATCAGTTTGGTCAGCGAATAGCCCATCTGGATCGACTCGGCGCGGAACTCGGCGCTGTCGCGCGAGGCGATGAAGCGTTCGCTCCACAGCGCCACGGCGGCGTCGTCGCCCGCCTCGAAGGCCTTCAGCAGGCGCCACAGCAGCGGCGCCTCCCAGACCGCCATCACCTGGTGCAGGTAGCCGGCGATCCAGTCGCGCGCGCCGGCCGCGTCGTTCACCGCGCCGCTGTCGATGGCGCTCTCCAAACCTTGAGAGTAACTGTATCCGCCGATCGGCAGCGCCGGGCTGGCAAACTGCAGCAGGTGCAGCAGCGCGGCGGCGTTCATGCGGGCGCCGGATCGCCGGGCCGGTGGATCTTCTGGCGCAGCGGCACCGGTGCCAGCAAATGGCCATCGTCGCGGTGGCTGTGAGCCGCGCCGGCGTAGGCGCCCTGCTCCGGCTCGAACGCCGCCAGTTCTTCGGTTACGCGCGCGCCCAGGCCCTCGACCATTTCGCGCAGCACCGGGTCGACCCGCATGCGCAGCACGCCGGCGCCGATCTGCACCTGGGTGTGCCGGTTGCCGAGGTGGAAAGCGCAGCGCGCCAGCGCATGTTCGCTGGCGCAGTACACCGCGTAGGTCGGCTCGAGCGCGGCGACGATCTGCACCACGCGGCCGTCTGGGCCGGTGAGCAGGTCGCCGTCGCGCAGCACGGTGCCGCGGACGGTGAAGATGGCCACCTCCTCGCCCGACTCGAGGCGGGCGCGCAGCCGGCATTTTTCGCGCTGGTCGTAGGCCAGCACCAGCCGTCCGTACAGCGTGGCGGGGGTGGTGGTCTTGGTGTGCAGGGTCAGCATGGTGGGGCCTTCAGAACAGGAAATAGCGCTGCGCCATCGGCAGCACGGCGGCCGCTTCGCAGACCAGCAGCTGGCCGTCGGCGCGCACCTCGTAGGTCTCGGGATCGACTTCCATGTGCGGCGTGGCGCCGTTGTGGATCATGTCGCGCTTGCGCAGCGCGCGCATGCCGCGCACCGGGATCAGCGTCTTCGACAGCCCCAGCTGGCGACCGATGTCGGCGTCGAACGCGGCCTGCGAGACGAAGGTGAAGGACTTTTTCAGGCCGCCGCCGAAGGCGCCGAACATCATCCGGTAGTGCACCGGCTGCGGCGTCGGGATCGAGGCGTTCGGGTCGCCCATCTGGGCTGCGGCAATCATGCCGCCCTTGAGGATCATCGACGGCTTGACGCCGAAAAAGGCCGGTTTCCACAGCACGATGTCGGCGATCTTGCCCACTTCGAGCGAGCCGACCACGTGCGAGACGCCGTGCGTGATGGCCGGGTTGATGGTGTATTTGGCGATGTAGCGCTTGACGCGGAAATTGTCGTTGCGGCTTGAATCCGGCGCCAGCGGGCCGCGCTGCACTTTCATCTTGTGGGCAGTCTGCCAGGTGCGCATGATCACCTCGCCGACCCGTCCCATCGCCTGCGAGTCGGACGACATCATAGAGATGGCGCCGATGTCGTGCAGGATGTCCTCGGCGGCGATGGTCTCGCGGCGGATGCGCGATTCGGCGAAGGCGACGTCTTCGGCGATGGCCGGGTCGAGGTGGTGGCACACCATCAGCATGTCGAGGTGCTCGTCGAGCGTGTTGACGGTGAACGGGCGGGTCGGATTGGTCGACGACGGCAGCACGTTGGCCTGGCCGACCGCGGCGATGATGTCGGGTGCGTGGCCGCCACCAGCGCCTTCGGTATGGAAGGTATGGATGGTGCGGTCCTTGAACGCGGCCAGCGTGGTTTCGAGGAAGCCGCCTTCGTTGAGGGTGTCCGAGTGCAGCGCCACCTGCACGTCCATGCGGTCGGCCACCGCCAGGCAGTTGTCGATCGCCGCCGGCGTGCTGCCCCAGTCCTCGTGCAGTTTGAGGCCGATGGCGCCGGCGCGCACCTGTTCTTCGAGCGGCGCCGGCAGGCTGACGTTGCCCTTGCCGAGAAAGCCCAGGTTCATCGGGAAGGCGTCCGCCGCGCCCAGCATCGCGTGCAAATGCCACGGGCCCGGCGTGCAGGTGGTGGCGGCGGTGCCGACCGCCGGCCCGGTGCCGCCGCCGATCATCGTCGTCACGCCGCTCATCAAGGCTTCTTCGATCTGCTGCGGGCAGATGAAGTGGATGTGGGTGTCGACGCCGCCGGCGGTGACGATCATGCCTTCGCCGGCGATGATCTCGGTGGCGCCGCCGATCGCCATCGTCACGTTCGGCTGGATGTCGGGATTGCCGGCCTTGCCGATCGCCGCCACCAGGCCGTTTTTCAGGCCGATGTCGGCCTTCACGATGCCCCAGTGGTCGACGATGACGGCGTTGGTGATGACGGTGTCCATGACGTCGGCGTGGCAGCGCTGTGACTGGCCCATGCCGTCGCGGATCACTTTGCCGCCGCCGAACTTGACCTCTTCGCCGTAGGTGGCGAAGTCCTTTTCGATCTCGATGAACAGGTCGGTGTCGGCCAGCCGGATGCGGTCGCCCGTGGTGGGTCCGTACATTTCGGCGTAGGCCTGGCGGCTGATGGTCGTCATGGCAGTTCGCCCATCACCAGGGCGTTGAAGCCGTAGACCTTGCGTTCGCCGGCCAGGTCGACCAGTTCGACGGTGCGGCGCTGGCCGGGCTCGAAGCGCACGGCGGTGCCGGCGGCGATGTTCAGGCGCATGCCGAGCGAGGCGGCGCGCTCGAACAGCAGGGCCGTGTTGACCTCGTAAAAATGGTAGTGCGAGCCGATCTGGATCGGCCGGTCGCCGCTGTTGGCGACGACCAGCGTGTGGGTGCGGCGGCCGGCGTTGATGTCGATGTCGCCCGCTGCGAGCAAGTATTCGCCAGGGTTCATGGCGCTCCTCATGGAATCGGATTGTGGACGGTCACGAGCTTGCTGCCGTCCGGGAAAGTGGCTTCGACCTGGATGTCGGGGATCATCTCGGCGATGCCGTCCATGACCTGCGCGCGCGTGAGGATGGTGGCGCCTTCGCTCATCAGCTGCGCCACGGTCTTGCCGTCGCGCGCCCCCTCCATGATGGCCGCGCTGATCAGCGCGACCGCCTCCGGGTAGTTCAGCTTCAGGCCGCGCGCCAGGCGCCGTTCGGCCAGCAGGCCGGCGGTGAAGATGAGCAGTTTGTCTTTTTCGCGCGGGGTCAAATCCATGTGGTTTCCAGTATCAGGTATTCCAGATGCGCGGCAAAGGCGCCGCGCAACCGAGCAAATGGGGGCGCAGCGCCTGCCACACGCGGGCCATGGTGCGGCGCGCGGTGTCGCTGTCGTCGCCAAGGTAGCGGGCGACGAACACCGACTTCACCTGGCTGGCCGCCAGCGCGGGATCGAGCGCGCGGATGGCCGCCAGCAGGCTGGCCGGCAGCGGCGCACCGACGCCGATCAGGGTGGCGCAGACGGACGCGCCAGCGAGGCCGAAGCGACTGTGCATAGCCGCGCCGGCGCCGTCGATGGCGCCCTGCTCCCACCACACCAGTTTGCCGGCGCTGCGCACCTGGGTGCGTTGACGGATCACGCCGCGCTGGAACGACTCGCCGGAAGCGCGCCGGCCGAAGCAGAGGATTTCGGCGCCGATGTAGCGGGCGCCCTCCTCCAGTTGGACATCGTGATCGAGCCAGACGTTCGCGTCGTCGAAAAAGATGGTCTCCTGCGGCATCCACTCGACGGCGGCGCCGGCGCCGGCGGCGATGCGCACATGCTGGCGCGACTGCTTGCCATTGGCGCGGTACCACTTGGCCGCGCCTGGCGTGGTGACGAACGCATGCGCGCCGGCGCCGGCGGCGACATCGACCGCCAAGGTGTCGCCGCCGACCACGCCGCCGGGAGGATGGATGACGATGGCGTGGCAGATCGCCGGACCTTCCGGATACAGCGGCTTCTGCACCCGTAGCGGCCCGCTGTGGGCGCGTTCGACCAGCCGGGTGGTGCCGGCGTCGTCGGCGAAGCGCAGCCGCAAGCTGGCATGCCAGGCGGCGGTGATCGGATCGAGGCGTGAGCAGTCTGGCATGACTACTAATTTAGCACGATATGTGCCAGCCAAATCCCCCTGCGGCGCGTTCATGCGCCATGTGTCCGGGCAGCGCGCGCACCAAAGCGGCTGCGCCGCACCACAACGGTGCAATCCATTCGTCACCCCGGGGGTCAGTGCCGGCAATCGTACACGGCCTCAACCACCCCGGGGGTCAGTGCCGGCAATCGTACACGGCCTCTAGCGCACTAGCGCAGCCGAGGCGTGCCACGATCAAAATGGACGAGCTCGTGTACGATTGCCGGCACTGACCCCGGGGGTATGC
>JARXKM010000073.1 GCA_030272785.1 Pseudomonadota bacterium
CTGGTGTCGTACCTGCTGATCGGCTTCTGGTACACCCGCCCGACGGCGATCTTCGCCAACATGAAAGCCTTTCTGGTCAACCGGGTCGGCGACTTCGGCTTCATCCTCGGCATCGGCCTGCTGCTGGCGTACGGCGGCACCATGAACTACCAGGAAGTGTTCGCCCAGCGCGACGCGCTCGCCGCCATGCACGTCGCCGCCACCGGCTGGCCGTTGCTGACCGCAGCGTGCATCTGCCTGTTCATCGGCGCGATGGGCAAATCGGCCCAGTTCCCGCTGCACGTCTGGCTGCCTGACTCGATGGAAGGCCCGACCCCGATCTCGGCGCTGATCCACGCGGCGACCATGGTCACCGCCGGCATCTTCATGGTGGCGCGCATGTCGCCGCTGTTCGAACTGTCCGACACCGCGCTGTCGTTCGTGCTGGTGATCGGTTCGATCACCGCGCTGTTCATGGGCTTCCTCGGCGTGATCCAGAACGACATCAAGCGCGTCGTCGCCTACTCGACCCTGTCGCAGCTCGGCTACATGACGGTCGCACTCGGCTCGTCGGCCTACTCGGTGGCGGTGTTCCACCTGATGACGCACGCGTTCTTCAAGGCGCTGCTGTTCCTCGGCGCCGGCTCGGTCATCATCGGCATGCACCACGACCAGGACATCCGCAACATGGGCGGCCTGCGCAAGTACATGCCGATCACCTGGATCACCTCCTTGCTCGGCTCCCTGGCGCTGATCGGCACGCCGTTCTTCTCCGGCTTCTACTCGAAGGACAGCATCATCGAAGCGGTCGCCGCGACCCACATCTGGGGCGCCGGCTTTGCCAATTTCGCGGTGCTGGCCGGCGTGTTCATCACGGCGTTCTACTCGTTCCGCATGTACTTCCTGGTGTTCCACGGCGAAGAGCGCTTCGGCAAGCCGCAGCACCACAGCCATGGCCACGACTCGGACGCGCATGACGAGGACCACGACGACCATCACGCCCACGGCCTGGCGCCTGGTCAGAAGCCGCACGAGTCGCCATTCGTGGTCTGGTTCCCGCTGGTGATGCTGGCCATCCCGTCGGTGATCATCGGCTACCTGACGGTCGGCCCGATGCTGTTCGGCGACTTCTTCAAGGGCGTCATCGTGGTTGGCGAAAACCACCACGCGATGCACGAACTGAGCGAAGAATTCCACGGCGCGCTGGCGATGGCGGTGCATGCCTTCACCTCGCTGCCGTTCATCCTCGCCGCGCTCGGCGTCGCCTCGGCCTACTACTGCTACATGATCAACCAGAAGGTGCCGGCTTGGTTCTACGCCAAGTTCCACGCCGTGCACACGCTGTTGGACAACAAGTACTACATGGACAAATTCAACGACGTGGTGTTTGCCGGCGGCGCGCGCCTGCTCGGCAACGGCCTGTGGAATGTCGGCGACAAGGGCCTGATCGACGGCCTGGTCGTCAACGGCAGCGCAAAACTGGTGGGCTGGTTCTCGTCCGTCGTGCGCACCGCGCAGACCGGCTACATCTACCACTACGCGTTCGTGATGATCCTTGGCGTGCTCGGTACGCTGATGTACTTCTTCCCGTTCTGGCACGCTTAATCAGACCCGCAAAGATAACCACAACATGATGCAGTCTTCTACCTACCCTCCGTTCCTGAGCCTCGCGATCTGGCTCCCGATCCTGTTCGGCATGCTCGTGCTGGCCATCGGCCGCGACGACAAGCCTGGCCTGACGCGCTGGTTCTCGCTGGCCGGCGCCGTCGTCAGCTTCCTGGCGACGATCCCGCTGATCGTCCACTTCGACAATGCCGCGCACGGCATGCAGTTCGTCGAAAGCACGCCGTGGATCGGCCGCTTCAACATCATGTACGCGCTCGGCATCGACGGCCTGTCGCTGTGGTTCGTCCCGCTCACCGCGCTCATCAGCATCATCGTCGTGATCTCGGCCTGGCAAGTGATCGAGACGCGCGTGGCGCAGTACATGGGTTCCTTCCTGATCTTGTCGGGCCTGATGATCGGCGTGTTCTGCGCGCTCGACGGCCTGCTGTTCTACTTCTTCTTCGAAGCGACGCTGATCCCGATGTTCATCATCATCGGCGTGTTCGGCGGCGCCAACCGGGTCTACGCGGCGTTCAAGTTCTTCCTGTACACCTTCTTCGGCTCGCTGTTGACGCTGATCGCCATCATCTACCTGTACAACAAGGCCGGCGGCAGCTTCGACATCCTGGCCTGGCACAAGCTGCCGCTAACGATGAAGGAGCAGGTGCTGATCTTCCTCGCCTTCCTGATGGCGTTCGCGGTCAAGGTGCCGATGTGGCCAGTCCACACCTGGCTGCCGGACGCCCACGTCGAAGCGCCCACCGGCGGTTCGGTGGTGCTGGCGGCGATCATGCTCAAACTGGGCGCGTACGGCTTCCTGCGGTTCTCGCTGCCGATCGCCCCTGACGCCAGCCACTACCTGGCCGGCTTCATCATCACGCTGTCCTTGATCGCGGTGATCTACATCGGCCTCGTCGCGCTGGTCCAGAAAGACATGAAAAAACTGGTCGCCTACTCGTCGATCGCCCACATGGGTTTCGTCACGCTCGGCTTCTTCGTGTTCAACCCGATGGCCATGCAGGGCGGTATCGTGCAGATGATTTCGCACGGCTTCATCTCCGGCGCCATGTTCCTGTGCATCGGCGTGCTGTACGACCGCATGCACTCGCGCCAGATCGCCGACTATGGAGGGGTGGTGAACCGCATGCCGAAATTCGCTGCCTACTTCGTGCTGTTCTCGATGGCCAATTGCGGCCTGCCTGCGACGTCCGGTTTCGTCGGCGAGTTCATGGTGATCCTCGGCGCGGTGCAGTTCAACTTCTGGATCGGCCTGCTGGCCGCTACCGCCCTGATCTTCGGCGCGGCGTACTCGCTGTGGATGGTCAAGCGCGTGGTGTTCGGCGCGATCGCCAACAAGCATGTCGAGGAGCTGACCGACATCAACAAGCGCGAGTTCTTCATGTTCGCCGTGCTGGCCATCGCCGTGATCGCCATGGGGCTGTATCCAGCGCCGTTCACCGACACGATGCAAACCTCGGTTGCCGACCTGCTCAAGCATGTCGCGATCAGCAAACTGCCTTAAACCGGACTGCCCATCGAAATGAATCAAATGACCAACCCCAACCTGATCCCGGTGTACGCCGAAATCTTCCTGATGGTCGCGGCATCGGCGATCCTGTTGATCGACATGTTCATGGCCAAGCGCTCGCTGGCCTACTACCTGTCGCTGGCGACGCTGGCGGTGTGCGGCGTGCTGACCTGGGCCGACTACAGCGCCGGCACCACGGTGTACACCTTCTCGAACATGTTCGTGTCGGATCCGATGTCGAACCTGCTCAAGCTGTTTACCTACCTGGCGGTCGGCGTCACCCTGATCTACTCGCGCCAGTACGCGGGCGAACGCGGCATGTTGTCCGGTAACCTGGGCGGCGAATTCTACGTGCTGGCGCTGTTCTCGATGCTCGGCCAGATGGTCATGATCTCGGGTAACAACATGCTGATCATTTACCTCGGCCTCGAGCTGATGTCGCTGTCGCTGTACGCGCTGGTGGCGATGCGGCGCGACCACGCGCAGTCGACCGAAGCGGCGATGAAGTACTTCATCCTCGG
Organism: Pseudomonadota bacterium; assembly: GCA_030272785.1. Taxonomy (GTDB): domain Bacteria; phylum Pseudomonadota; class Gammaproteobacteria; order Burkholderiales; family Burkholderiaceae_D; genus JAFCUW01. The sequence continues at coordinate 3,634 of JARXKM010000073.1, forward strand.
CGCGCTGGCCTCCGGCTTCCTGTTGTACGGTATCTCGATGCTGTACGGCGCCACCGGTTCGCTCGACCTGACCGAAGTGGCCAAGATGGCCGGTTCCGGCACCGCCAACAAGACCATCCTGGTGTTCGGCATCGTGTTCATGGTGGCCGGCCTGGCGTTCAAGCTGGGCGCCGTGCCGTTCCACATGTGGGTGCCGGACGTCTACCAGGGCGCGCCGACCGCGGTCACCTTGCTGCTGGGCGGCGCGCCGAAGCTGGCCGCCTTCGCCATCTGCATCCGCCTGCTGGTCGAAGGCCTGCTGCCGATGGCGATCGACTGGCAGCAGATGCTGATGGTACTGGCCGTGCTGTCGCTGGCCGTCGGCAACCTGACGGCGATCGCGCAGACCAACCTGAAACGCATGCTGGCCTATTCGACCATCGCGCAGATGGGCTTCGTCCTGCTTGGCCTGCTGGCCGGCGTGGTTGGCGCCGATTCGAGCAATGCCGCCACCGCCTACAGCGCGGCGATGTACTACTCGATCACCTACGTGATGACGACCCTGGGCAGCTTCGGCCTGATCATGATGCTGGCGCGCGCCGGCTTCGAAGCCGAAGAAATCGCCGACTTCAAGGGTCTCGGCCGCCGCAGCCCGTGGTTCGCGGTGGTGATGACGGTATTGATGTTCTCGCTGGCCGGCGTGCCGCCGATGATGGGCTTCATGGCCAAGTACTCGGTGCTGCAGGCGGTCGCCACGTCCGGCCAGATCTGGCTGACGGTGGTGGCGGTGATGTTCTCGCTGATTGGCGCCTTCTACTACCTGCGCATCGTCAAGACCATGTGGTTCGACGAAGCGGTCGACACGACGCCGATCGCGGTGCCGCTCGACATGCGCGTGGCGCTGTCGGTCAACGGCGTGGCGATCATCGCGCTCGGCCTGATGCCAGGTTCTCTGCTGGGCGCCTGCATGAACGCCATGAGCAAGACGCTCGGCACCTGATTTGATGAATGTCACGCTCGCAAGCTGGCTGGTGATCGCCGTCGCACTGGCGCTCGCCAACCTGCCGTTTTTCAACGAGTACCTGTTCGGCTTCATTCCGCTCAAGGCCGGCCAGCCCGGCACGCCGCGCAGCAAGCACGCGTGGTGGCGCATACTCGAACTGATCGTGCTGTACTTGGTCGTCGGCCTGCTGGCATATGCGCTCGAATCGCGTATCGGCAATGCGTTCCCGCAGACCTGGGAGTTCTACGCCATCACCGCCTGCATGTTCATCGTGCTGGCGTTCCCCGGCTTCATCATGCGCTACCTGCGCAAGCGCCGGCACTGACTTTGCCTTCTACCGGAGTGCGCATGGACCTGAAAGAAACCCGTCTCGACGGCGCAGTGGTGTATGACGGCAGCTTCCTGAAGGTCACGCGCGACCGCATCAGTCTTCCCGATGGCGCGGTGACGCACCGCGAATACATCCGCCATCCCGGCGCGGTGGTGATCCTGCCGCTGTTCGACGACGGCCGCGTGCTGCTCGAACGCCAGTTTCGCTATCCGCTCGACCAGGTGTTCATCGAATACCCGGCCGGCAAGATCGATCCGGGCGAGGATGCGCTGGCCTGTGCCAAGCGCGAGCTCCAGGAAGAGACCGGCTACACGGCCAGCGAGTGGCATTTCGTCTGCACCATCCACAACGCGATCGCCTATTCGGACGAGCACCTCGACCTGTACCTGGCGCGCGGCCTGACCGCCGGCCAAGCGAAGCTCGATGACGGCGAGTTCCTCGAAACGTTCCTCGCCAGCGTGCCCGAGATGGTCGAGATGGTCAGGACCGGCCAGGTCACCGACGTCAAGACCGTGATCGGCACTTTCTGGCTCGAAAAAATCCTCGCCGGCAGCTGGACACCCGGCTGAGCGTTGCGATGAAATCGCTGCTGCTGCTGCTCGCAGCCTTGCTGTGTTCGGGCAGCGCCTGGAGCGCGCGCACGCCGTTCCAGGTGCAGTGCGAAGACACCATCGTCGCCAGCGTGGCGGCTTTGACGGCCAGCGACGCCGGCTACACGATCGACAACACGCTCTCCTACAAGACCTTGACGCGCATGAAGGGCCAGCAAGGCTCCGGCAACGTCGTGCTCGGGCTGACCAAGACCGAATCGCGCATCAGCTTCGCGCTGGCCGGGCCGATGCTCGCCGATCCGCTCAGCGGTTACGAGTGCATCGCGCCGCGGGTGACGGTGTCGCTGTCGTATGTCCCGATCGTCATATACGTCGGCAGCGAATTCCTGCCGGGAACTTGCGCGTATCAGCAAATTCTTGCGCATGAAATGCGCCACCTCAAGGCCTACCTGGTCCATTTGCCGAAAGTGGGAATAGTGGTGCGCGCGGCCTTGAAACAGCGTTTTGCGGGACAACCTATCTATGCACCGGGAGGCCAGGCGAAAATGTTGCTCGAACAGGAAATGGGCACCGGCTGGATGCCGTACATTAAGAACGAGATGGGCAAAGTCGCACAGGTGCAAGCCGCCATTGACTCGCCGCAAGAGTATGCCCGCCTGAGCAAGGTTTGCCAAGGTGAGGTACAGTCACTTATCGGTCTGCCGAAAATGAAATAAATGATACCGGACAGCATGAACAACCACGCACCGCGTTACTTTGCCCTGATCCCCGCCGCCGGTGTCGGCGCGCGCATGGGCGCGGACGGCCCCAAGCAGTATCTGCCGCTGGCGGGCAAGCCGATGCTGCGCCACGCGCTCGATGCCTTCCTTTCCAGCGAGCGGATCAGCCACACCTTCGTCGTCGTCAGCGCCGACGATGCGCAGATCGACGCGGTGGTGCCGCGCCACGGCGTGAGCGTGCTGCGCTGCGGCGGCGCGAGCCGCATGGAATCGATCCGCAACGGCCTGCAGGCGATCGCCGCGCAAGTGCGCGAGACCGACTGGGTGCTGGTGCACGACGCCGCGCGCCCCGGCCTGAATCGCGCGCTGATCGAACAACTGATTGCTGAAGTCGGCGCGCATGCGGTCGGCGGCCTGCTCGCGCTACCGGTGGTCGACACCGTCAAGCGCGCCGGTGCCGGCGAAGGTGTCGTGGCCACCGTGGCGCGCGACGGCCTGTGGCTGGCGCAGACGCCGCAAATGTTTCGCTACCGACTGCTGCGCGACGCGCTTGCGGCCGCCACCGACGCCGCCGCCATCACCGACGACGCCAGCGCAGTCGAAGCCATGGGCTACGCGCCCATGCTGGTTGAAGGACATCCCCGTAATTTAAAAGTGACGCTGCCGCGCGACATCCGGATCGCCGAGATGTATCTGGCAGCGCCTTAACCTCCACTGTGAACTGACATGGCACTCGCATCCTACAATCCCACCCCGCCGTTTCGCATCGGCACCGGCTATGACTGCCACGCCCTGGTCGAAGGCCGCGCCCTGGTCATTGGCGGCGTCACCATCCCGCACCGGCTGGGCCTGTTCGGCCATTCCGACGCTGACGTGCTGCTGCACGCGATCATCGATTCGATGCTCGGCGCGGCCGCGCTGGGCGACATCGGCAAGCACTTCCCGGACACCGACCCGATGTTCGCCGGCGCCGACTCACGCACCTTGCTGCGCGAAGTGGCGCACCGCGTGATCGGCACCGGCTACACGATCGGCAACATCGACGCGACCATCATCGCGCAGGCGCCGAAGATGGCGCCGCACATCGCGCAGATGGTCTCGCGCATCGCCGAGGACATTGGCGTGTCGCCGCAGCAGGTCAACATCAAGGCCAAGACGAACGAAAAGCTTGGCTACCTGGGGCGCGAGGAGGGCATGGCGGCCGAGGCGATCTGCATGCTGATCAAGGCGCCGTCGGCATAATTGCCGGTTGAGCGGGCGGTTGCACCCATAGTTTGCCGCTGCACGCGGGGTGCAGCAGCGTTGCTCCACAGCAACTCCTTGTCGCGCAGCGCGAGGGCGGCGTCGCCGCGAGACGACGGCGCGCGGCGGCGATCCGCCGCGCGCCCCATATGGCTGGAGGACGGCCGCCGACACGCCCGCGCCGGCGTGCGGCAGCGAGTCCAGCGGTCACGCGCTCCTTGGTCAAGGCTCGCTCGTACTGGGCCAGTGCGCCGAAAACATGGAACAGCAGCTCTCCGGACGCTGTCGTCGTATCCATTCCTTCGGTGAGCGACCGGAAGGCGACCTGCCTGTCTTTCAGCGTGTTCACGATGGAGAGCAGGTGCGGCAATGAGCGTCCGAGTCGGTCCAGTTTCCATACGACAAGCACATCGCCAGGTCGCACGAACTCAAGCGCCTTCGTTAAACCAGGTCGATCATCCTTTGCTCCGGACGCTCGATCTTCGAACAAGTGCCGGATATCGACACCCGCAGCCTGCAACGCATCGCGCTGGAGGTTGGTGTTCTGGCGGTCCGACTCGGACGAAACTCGCATGTACCCGACAAGCAAGTGCGGAAAACCTATGAAGTGTGGTTGTCGTATGCTACACCATAGCGACAGAGTTTTCCGTACACGTTACCAGCCTTTGCGGGTAACATCCAGATGTTGGCTGCCGGCCTGTCTCCAAACACTTGTTTTCCGACTGGTTGGTGGCGGCCGATTTTGACGTAAAATCCCTTGGCGTGCTATTTTTTCTGTTTTCCCTGTTTTCCCTGTTTGCCCCAAAGTCGGCCTGGCTGGGCGAGATATAGCCGCTTGATCGCTGTCGGCGCGAAATTAGTCAAATTGCGTACTCGAGCTTGACCTAGTGCGCTGCGCCAGCCGCGTGATCGCCACAAGCGTCTGCAGGCCGGGCAGCTGACCGATACCACCGTCAGCGCTTGACCACTGCCGGCGCTGCGGCGCCGTTCCTGGGGCAAGCGAGATGCTACCGAAGAATTGGGTTTCTTGTTGCCAGATCAAAGATAGAAAATGCGGGCTGAAATACTCAGCCCTTTGCCGCTACCGTTTTGCGACCACATCAACCCTGGCGACCCGCCCCAGGATGATGTTGACCTCATAGCGCAGTTTGGGAAAAATACCGCGCTCCCAGATCAACACACAGGATTTAAGCCCGAGCACGGTCTTGCACGTTTCTAGCTCGGGTTCTTCACCAAACAGGGCGACAACGGCATCGCGCGTCAACCCGACGGCGATCTTCTCGCTTAGCGGATCCGCCAAGGCCGACGCTGACGCCAGGAAGGCCATGGCGGCCATCCATCTATACAAGGTGGTCTTGATCATGCTGCTCTCCTTAGTCGATACGTTTGGTTAAGAATTCCAGAAACGCGGGACGTTCGCGCAAAAATCCCAGCAGGTCGATGTCGGTCCTTTCCGGCGTTACGCGGCGCTCCAGATGCATCACCTGCTGGTAGAGTGGCAGCAGGCCGGGGTAGTACTCGGCCGTGCGGCGCGCTTCGCTGGCCAGGCCGGAACGAATCATCACGCGCAACCAAATCGGACCGTGACCTTTGAACGGGCCATATGTCTCGCCGTCGAGCGAAGCGCGCGCATGGCCCAGTTCATGCCACACGATTACCTGCTCGGTCAGGCCGTGCTGGCCATTGAGCACACGGACGGTCCAGCTGCCGTCGTTGAAGTCACCCAGTGCGCCGCCGGCAAAGTCGTGCGCTTCGCAGCGCAGGATGCGCGGCAGGCGGGACACCAGCGAAGGGAAATGCAGGCGGGCGATACGGGCCTGCATTTCCACCAGGTTGGCATCGACCTGGCAGTCGGCCCTGGCCAGGCTGCCGGCCGCGACCAGCCAGCCGGTCAAGGCCAGGTTGACGAGGCGAATGTGGGTGAGTTTCATGTTGTCCTCCCTTGGTACCAGTGATCAGGGCAGCGCCGGCAGGCGCAGGTCGGGATTGAAGACGCTGGGTGTACCGATCTGCACCTTGTCCACGCCGACCGCCTGCAGGTAACCGGTCCAGAAGCTGCGGTAGGCCTCGATCGTCGCGCTGTCCAAATATGCCACTTTCTGCGGGCGCACCTGGTTCTGTGGCATCAGCAGAGTGCCCCACCACAATAGTGAGACATAGCTGTGCGGCGGCTTGTCGGCACGCGCGGCAGCGGTCTCACGCGCCATCGCCGTCAGTTCAAGCGCCGGATTAATCTGGCGCGGCTGCTTGTCGGCAGCATAGAAGCTGCGCCCGCCGACGCCCTTGGAATGTTGCAGGGCGTCGCTGTAGTGCAGGATCAGGGTAGCGCGCTCGGGCATCACGAAGTCATGCAGCACGGTGCGCAGCGCATAGGTGATTTCGCTGCGCGCCGCGTCGATCGGCATGCTGGTGAAAAGCGTGTCAAGGGCCTGGTCCAGGCCCTTTTTGGTGGCGCTCTTTTGCACCCGCAGGCAAGCCTGCAGCTGCTGGGCCTCGCTGATCACCACGTCCTGAAGCACGTTGTCAACCAGTTGCGGTTCTATTTGCCACTGGCCGATCAGGCGCAGGGACTGACCAGGCGCATGGCCGGCATAGGCCAGCAGCGAGATGTTTACCGCACGATCAGTCAGGCTGCTGACCGCCGCACGGAAGTCGCGCTCAGCAGTCGCGCGGGCGCGCTCGGTGGTCTCATCGACCACGATGGCGACGTCCGTACTGCCGCCAGGCTTGAGATTTTGCAGCTCACCCCGGTAGCAGCTGCGCGGTGCGGCCTGCGCCGTCAGTGCGCCGAACAGGCTGACGAGTAGGACGGAAACACGGATGATTTTCTTGAGGTTCATAATGTTCCCCTGGTTAGACGAAATCAGCAAAACGTGCTTTAGGAATCGGGTGGTCACGACCCATGCGGGTCTGCTGCACCTCATCGGTGAAGGCGCGGGCGAAGCGCTGCAAGGTCTCGTCGGCTTCACTGGCGACCTTGGCTTCGTGGTCGTTGCAGAAGTGGGTAAGGTCATCGTGCGTGCGGAACTTCTCCAGGATGGTTCTGTTCATCGCTGAGTCAGTGTGCAGGTAGGCCGTGCGGCAGGCCGAGACGTACATGCCCAGTGCAGTGAAGATCACCAGGCAGCCAAGCGCGATGGAGGCAAAGATGTTAATGGCGTTCATGATTGAATCCTTTCAAAGTTACGCGCGTGTTTGCGCAGGGCTTGGGACGGGGGCAGAGGTGGGCAACATCTTGAGTTCTTCCTTGATCTGCTGCTCTTTTTCCTGGCTTTCGATCAGGGATTCGAGGCGCAGGACGAAGCTGGTCGAGGCCATGAACAGCACCAGGCAGACCAACGCTGCGCGCATGCGGATGGAGTCGTGACGCGGGCCGTAGGAGTAGTTCAGCACCGCACCCAGGCGTTGCTTCATACGCGCTGCCAGGTCGGGCTCGCTCTGTTCGAGCTCGCGGATCGACTGGCGTGCTTCGGCCTTGCGCTTTTCACTCGCGGCTGCCTTCAGCAGCACCCACAGGGCTGCCGTCAGAATCAGGCCGATGGTGGCACCCACGCCCATCGCCATACGCGGGCTCAGCACGGATGCGCCAAATTTCGACACGATCGCGCTAGCGGAAAGGAAGCCATCGAGGGTGCAAAGTACGCCGGTAAAAACTTCCGCCACCACCGACGACTTGACCTGGTGCTGCTCGCCCGACTCGATCAGCTGACTATTCGCTTCGTCGATCGTGTCGTGGGTGACCGCCAGCGGGTACTTCTTGTACACGCCCTGGTTGATACCGATGTAAATAGTGACAATGCTGGCTGCGGCTAGGCCGACGGTCATGGTGCTCCAGCCAGCCCAGAAGCAGGTGACCAGTCCCAGCGCGCCGCACGCCGCTACCGTCAAGGCCTGGCGGCGCTCGGCAACAAAGTAGGGCTTCTTTTCGCACATCGCCTTGGCCGCCTGGCCGATATGGATTTCGGTCGTGTAGTGCTCTTTACCTTCAGGTTTAGGGCCGGATACGGCGTTCTTGGCTGCCTGACGCATAGCGCTATTTTTGAGCTTGAAGTTCATGTGATTCTCCCAGTGGTTGCATAAAAAATTTCCGTTCAGTTGGCTTATGCCCGCCTAGTCACCCTCGCCATGCGTGCAGCCATCATCGCCGTGGCCGAGCCAGGCCGGATCGGTCCAGACCTGGCTGTCACGCTGTTGCGCCAGGCTGTCGTCGCCACTCACCGCCTCCGTTTGCGTCGTTTCCATTGATGTATCCCGAGTTGGTCTTGCCCTGCACGCGGTGGCGGTGGTGTGTTCTGTTTGACCGCCTAGTGCATGCCAACGATTCTAACGAAGCCGAACCAAGCAACAGTGACGGTCGGTTCGCCGTTCTTGACAAAAATTGTCTGGTCATGTCACGTCCTTTTGTCAGGCCTTGTCATGCCGCTGGAACACCCGTACTGTATAAATCTCGTTATGCAAATCGATATCCATCAATTGAGTGTGAAACTGGGCGGCCAGACGGTCCTTCACGGCGTCGACCTCTCGATTCCGTCGGGTAGCGCGGTTGCGCTGGTCGGGCAATCCGGTACCGGCAAGACCACGCTGTTGCGCACGATGGCCGGCTTGATCGAACCCGATGGCGGCCAAGTCCTGATCGATTCCCAGCCGCCGGCTTTCCACTATGGCTCGACGCACCTGGCCTTCCTGTTTCAGAAGGCCACTCTGTGGCAGCACTTGTCGCTACGCGCCAACCTGGAACTCGTCTATGAATTGCACGGCCGCGTCATCGACCACGCCCATATCGATGCGCAACTTGCGATGGTCGGCCTGAGCGCGGCCGCCGCACTGTTTCCCTATCAGTTGTCGGTGGGGATGGCAGCGCGTGCCGCCATCGCACGCGCGCTCTGCCTGCCACCGCGTGTATTGCTCATGGACGAACCGTTCGCCGCGCTCGACCCGGTACGGCGTGCCACGCTCAACACCACGATCCGCGCGACTTGCCGCCGCCTTGGCGCTACTAGCGTGCTGGTGACGCACGACGTCGTCGAAGCCCTGCAATATGCCGACCTGGTGATCGTGCTCGCCCCCTCGCACAGCGTCGATGTGTTCGACACGCGCGCCCTTCCCACCATTGACGACGCAGGTAATTTGCCGGCCCCGGTACGCGCGTTGCGCGACCGGATCTTGGCCAATGCCATGTCGGCGCCTGCCGGACTGGCGCAGGTTTAGCATGCTCACGAGCTTCGCCCTGCTGCGCCGCAGTTGGTCCGCCGCCGTGGCCTTGGTATCGACTCTGGTGCTGTGGCAGCTGGCCGGGTCCACCACCACCGGCAGCCTGCTCGTCTCCACCCCTTCCGGCATGCTGGCGTATGCGCTGACGCACGCCGCCGACATCGTGCGCTCGACGGCCTATACCGGGCTGGAAGCGAGCGTTGGCATGCTGGCGGCCACGTTGTTTTCCCTATGCTTTGGCTTATGCGCCGCCCATTGGCCACGCGTGGCCAGCGCCATCTACCCATGGCTGTTGGGATCGCAGGTGATCCCCTTTGTCTGCCTGGCGCCCATGGTGATCCTCGTATTCGGCCCTGGCGTCTCCGGCAAAATCGTGCTCAGCGCACTGATGGCGTTCTTCCCCATCGTCACCAGCATCCTGACCGGCATGCGGGAAGTACCGCAATCCGCGCTGGAGCTGATGACGATGCTCAAAGCCAGCAAGCACATGGTCATCCGCCATGTCTTTTTGCCTTACGGTCTGCCATATTTCTTCGCTGGCTTGCGCGTGGCGGCGCCGTTTTCCGTCATCGGTGCAATCGTGGCCGAATTCAATGGCGCCACCTGGGGCATCGGAAAAGACATCTTTATCGCCGCCAAGCGGCTCGAACCTGAACTGATGATGTTTGGGATAATTTGTGGCGCCGGGCTCTCGGCCCTTCTGTATGGTATTGCCGTTGGTACCGAGCGTCGCCTCGGACCATGGTATCAAAGGAGAAATCAATGAACGTCTTACGCACCTTCACCCTCGTCACCCTTTGCGCCGGCTTGCTCGCGGCCTGCTCCAAGTCCGCCCAAAACAGCCCAAGCGCCGTGCAATCGGTCAGCTTGCAGCAAGAATGGACTCCATACTCCGGCTATGCAGGAGAAGTCGCAGCCAGCCGCCGCTTCGCCGCCAAGAACGGTCTCCAGCTCAACGTGGTGGCCGGATCCGAACAAGTCGACCCGATCAAGCTGGTGTTGGCCGGCACGGCAAAGTTCGGCGTCGTGGGGGGCGACTTGCTGGTCGCCGCGATTGCCAAGGGCGCGCCCTTGGTGGCCATTGGCGTGGTCAACGAGCAATCGCCGACCGTGTTCCTGGTCGATGCTCAATCTACCATTCGCACCCCGCGTGATTTCGTTGGCCAGAAGGTCGGCATCCTGCCCGGCACCAATACCGAACGCATCTACCAGTTGATGATGAAGCGTGCCGGCGTCGACCGCGCCACCGTCCAGGAAATCGCGGTGCCGTTCGACCTGCAAACCTTTCTGCTCAAACAGTACGCCGTGCGGCCGGCCTTCATTTTTGACGAGCCGGTCAGCCTCGAACAGAAGAAAGTGGCGTACCGCGTCATCAAGCCCGATGGTGTGGCCTTTCTGGGGACCGTCTATTTCACCACGCGCGACACCCTGGACCGGGAACGCCCCACCGTCGTACGCTTGTTGAAGACCCTGGTCCAAGGCTGGCAATTCGCGCTGCGCGAGCCTGCCGAAGCAGTGGCCGACCTGGCCGCCAGCTTCCCGGAGATCGATCGCAGCCGCGAAAGCCGCGCGCTGGAGCTGGGCAAACCATACTTCGTTGGCGCCGCAGGCAAGCCCTTGCAATGCAGCGATGCCGCATGGACGACCATGATCAGCGGACTGGAAGAGCTCAAGGTCATCGCCCCCAAGTCTGTGACACTGGCCCAGGCTTGGGCACCGGCTGCGCTGCAAGACGCGTACCGCGAACTCGACCTGGAAAACAAGCGGTGAAGATCACCCAAGGCATCCCCGTGCACTTCAAGGAAACGCGCCTTGCGAGTTGGAATTCGCTGTCGCGCTTCTGGCTCGATTACGCCCACGACGATTCCTTTCATCATCAGGTGCACGTGCAAGTCCAGGCTGGTGTGCTGCGCCATACCAGCGATACCAGCGCACGCACGCTCATCGACCTCGGTTGCGGTCCCGGCGGCTTGTTGGCCAACCTGCGTAGGGCGCGCGCTTGGAGCAACATCGTGGGTGTCGATTTCTGCCCGACGATGATCTCGCTTGCCAGGCGAAGCAACTTCACCGGCCGACCACAAATCTACTTCCAGCTTGCCGACGTCGAGGGCGAGCTCGCCAGTCAGTTGCCCGAGACCGCACGTCGCTTCGATTGCGCAACCTCCGTCTTTGTGGTCGATGAAGCCGGCATGCTAGACGCCTACTTCCGCTCGGCTGCGGTCGTATTGCGTCAGGGTGGCATATTCATTTGCGCAACGCTCGATTACCAGCGCGAACTGCTGCGTTATGGTGATGAGATCCGTGCCCAAGGCGCCGAGGGCGCCGAGATTGTCATCGGTAAGGGATTGTCGATCCAAGGCACGCTGACCGAAGCCGAGCTGTTTCGCGTGCTGCGCAATCCGGACACGCTGAAGGAAGCCGCCAGAGCGCAAGGCTTCAAGCTGCTCGAAGAAACTGTTTTCGATCCGGCCACGCTCGGCTCGCGCCAGGAGGGCCCCGGCCTGCGCCTGCTGTGCTGGCAGAAGTGCGACGGGGACTGACGCCATGTTCCATACCGAACACCCAAGCAAACTGGCCGTGTTTTCCAGCTCGATCGCCGAACTGCTGACTAGGCCAACGCGCAACGCTCACATCATCCTGCTGCAAGCGATACAGACATTCGAGCGAGACGGTTGCGGCCCGCCCATCCGTTTCAATTCCGAGAGACAAGTGCGCCCTCTGAAAGTACTCTCCTTTGACCTCGTCTGGCTGAGCCCCGGGCCGACCGGTACCTGGAGCCAGGACGGGAAACAGGTCTGTTATTGCCTGACTCGGGGCACGGACAAAGTCAACTGGTACCGCACGGCGCTGCAGCGCTTCTTTTCCAGCGGCAATAAACGTAGCCTGCTCAGCTTCAAGGACATCTATAGCCGCCGTTTTTACATCGATTCCCGCTCGCTTGAAAGCGGGACTGCCGCTTCAGTCCCGGCAACTCAGCACCGCGCGGCGGCAGGTGTCACCTGGGCTGACTCGTTCCGGCCCGACCCTTTGCTGGAGCAGTCCGCCGAGGCGGGCGAGTCCCGCTTTGCCGCCTTTACCGCGATGGTGGCCGATGCCATGGCCGACGAATTCGGTCCTGCCGAACTCGCTGATACCAGACTCGTGTGGATATACCATAGCGACGGCCAGGACGAGGAAATGGAAACTCTCCCGTTGTGGGCAGCCTCCATGTTTGTGGTACTCAAATTGGACCGACAGCCGGGCGACACGGCGGAACTCTACGAGCGCGATTTCGACGGCGCGCTGTCCAATCTGCTCGCTTGCATGCAAGAGACGACGCAGTCCACGTTGCATCACGGACGGGTCAAGAACCAGATCGCCCAGACCCTGACCCATGAATTCAAGAACACCATCCAAGCGATTTCAATCTTGTCCAATGACCTGTTGCTCGACGCGAGAAACGCCCTGCCCAATGCTGGGGCCCTCGATCAGTTCAGCGACAAACTTGAAACCTTGAACTGGGAGGTGGCCACCACTAGCGCCATGACCCAGGCAATGTACTGGCTGGCCGATCAAAACCCAAAACGTATCCGCTTCACGCCAGATCCCGACGCTACCGTCACCCGCCACGCGCTGTACCTGGCCCTGCATATGGTGGCCCGCACCAAGGAATCCTGGACACTGGCCGGCATACCGTCGCTTGCCGAGTGCGAACACTATTTCCGCAGCTATTACGCCATGCAGGGACGCCGGTCTCCCTACGCATTGCTGGAAAATCTGCGCATGATCGTGCTGCTGTTCTTCGTCTTGCCGCCGGTACGCAATATACGTGCGCACAACCATGTCGAGGGCAAGCCCGGCATCGAAATCAGCGTCAGTTGTCACTCCAATGTCGTCAAAATTCACCAGGTATCGATCGAGACGGCAGCCTGCAGCGAGACCTTCGTCAGCAAATCCGTGGCGGCCTTGATGCGCATGGTCAAGGAAAATTTTCACGAGCAGGGTGGCCGGATCATTGATGTCGATCCCCGCGTGCATTCCCATTCCCACGCCTTGGCGGATGGCAGCTTCCGCGTCGAACGTATCACCACCATCAAGGCCCACACCATCCCGGCGCGCCCCTAAAGCGCTGGCACTTACTGGAGAACCGCATGACGTCACGCCGTTCCGCGCACCCTACCGCCGCCGGCCGCAGCACCGCGCGCCCCCGCAAGCTGGACGTGCTGGCGGTCGACGACCAATTGCCCGACGGCTTTGAGCACTCACTCAACCTGCGCGAATTTGTCAACATCAGGCCAATCCGCTCGTGGAATGACGTACAACGCTGCCTCAGCATGGAAGGGGAACTGAACGGCGCAGATATCTTGCTGGTCGACGTCTCCTTCGACAAGGATCCGAGTGTTGCCGGCGCCAAGGCGACGAATGCGGACATCGTCCCGGTCGGCCCCCTGTTTGCCCTGCCCTTCCTGGGCAAGCGCACCCTCATTTCCTGCGTCGTTTATTCAGGCCACATGGCCAATCCGGAGCTGCTTGCACATCCGTTCTTCTTGCTGTCCATGGGCTTGATCCTGTCACGGATTAGCCCGTTAAGCGGCGGCCGGACACGGCAATCATCAGCACTGAATCTCCAGAAGGAAACTCTGCGCTACGACCAGGAACTCCTCGCGCTCAGCGAATACCCCAAGACCGTCGTGCCACACGCTCTGAACAACGGTATCGAAGACTATCGCCAACGGCTCTGTGACGCCGTGCTGGCGCAGCAAATAGCCATCACGAATCGCGAAACCCTGCTCTCCGCCATGAGCCAGCTCGACAGTACCGGCGGCCAGGTCGGCGACGAGCTGGCGCTCGACATTGTCGGCGCGAATTGGAGCGACCGTATCAGCATTCGCTCTTTGTTTGCCGACGTCTTCTTGCAGCATGGTCGCCTGCGCCATTCCGTGGTGGCCGAAGAAATCACGGCATGGCTCAACACCTTGCGCTGCGAATCGATCTTCATGCGCACACTCAATGTCATCAAGGAACAAGATCTTCACGCCACGCGCCCCAACATCAGCGTTGTAATTGAAGCCATGTATCCGGAGCTGTCGGTATTCGAAAGCACGGAAATCCTCAGGCTGGCCGTCTTATTCGCCAATGTCTACGCCATCGAAATGGCCGGTGAGCACGGCCGTATCATGAAGTCCGTGGCGCGTTCGAGGCTGGCCGAAAAATTCGATGAAAATTCCTATGTCGACTTGTTTGGCTTGCGCTCACGGCACAAACGTCCGGGTCGCTTCAATACCCTGAGCTGCTTTGTCCCCAACAGCGAGCAGCCGTATTTGTTCCCAGACTGCCTAACCACCCCGGTCGCAGTGAACCAGTCTGACTACGATGCCGTCTGCAAATACCGCAAGTATGAAGAATTCGACAGTACCGGCGCGCCAACCTACCCCGGGTACCTGACTGTCCGGTAGCCAGCGCGGTCTAAGTTTAAGAGACTTGACACGAACCACCTCGTTTAAGCCGTCGTAAGGTGAATGGTGAGCGCGTGCTCGCCATCACCACCAGCACCTGCAGGCCGGGCTGCAGGCCAACACCGCTGCCGGCGGCCTGGCCTCGGCCGGCACTGCGGGCACCGTTCCTACAGCACGCCAGCCCCGCGCCGCC
>JARXKM010000443.1 GCA_030272785.1 Pseudomonadota bacterium
CACCTGCGGGTTGGCGCCCAGCGCGCGCATCTGCGCGTCGAGCACCTTGGACGACTGGATGCGCATCTTCTGGCCCTTGAAATCGGCCACGTTGTGCAGCGGCTTGTTGGCCGACATCACTTTGAAGCCGTTGTCCCAGTAAGCCAGGCCGGTGATGCCCTTCGGCTCGAGCTTCATCAGCAGGCTCTTGCCGATCGGCCCTTCGGTCACGCTGTACAGCGCCGCCTTGGACGGGAAGATATACGGCAGGTCGAAGGCTTCGAATTCCCTCACGCCGAGCGGGCCGAACTTGGCCAGCGACGGCGCCAGCATCTGCACCGCGCCCAGCTGCAGCGCCTCGAGTTCTTCCTTGTCCTTGTAGAGCTGGCTGTTCGGATAGACTTCGACCTTGACGCGCCCGCCGGTGTTTTTCTCGGCCAGCAGCTTGAAACGTTCGGCCGCCTGGCCTTTCGGCGTGTCGAGCGCCACCACGTGGCTGAACTTGATGACGATCGGGCTCTGCGCGAAGGCGCTGAAGCTGACGGTAGCGGCGGCGGCCAGGGCGGCGACCAGGATCTTGAATTTCATGCGTGTCTCCTTGAGGGAATGAAAAGCTATTATTATGAAAACTATCGCCGAGTCTGCGCGGCCTGCGCCAGCGTCGCTATTGTGGAAAACCACAATAGCGCTCCAGCAATTAATGTTCGACTTTATGCCATGAAAATTCCGTTTACGCATGCTGCGCCGCACCATCTGGGCGGTCCGCTGCGCTTCGTGCTGCCGGCCGTGCTGGTGCTGCTGTTCCTCGCCGTGCTGTTGTGGCTGCCCTGGCAGGCGCGCGAGATGGAAAGCAACGAGCGCCAGGAGCAGCTGATCGCCGACACCTTGTGGGTCGAGCAGGCGGTGCGTTTCGAACTGAGCCGCAATGAAGATGCCCTGGCCACCCTCAGCAAGGACCTGGCGGCCGCCGCGCCGCCGGCGATCCAGGCGCGCATCGCGCAGATGCTCAACAACGGCCACGAGCTGCGGCGCGTGCGCTGGCTCGGCGCCGCCGGCCAGCCGCGCCTCGAAGGCGGCGCCGAGGCGCCGCCCGGGGCGCTGGCGGCGCCGTCGCAAAACGCCTGGGAGCTGGCGCGCGCCACCTACAAGGGCCGCTACAGCGAGCCCTACCAGGCCAGTCCCGGCGGACGCGCGCTGGTCGACTACCACCTGCCGCTGTTCGACGGCGGCGCCTTCACCGGCAGCCTGAGCGCCACCTACGACCTCAAGAACCTGCTCGACGAAACGGTGCCGTGGTGGTTCGCGCAGGACAACGCGATCTCGCTGATCGATCGCGACGACAAAGTGCTGGCCAAGCGCGCCGCCGCCGGCCCCGGGCGCGGGGTGTACACCCACAAGCGCCCGCTCGACCTGCCCGGTACCGCCATGGTGCTGGTCACCGACAGCGTCAAGGGCACGCCGCGGCTGCTGCCGAACCTGCTGGTCGGCTCGGTGGTCGCGCTCGCGCTCGGCCTGCTCGCCAGCCTGGCCGCGCTGTGGCGCCACATCGCGCGCCGGCTGGCGGCCGAAGGCGCGCTGCGCCAGCAGATGGCGTTTCGCACGGCGATGGAAAACTCGCTCGTCACCGGCCTGCGCGCGCGCGACCTCGAGGGCCGCGTCACCTATGTCAATCCGGCCTTCTGCCAGATCGTCGGGCTGCCGCCGGAGGAACTGGTCGGCAAGGCACCGCCGATGGCCTACTGGGCGCCCGAGGCGATGGCCGACTACCAGCAGCGCTTCGCCGCGGTACTGGCCGGCCACGTCACGCCGCAGTTCGAGACCATCTTCCAGCGCGCCGACGGGGTGCGCGTGCCGGTGCTGATCTTCGAGGCGCCGCTGGTCGACAGCGACGGCCGCCAGACCGGCTGGATGGGCTCGATCCTCGACATTTCCGAGCGCAAGAACGCCGAACAGCTGGCGCGCCAGCAGCAGGAGAAGCTGCACGCCAGCGCGCGCCTGGCGACGATGGGCGAGATCTCGTCGATGCTGGCGCACGAGCTGAACCAGCCGCTGGCGGCCATCTCGAGCTACACCACCGGCGCGCTGAACCTGCTCGGCCGCGCCGCCGAGAGCGGCGCCGCGCTCGACCCGGCGGTGCTGCGGCCGGCGCTCGAGCAGGCCAGCGTGCAGGCGCGCCGCGCCGGCCAGATCATCCGCAGCGTGCACGAATTCGTCAAGCAGCGCGAGCCGCAGCGCCAGCTGGTGCACATCGGCGCGCTGGTCGACGGCATCGGCGCGCTGATCGAACTGCAGGCGAGCAAACACTTCGTCGCCATCCAGACCATCATCCCGGCCGCGCTGCCGGCCGTCAGCGCCGACCGCATGATGCTCGAGCAGGTGCTGCTGAACCTGACGCGCAACGCCATCGAGGCGATGCAGGACGTCGCGCCGCAGCGGCGCATCCTGCGCATCGTCGCCAGCGTGGACGCCGGCCAGGTGGCCGTCTCGGTGATCGATCAGGGCCACGGCATCGCGCCGGCAGTGGCCGAGCGGCTGTTCTCGCCATTCTTCTCGACCAAGGCCGAAGGGATGGGGATGGGACTGTCGATCTGCCGCACGGCGATCGAATTTCACGGCGGCACGCTCGGCCACAGCGCCAATCCGGACGGCGGCACCATCTTCCGCTTCGCCTTGCCCAGCCAGCCTTAGGCGGCACGACACTGGCCAAGCTGCGCTACACTGCGTACCAGCACATAAAAACAAGCAGGACGGAGACTATTCATGCTGCATATCGTCGACGACGAGGCGGTCATTCGCGACTCGCTCGCCTGGCTGGCGCAAACGCGCGGCATCGCCGCGCGCGGCTACGCCAGCGCCGAGGCCTTTCTCGGCCAGGCCGGCGGCGGTTTCGACGCCGCCGGCGACTGCGTGCTGCTCGACGTGCGCATGCCGGACCTGAACGGGGTGGCGGTGTTCGACCAGCTGAGCGGGCGCGGGCTGACCGCGCGCATGCCGGTGATCTTCCTGACCGGCCACGGCGACGTGCCGATGGCGGTCGACACGCTCAAGCGCGGCGCCTTCGATTTTTGCGAGAAGCCGTTCAACGACAACCTGCTGATGGACCGGGTCGAGGAGGCGCTGGCGCAGTCGCGCCGGGCCGGCGAGGACGCGGCCGTGCGGGCGCGCCTGGCCACGCTGTCGGCGCGCGAACGCGAGGTGCTCGACCTGATCCTCGCCGGCAAGCTCAACAAGGTGGTCGCCGACAAGCTCGGCATCAGCATGCGCACGGTCGAAGTGCACCGTGCGCACATCTTCGACAAGATGCAGGTGAAGACCGCGGTCGAACTGGCCGGGCTGCTGAAATAGGGCTAGTGTGGTGTTGCGTTCTTGGTGGCGCGTATAAAAATGAAGCATTTGCGTGGC
>JARXKM010000444.1 GCA_030272785.1 Pseudomonadota bacterium
CGATCAAAATGGACGAGCTCGTGTACGATTGCCGGCACTGACCCCGGGGGTATGCAGAGCTCGTGTACGATTGCCGGCACTGACCCCAGGGGATCACTTTCACGGTTTTCCGGCCAGTTCGTCCCACGCCATGACGGTGCTGAGGAACACCTTGCCATTTAGCGTGGCGAGCAGGTCGCTCGCTTTCAGGCGGTCGAGCACCGGGCCTTTTACTTCGGCCAGATGCAGGCCGATGCCGCGATGACGCAGCATTTGGTTCAGCTCGGCAAGGCCGAACAGCGCCGAGGTGTCGATCGCGTTCACCCCCGACAGCACCAGCACCAGGTGGCGCACCGCCGGATGCGCCGCCAGTTCGTCTTCGATGCGCTCGTTGACCGCTTCGACGTTGCCGAAAAATAGGCCGGCGTCGATGCGCAGCAGCAGCACGCCGGGATCGGTGCCGGCCGGGTAGCGCTCGATGTTGCGGAAGTGCTCGGAGCCGGCGATGCGCCCAAGCACGGCGATGTGCGGCCGGCTGGCGCGCCAGATCAGGGTGCCCATCGATAGCATGACGCCAATCACCACGCCCGCCTCCACCCCCAGCGCGAGCACGCCGGCCGCCGTCGCCACCAGCGCCAGCGCGTCGCCGCGGTCGTAGCGCAGCGCTACCCGCAAGGTCTCCAGCTCGAGCATGCCAAGCACGGCGACGATGATGGTCGCCGCCAGCGTCGGCAGCGGCAGCAGCGCCAGCCAGCGGTTCGGCGCCACCAGCGCCACCGCCAGCAGCAGCGCGGTGATGACGCTGGCCAGCGGCGTGTTGGCGCCGGCCGAGAAATTCACCGCCGAACGCGACATGCTGCCGGTGACCGGGAAGCCGCCCGACAGCGCACTGCCGATATTCGCCGCGCCCAGGCCGATCAGCTCGAGGTTGCTGTGCAGTTTTTCCTGGCGCTTGAGGGCCAGCGTTTGCGCCGCCGACATGCTGATCAGGAAAATCATGAAGCCGATCAGCAGCGCCGGTTGCAGCAAGGGCCGCCAGTGGGCGTTCGACACCGCCAGGTTCAGCCCCGGCAGCCCGGCCGGCACCGCGCCGGTAGTGTGCACGCCGGCGCCCGCCAGGTCGCACAGCGCCACCAGCACGGTGGCGCCAATCACCACCAGCATCGGCGCCAGCCGCGCGCCGATGTCGGCGGCGCGGCCGGACAAGCCGAGCGCGCGCAGCAGCCTGGCCAGCCAGGCGCGCGCCATCAACAGCAGCAGCAGCGAGGCGCCGCCCAGCAGCAGGCTGGGAACGTGCAGGTGCGGCAGCTCGGCGCCCACCAGCGTGGCCAGCTGCCCCCAGGCGATCAGCAGCGCCGAGCCGATCGTGAAGCCGCTCATGACCGGGCGCGAGAAAAAATTGGCGAGAAAGCCGATGCGCAGCAGCCCGCAGGCGAGCAGCACCACCCCTGACAGCAGCGCCAGCTGGGCCGCCAGCACCATGTAGAGGCCCGAGCCGGCGGCCGCCAGCGGCGCCAGCGCGGCCGCCGTCATCAGCGCAATGATCGCCATCGGACCGACCGACTGCGTCATGCTCGAGCCGAACAGCGCGTACAGCAGCGGCGGCAGGATGCTGGCGTAGATGCCGGCTACCGGCGGCAGGCCGGACACCATCGCGTAGGCCATGCCCTGCGGGATCATCATCATCGCCACCACGATGCCGGCGCTGACGTCGCCGGCCAGCAGCGCGCGCCGGTACTGCTTCAGCCAGCCGAGCATGCCGCTCACTGCATCGCCAATTCCACGCAGTTGCGGCCGGCCCGCTTGGCGCGCGCCAGCGCCGCGTGCACCCGCAGCATCAGCGCATCGGCGCTTTCCTCGTCGGCCAGCTGGCCCACGGCCAGGCTGACGGTGAGCCGGTCGCAGCCCGGAAAGACGGTGGCGGCGATGGCGGCGCGCAGCTTTTCGGCCATCTTGAGCGCGTCGATCGCGTTGGTGTGGGTGACGACGATCTGGAACTCGTCGCCGCCGGTGCGCGCCAGCAGGTCGCTGGTGCGCAAGGCGGCGTGGGTGGTGTCGCCGACGATGCGCAGGGCGGCGTCGCCGCACGGGTGACCATAGCGGTCGTTGATGTCCTTGAAGTGGTCGATGTCGAAGGCGATCAGCGCCAGCGGCGCCCGGTAGCGGCGCGCGCGCTTGATTTCCTGCTCGAGCAGCGCTTCGCCGCGGCGCCGGTTGGCCACGCCGGTCAGCGCGTCGGTGGTGGCGAGGTCGGTCACGCGCGCGAGCAACTGCTCGGCGTCGCGGCTCATCTCGTCGATGCGCAGGCCGACGCCGGCCAGCTGCGCCAGGTCGGCCAGCGTCTGCAATTCGTCGGCGTGCAGCGCGCGCGCGCCGCCGAACATCAGGCAAAGCGCGCCGAGCGGCGCGGCCGGACCGCCGGAGCGGATCGGCACGCCGAGCGTCAGGCCGGCGCCGATGGCATGCAGGGCCGCCGCCAGTGCGGCATGGTCGGCCTTCTCGGGCGCGTCGAGACAGGCGAATTCGCCGCCGCAGGCCGCCAGCAAGCCGGGGAAGACGTGGCGCAGCGATGATTGCTGCAGCGGCTGGCCGGCCGGCACCAGCGCGCCGAGGTCGGCGCCCTGCTGGGCCGCGCGCACCAGGGCGCCGGCGTCGTCGGTCTGGAACATCGAGGCATGCACGACGCCGCGCCAGCCGCACAGGACGGCGCAGACGCGCGTGGCCAGCGTGTCGGGCGAATCGAGGTCGAGCACCGCCTGCTGCATGCGCGTGCGCAGTGCCAGCATGCGGCGCAGGCGCCCGGTATCGGCGGCGGCGGCGGCGGCGGCGGCATCGGCATCGGCATCGGCATCGGCATCGGCCGCGCCGGCTGGCGCCAGCGCCGCGCGCACGCGCTGCTGCAACTCGGCCGGCTGCGGCGGGCCGATCACGTAGCCGAGCGGGCCGAACGCCATCAGGTCCGCCAGCCAGCCAGCCGCCGCGTAAGGACACAGCAGCAGGACCGGCGCGCCGTTGCGGCCCTTTACCAGCGCGCCGAGCGCGGCCAGGTCGAGGCCGCGCTCGTAACGTTCGAGATCGATGATCAGCAGGCCGACCGCCTGCTGCGCCAGGATGTGGCCGGCCTGTTCGACGTCTTCGGCGACGAACAGTCGGCCGAACAGGTCGCCGCACGCCGCCTGGAACGCGACCCGCCGCTGCGCGGCCGGGTTGAGAAATAGTCCAACCTGTTCGGTGCGGGCATCGGCCTGCTGCGCCATACATTCTCCTCGAAGTGCTGCGCCCAGCGGTGGGCGCGTCGGTATCCACCCCTAGTTTGCCATAAAGCACGCAATCGGCGCAAAGACGAAATGTGCGCATGTGTGAGGGAGCGCACGGTGAGGCGGCGCCGC
>JARXKM010000445.1 GCA_030272785.1 Pseudomonadota bacterium
TTGACGCGCCCGCCCACCGCGGGGCTGTCGCCGAACAGCGTATGCGCCAGCCGCGGGCCGAGCACGCATACCGGTGCCAGGGTGGCGCCGTCGGCCGGCACAAACCAGCGGCCGCTGGCCACCCGCACGCCGCTGTGCTGCGCGTATTCGAGCGACACGGCGAAGGCGCCGGCGCTGGCCATTGTTGCGCCGCGGGCCAGCTGATCGACCTTGATCTCCTTGCGGTAGGCCACCGACTGCGCGCCCGGCACCACCGCCAGCATGGCCGCGCCATCGGCCGCAGACAGGCCGAGCGAGCGCGTGCGCAGCTCCTTGAGCCGGTCCGGCGTGATGCTCTTCGCCTCCACCAGCACATTGTTCAGCCCCAGCTCGGACACCAGCCGCAGCGCCTCGCGCTTGCTGCCTTCGCCGACCGCCAGCATGGCGATGATGGCGCCCACGCCGAACACCATGCCGAGCAGGGTCAGGCCGGTGCGCAGCTTGCGGCGCTGCAGTTCGACGATGGCTTCGATGATCAGTGCGCGGTTCATGTGGTCTTGGCTTCTTTCTTCTTGGCGTTCTTGTCGTCGACGCGCGGCGGCAGCAGCAACACCCGTTCGCCCGCCGCCAGGCCCGACTTGATCTCGCTGCGCGCGCTGCCGCGCTGGCCCAGTTCGACGATCTTCTTCTGCCCCGGCGCCGATGCGCCAACGAACACCGCGTATTTATCGCCTTCCTGCACCAGCGCCAGGTTCGGCAAGGTGAGGGCGGCCGGGCGGTCGACCAGCATCACGGTGGCACGCACCGCCTGGCCGGCAGTGAGCCCCAGCCTGGCCGCGAGCGCCGGCGCGATGGCCGCTTCGAACTCGCTGTACTTGACCGGCGAATCGCGCGACCTGGCGCTGGCGTTGTTGCTGATATTTTTGACCGTGAGGTCGAACTCGGTGCCCGATCCGGCCAGCCGCGCGCGTACCGGCTGGCCGACCTTGATACCGAAGGCGTTCGCTTCGGCGACGCTGAATTTGGCGATCAGCTGTGTCGAATCGGGCAACTTGCCGAAATCGTGGCCCGACCACAGGTTGGCGCCGATCTGCACCTTGGAGCCGTCCCAGCTGGTGGTCAGCACGAACACGCCATCGTGCGGCGCCAGCAACTGCAGCGCGGCAAGGCTGGCGCGGCGCTGGCCCACTTGCAGGCTGATGCTGCTCTTCTGCGTGCTGACGACCGCCCGTTCCGCGCCCATGCGCACACCGACCTGGCCGCTTTTCCATCCCAGATAGCTGCGCTTGGTCTTGAGGAAGGTGGTGTCCTGCAAGGCGTCGAGGATCTGGTTGCGCGTCAGCACGCCGGCTTCGGCCTTGATGTCGCCGTAGCGCTCGCTCAGGCTGAGGTCGGTGTTGACCTTGGCCGTGGTGGCGCCCAGTTCCGCGCTTTGCACGGCGGCACTGGCGAACAAGGTATCCTCGACCAGTCCCTTGCGCAACAACTCCATTTCCGCCTGCGACAATTCCATGCGCGAGCGCGGCGCATCGAAGCTGGCGATGACGTCGCCTTTCTTGACCACGCTGCCGTCCTCGACCATCGACAACAGCTCGCGGTTTTCCCAGCCGCTCCCCGGCACCGTCAGCGCGGTGTTCGATGCCGACTTGATTTCGCCTTCGACGTCGATCGTTTCGACCCAGCGGCGCGCCGCCAGTTGCTCGGTCGGCATCGTCGCGGCCGGATCGTCGCCACAGCCGTTCAGGGCCGCCATGATTGCCAGGCAGAGCAACTTCTTCATGCGGCTTTTCCTTTGATTGGCTGCAGGCTCACTTGCACGGCTGCACCTGGTTTGAGGCCCTTGGGCGGCTGGTCGAACTCCAGTTCGAGGTCGCGCACGATCACCGGCTGGCTCTTCGACTTGCCGTGATAGGTGCGGCCCACGGCGACCACCTTGGCATTGAGCGCCGCGTTGGCGCCTTGCAAGGTCACGCGTGCAGTCTGGCCGACCTGCACGCCGGCCGCCTGCATTTCGGGCACCTTGGCCTGCACGATCAGTTTGTCCGGGTCGGCCAGGGTCGCCACCGACAGGCCCTTCCACACCTGCGTGCCGACGGCAAATTTTTCACCGCTAAACTGGTTCCGGTACACCACCATTCCCGCGTGCGGCGCCTTGATCGACATCGCCATCTTGCCGTTGACGAGCACGGCGATGGCGCCTTCGTGGCGCGCCACTTCGCTCGTCAGCGCCGACATCTCGGCCTTGCGCGCGCGCGCCTGCGCATCACGCTGCGTGAGCGCGAGTGCGGCAAGCTGTTCGGCCAGGGCGCGCTCGATGACCAGTTTGTCGTAGTCGATGCGGCGTATCAGTTCCTTCGGCTGCATCGCCTTGCGCTTGGCGCGCTCGAAGTTCGACGCCGCTTCGGCGACCGCCAGGTCGGCGGCACGCGCCGCCTCCGCCTGGTCCAGCCGGATCTTCACCAGCGTGCTTTGCTTCTCCTTCAGGGCCGCGCGGCGCGTCTCGATCTGGGTGGTGACGGTATTGGCGTCGAACGTGGCGATCAGGTCGCCTTGTTTGACCAGCGTACCTTCCGGCGCCAGTTGCGCCAGCGTGTATTGCCACACGTTCGGTATGGCGGGCGGGGCGATCGGCAGGGCGCTGCGCGAGGCGATTTCGCCTTCGATCTGCAGCGGCGCCGGCGCGGCGGCGACGATGGTGGCGGTGGCGGCGTCCGCCCTGGGCGCGGCGCGCTCGACCAGCACGCTCATGCCGGCCACCAGCGGCAGCGTGGTTGGCGGCAGCGCGATGTCGACCCTGAAATAGCGCGCGCTGCCCCAGGCGGCCCTGGGCGTGGGCGCGCCGGCGATCGCCTTGATGGTGGCCTCGAGCGACTTGCCCGACAGGGCATCGAAACTGAGCCGCACAGTTTGCCCGACGGCCAGGAAAGGCCGGTCCGCTTCGGCCGCCCAGGCCTGCACGCGCATGCCGCCGGTGCCCATGACGTTGCCCACGGCGTTGCCCGGGTAGGCGCTCGCGCCTTCATCGTAGCGTTCGCCGCTCCAGTCGCTGTATCCATGCACGACGACGCCATCGCGCACCGCACGCACCTGCGCCTGCTCCTGGCGCGCAATGTTGAAATCGATCAGCAGCTGGCGTTGCCCGGCCTGCAGGACGGCGTCGCCGCGCTGCCTGCGTACGGCGTCGGCGGCGGTGTCGCTGGTCTTCTTCTTGACGTCGAGATCGCGTTCGGCGCGCTCGCGCTCGCCTTGGTAGCGGTCGAAATCGAGGCCCGAAATTTGCGAGCGCGGCAGCACGGCATCGACCCTGGCCTTGGCCATCGCCGCGCTCGCTTCCGCCAGCGCGCGTTCGGCCTCGACCGCTTTCACTTCCAGGT
>JARXKM010000074.1 GCA_030272785.1 Pseudomonadota bacterium
TCATGCTGACTCCATCGGGCGGCAATCAATGCGCTGGGGAGCCATCATAGCCGAACTTGAAGCGCGCGGATGGCGAGCTCAAGGTCTCGTCGCCGCTGCGTCGCGCCCGGTGCTGGGTGCAAAGTGGGGCTATGTGCAGCCGTTCGTGCTGCCTTCGACCGGATCGTAGCCGCCGGCGATCACCAGCAACACCATGCAGGTGTCGGCCATCGCCACGTTCACCAATATATGGGACGTCAAGTACACCGAGCAGTTCTGGCGTCCGGTGACCGGCATCCGCGAGGCCGTCGAGGGCATCCGGTTCGGGCATTCGGACGGCTAGGCGCACGGGCCTGCAGTTGGCCGGGCTGTGCAAGAAGGGCGGCCCAGTGGGCAGGGTGGCGCCGGCGTGCACGTGCGGCGCTTCCGTCACCGCCGGGCTCGCTGTATACTGGCGCATTTTCCGATGCGCTGGCGATGATGGACGACCAAGTTAATTTGACAACACCTGCTCCGGGCCACCGCTCGCGCCATCACGGCCTGGCCGTGGTGCTGTCGCTGGCGATCCTGCTCAGCGCCGGCGTGGTGCTGGCGCAGGTGCTGCAGCAGCCGGGTGCGCCGGCGCCTGCCGCCGCCGCGCCGGCGCGCCCGCCCGCGCCGCTCAAATTCGATACCGTCACCGCGCAGCGCGGTCCGATCGTGCAGACGGTGGACGCCGCCGGCAAGCTGCAGCTGTATAAATACGCCGATACGTACGCGCAGATTTCCGGCCAGGTCAAGGAAGTGCTGGTGGCGCTGGGCGACAGCGTCAAGGCCAACCAGTTGCTGGTGGAGATCACGCCGACGCTGCAGCCGACCAAGGTCGAGAGCAACCGCGCGCAGATGGCGCGCCTGCAGGCCGAACTGGCCGACCAGCGCGGCCAGATGGATTTCGCCGAGCTGCAGTTCAAGCGCCAGACCCAGCTCAAGGCGCAGAACGCCACCCGCGAGGATACCTTCGAGTCGAGCCGCATGAGCATGTCGTCGGCCAGCGCGCGGGTCGATTCGATCAGCGCGCAGATCCGCCAGCTCGAAGCGACCTTGAAAATCGACGAGGAAAGCCGCCAGCACACGCAAGTGCCCGCGCCGATCGGCGGTACCGTGGTGGCGCTCAACGCACGCGCCGGCCAGGTGGTGATCGCCGGCCAGCCGGTGGCGCTGATGCGCATCGCCGACCTGTCGAAAATGACGGTGGCGGCGCGCGTGGCGGAAAACGACGTGACGCGCCTGCGGCCGGGCATGGCGGCCACCTTCACCACCCCCGGCTATCCGGGGCAGCACTGGTCGGGCAAGCTGCGCCAGGTGGTGCCGGTGCCGGCCGAGGGCACCGGCGAACAGGGCAAGCAGGCGTTCTACATCGTGCTGTTCGAAGTGAACAACGCCGAGCAGGCTCTGATGAGCGGGATGAGCGCGCAGGTGCAGTTCGTCGTCGCGCAGTCGGCCGATGCGCTGCTGCTGCCGGCCCGCGCGCTCGGCGCGCCGGATGCCGATGGCCTCTACAGCGCCAACGTACTCGACGCCCAGCGGCGGATCAGCGCGCGCAAGCTCAAGCTCGGCCTGCGCAATGCGCAGCAGGTGCAGGTGCTGTCCGGCTTGTCCGCCGGAGAGCATGTGCTGGTCGGCCCGGTGCCGGCGGTGCTGCTGCAGCCCGCCGCGGCGCCGGCCGTACTGCTGCCCGCCAGGGCGGCCGGCTGATGGCGCGCCTTGCCGCCATCGGCCTGGCCTGCGCGCTGCTGGCCGGCTGCGCGCACACCAATCCGGTGGCGGAGGCGCCGCCGGCGGTGGCGATGCCAGCCGCCTGGACGCAGGGCGGCAACGGCGGCGAGCCGGAGTGGCCCGACAAGCACTGGTGGAAGCGCTTCGGCAGCGCCGAACTGGCGCAGCTGATGGACCAGGGCCAGGTCAGCAACCTTGAACTGGCGGCGGCGCTGGCGCGCGTGCGCCAGGCCGAGGCGCAGGCGCGCATCGCCGGCGTGGCGCTGCTGCCGACGGTCGACTTTTACGGCAACGGCAACCGCGATCTGCCGATCGGTAATGGCAGCGCCAACACCTCCGCCAGCGCCGTGCTGCAGGTGTCGTACGAGGTCGATTTCTGGGGCAAGAACAAGGCCAGGGTCGCCTCGGCCGCAGCGTCGCTCAAGGCGAACCGCTACGACCGCCAGACGGTCGCCCTGACGGTCACCAGCGGCATTGTCTGGACCTACCTGCAGGTGCTGTCGCTGCACGACCGGCTGGCGATCGCGCGCGCGCACGTCGCCAACGCCGAGCACGTGCTGGTGCTGGTGGAGGCGCAAAAGCGCGCCGGTTCGGCCTCGCCGCTCGACCTGGCGCGCCAGCGCTCGGCGGTGGCCGGCCAGAAGTCGTCGATCCCGGACCTGTTGCAGCAGCAGCGCGAGGCGCAGTCGGCGCTGGCGATCCTGCTCGGCCAGGCGCCGCAGACTTTCACGCTCGGCGATCATGGCCTCGACAGCATCGTGCTGCCCGACGTCAGCCCGGGCCTGCCGTCCGAACTGCTCTCGCGCCGTCCGGATATCGGCCGCGCCGAGGCCAACCTGGCGGCGGCCAACGCCAACGTCGCGGTGGCGCGCGCGGCGCTGTTTCCGAGCATCCGCCTGACCGGCGCGATGGGCGCGCAAAGCAGCGCCTTGCTGTCGCTACTGAACGCGCCGAACGTGCTGGCCAACGTCAGTTCCTCGTTGATGACGCCGATTTTCGATGGCGGCCGCCTAAAGCGCGAGCGCGACCTGGCGATCGCCCGCGAGCAGGAGCTGGTGCAGGTGTACCGCGCGACCGTGATCGCCGCGCTGTCCGAGGTCGACATCGTGCTCGGCCAGATCCGCAGCCTGGACGAACAGCGCCGCCTGAAGACCATCGAAATGCAGGAGACCCGGCTCGCCTTCGACCTGTCGGAAATCCGCTACAAGGTCGGCGCCGAGGACCTGATGACGGTGCTCGACACCCAGCGCGCCTTGTCCGATGTGCAGAACGAACTGGGCATCCTCAAGCTCAAGCGCCTGCAGGCGACGGTGTCGCTGTACAAGGCGCTCGGCGGCGGCTGGCAGGACGAGGCGCCCGCGCCCGCGGGCTGACCGCGCACCGTCCGTGCTCACGCGCCAGCGCATGACGCTGGCGGCGTCGATCGGCACGAAGTCCGGATTCCTGCGCTGCCGGGCGGATCTCACTGCCGCCGCGGCCCGGCCGCACGCCGCAGGAACGTGACGTCGCGCCAGCGGCATCGCGGGACCGCCGCGCCGACGCTGGGTGCGCCAACACACAGACCGCAGCCTGCGCAGCGCCTACGCTGCTTGCAAAGTTGGCAGCATGCCGGCACGACGCGTCCCGGCCGGGACCGTCCATCCCATACAGGAGAATACGATGAAGGCGCTTGTCTACCAGGGACCGGGCAAAATGGCACTCGAAGACCGTCCCAAGCCGGTGCTGCAGGCGCCCGGCGACGCCATCGTCAAGCTGCTCAAGACCACCATCTGCGGCACCGACCTGCACATCCTCAAGGGCGACGTCGCCACCTGCGCGCCTGGCCGCATCCTCGGCCATGAGGGAGTCGGCGTGATCGATTCGGTGGGCGCCGGCGTGACCGCGTTCGAGCCGGGCGACCATGTGTTGATCTCCTGTATCTCGTCATGCGGCAAGTGCGAAAACTGCCGCCGCGGCATGTATTCGCATTGCGCCACCGGCGGCTGGATCCTCGGCAACCAGATCGACGGCACGCAGGCCGAATACGTGCGCACGCCGCACGCCGACACCAGCCTGTACCCGATCCCGGTCGGCGCCGACGAAGAAGCGATGGTGATGCTGAGCGACATACTGCCGACCGGCTTCGAATGCGGCGTACTCAGCGGCAAGGTCGAACCCGGCGCCAGCGTCGCCATCGTCGGCGCCGGACCGATCGGCCTCGCCGCGCTGCTGACGGCGCAGCTGTACTCGCCGGCGACGATCATCATGATCGACCTCGATGCAAACCGCCTGGCGGTGGCGAGCAAGTTCGGCGCCACCCACGTCATCAACAGCGCCGACGGCAAGGCGGCCGAGACGGTCAGGGCGATCACCGAGGGGCGCGGCGTCGACACCGCGATCGAAGCGGTCGGCGTGCCGGCGACGTTTTTGCTGTGCCAGGAGCTGGTCGCGGCGGGCGGCGTGATCGCCAATGTGGGCGTGCACGGCCACATGGTCGACCTGCACCTCGAAAAGCTGTGGTCGATGAACATCGCCATCACCACCCGGCTGGTCGATACCGTCACCACGCCGATGCTGATGAAGACCGTGCGGGCGAAAACGATCGATCCGGCGCAGCTGATCACCCACCGCTTCCCGCTCGAGCGCATCGTCGACGCCTACGACACTTTCGGCCGCGCGGCGGAAACGCACGCGCTGAAAGTGATCATCGAGGCATGAACGGCGGGCCCGGCGGCCGTGCGGCCGAGATTCTTCCCGTGAGGTAGAATCGCCGCTGGTTCAACCAACATGAGCGACGGATGGCCCGTACAATCAGCAGCAGCAGCAGCAGCAGCAGCAGCAGCGGCAGCAGCGGCAGCTTGCCGGCAGCACGGCCATGCCCGGTCTGAACGGGCTGCGCTGGCGCCTGCTGCTGCTGGTCGCCGTGGCGATCGCGCCGATGGCCGCCATGACGGTGGCGGTGGGCGAGCGCGAGCGCGCCCACGCGCTGGCCGGCGCGCGCGAAAACCTGCAGCGCCTGGCCAACCTGGCCGCCGCCAACGAGGCCCAGTCGCTGGACGGCGCGCGGCAGATCCTGCGCGACCTGTCCAGCGTGCCCGCGGTGGTCGACCGGCGCGCCGACTGCGGCGCCGTGATGGCCGACATCCTGTCGAAGAACGCCGACTACGTCAATTTCGGCCTCATCGAGCTCGATGGCAACGTCAGTTGCAGCGCCGTGCCCCTGAGCGCACCGGTCAACCTGGGCGATCGCCTGCATTTCAAGCGCGCCATCGCCGAACGCCGCTTCATCGCCGGCAATTACGTGTTCGGCCGGGTGGTACAAAAGCATACCGTCAACGTCACCTATCCTGTCATCCGCGGCAACGACGTGGTGGCGGTACTGTTCGCCGCCATCGACCTGAGCGAACTGGATAAATTCGTCACCGACGTCAAACTGCCGGCCGGCTCCTTGCTGTGGACCATCGACGCCGCCGGCACCGTCATTTCACGCCGGCCCGACCCGCGCGACTGGTTCGGCAAGAACGCTTCGCCGGCGCTGGCGCGGCTGGCCGCCACCCGGCCCGAGCCGGTGGTGCTGCGCGACACCGACCAGGTCGAACGGATGTACGCCGCGGCGCGCGTCGGCCCCGCCGAGCTGACCGAATACAGTGTGCTGATCGGGGTGCCGCAGGACGCCATCCTGGCCGCCGCCCGGCGCGACCAGGCGTTCGCGCTGTCCGGCCTGGCGCTGACCGTGCTGCTGGCGGCGCTGGCCGCGTGGTTCGGCGGCGACCTGCTGATCGCGCGGCGTGTGCGCAGCCTGGCCGTCACCGCAAACCTGATCGCCTCCGGCTCGCTCGGCACCCGCACCGGTCTGCGTTACGGCCGCGAGGAGATCGGCGAGCTGGCCCGCTCGCTCGACGACATGGCGCAGGCGCTCGAAGCGAAGGAGGCCGAGCGCGACCAGGTGCAGGCGCTGCTGATCGCGGCCGACCAGCGCAAGGACGAATTCCTGGCGATGCTGGCGCACGAGCTGCGCAATCCGCTCGCGCCGATCAGTGCCGGCGCGCAGCTGCTGCAGCATATGGGCGTGGCCAACCCGGCCATCGCCCGCACCGCCGAGATCATCGCCCGCCAGGTGGTGCACATGACCCGGCTGGTCGACGACCTGCTCGACGTCTCGCGCGTGACGCGCGGCTTCGTCAAGCTCGACAAGCAGCGCCTGCAGATGGCCGACGTCATCGCCGACGCGCTCGAGCAGATCAATCCGGCGATCCAGAAAAAGGGCCAGCAGCTCATGCTGGACCTGCCGCGCGGCGCCTGTGCGGTGGCGGGCGACCACAAGCGGATGGTGCAGATCGTCGCCAACCTGATCAACAACGCCGCCAAGTACACGCCGGCGGGCGGGCGCATCCGCGTCGCCCTGCTGGCCGACGAGCGCCAGGTGACGTTGCGGGTGGCCGACAACGGCATCGGCATGCCGGCCGAGCTGGTGGCGCGCGTGTTCGACCTGTTCGCGCAGGGCGAGCGCACCTCGGACCGCTCGGAGGGCGGCCTGGGGCTCGGCTTGGCGCTGGTGAAGACGCTGGTGGTGCTGCACGGCGGTTCGGTGAAGGCGGAGAGCGCCGGCGTCGGGCAGGGCAGCACCTTCACCGTCGCCTTGCCGCTGCCGCCGGCCGACGGCGCCGCGGCCGGCGCCGCTGCGCTGCATGCGCCCGGCGCGGTGGACGTCGCGCTGCGCTGCCTGCTGGTGGACGACAATGTCGATGCCACCCACATGCTGTCGCTGTTTCTCGAGGCGAAAGGCTACACGGTGGCGGTGGCGCACAGTGCGGCCGAAGCGCTGGTGCTGGCGCCGGCCTTCCACCCCGAGCTGTGCCTGCTCGACATTGGCCTGCCCGACATGGACGGCATCGAACTGGTGGCGCGGCTGCGGCGCCTGCCGGAAACGGCCGGCGCGCTGATGATCGCGGTCACCGGCTACGGGCGCCAGCAGGATCGTGAAATCGCGCTGGCGGCCGGCTTCGATCACTACTTCATCAAGCCGCTCGATACGGACAGGCTGATGCAGCTGGTGGCGCTGCCCGTCCGTTAGCCGTAGCGGCTCGCATTTTTTGGAAGTAGCACACTACGGCACAATCGATTGTTACAATGACACTGACGGTCGAAGCATCGCCTTTCGTGTCGATCACGATATCAGCACGCTTGTCTCAACCAACCATCTCAATCACATCCATTTGGAAGCTTCGTATGAATGACACATCCTCCTTTAGACTGGCACTTGAGCACGCGCTGCATCATTCGCTGACCCACCTGGAGAATCTGGAACAGAGTCCGGTTGCCGCAAGTGCGAGTTTGCAAACGCTGCGTGAACGGCTCAACAGGTCGCTCAATAGCGAGAGCATGCCTGCCGAACAGGTGATTGATGAGCTGGTCGCCGACACGGCGGGAGGTATCGTGGGCAGCGCCGGCGGCCGATTTTTCGGTTGGGTAATCGGCGGCGCGCTGCCCGCCGCGCTGGCGGCGGACTGGCTGACCAGCACGTGGGATCAAAATGCTGCCGCGTATGCCTGCGGACCGGCGGCGGCAGTCATCGAAGAGGTGTGCGGCACATGGCTGAAGGATTTGCTCGGTTTGCCCGGCCACGCCAGCTTTGCCCTGACCAACGGTTGCCAGATGGCGCATGTCACCGCGCTGGCCGCCGCCCGCAACGCACTGCTGGAAAGAGCTGACTGGAAGGTTGAACGCGACGGCTTATTTGGTGCCCCGAAAATCCGCATACTGAGCGGCGACCAATTCCATGGCAGCATTACGAGAGCAGCGCGCCTGCTGGGGCTGGGCACCAATGCGGTAATCGGCTTGCCAGTCAATGCGGCTGGCCAACTGGCCGCGGCGACACTCGAACAGGCGTTGCAGGAAAATTCCGATACGCTGACGATCGTGCTGCTGCAGGCAGGCGACCTGAACATCGGCGCCTACGATTGCTTTGAAGAGTTAATTCCGCTGGCACATCGCTATGGCGCCTGGGTACATGTCGACGGCGCTTTCGGTCTGTGGGCAAATGCGAGCCCGCGCCATCGACACTTGCTGGTCGGCGTAGAGCATGCTGACTCTTGGGCAACCGATGGCCATAAATGGCTGAACGTGCCGTATGACAGCGGATTTGCTTTCGTCGCGCATCCGCAGGCGCATCGCAATGCCATGTCCTACACAGCGAGCTATGTCTCGACCAACGACCAGGTACGCGAGCAAAGTGACTGGAATCCGGAATGGTCGCGGCGCGGGCGCGGTTTTGCTGCCTATGCCGCGCTGCGTCAATTAGGCCGCCACGGTGTCGCTGCCCTGATCGACAATTGTTGCGATGGTGCACATCGACTGGTCACAGGCATCGCCGCGCTTCCTGGCGCCGAGCTGGTGTGGGAGCCGCGGATTAATCAGGGGCTGGTTCGTTTTCTCGATCCAAAGCCTGCCGCCACTGAGAGCGAACACGACCAGTGGACCGACGCCGTGACCAGCGCGGTCCTGGCGAGCGGTGTAGCGTTGTTCAGCAACACGACCTGGCGCGGCAAGCGCTGCATGCGAGTGTCGGTTTGCAACTGGCAAACCAATGCCCAGGATGTGGCACGCGCAGTGGCTGCGGTAGGGGATGCGCTGCAAAAAAAGAACGCCTAAGTCTTTTTTTACAAATTGAGCGCGGTCTGGGGCGGCGCGTCCCGCGTCGCCGGTCACATGTAGTTGGCCGCGCGTTTGCGCGCCGCTTCGCTGCGTTTCGCCAGCCGCACCAGGCTGCCTTGCAAGGCCAGTCCGGCGACCTTGGCTCTAGCCGGCGCGCTCACGCTGATGAAGGCTGTGTTGCGATACGCGTCGGCCTCCCTGGCCACCGCGGCCCATGCGGCGAGCGCGTCGTCGATGCCGAGGCTCTTGATCAGCGCCGGCGCCGCGCTGATGTCGTCGGCGATGATGGTCAGGATGTTCTGCATGTCGGAGGCGATCGCGGTCCACGCGCCCTGGATCGTCTGCAGCACCGGCAGCGCGCTGGCGATCTGGTCGCCGATGCCGGCCAGCTGGCCCTCGATGCTGGTCAGGTCGAGCAGCAGGGTGGCGGCGGCGGCCAGCTCGCTCGGCATGGTCGAGATCGTCGCCTTGATGGCGTTGACCCGTGCCAGCGCATCGCTGGCCTTCCTGCCGTAGATGCCGGTGACGACGCCGGCGGCGATCGCTCCGGCTGGCCAGATCCACGCGTAGGTGGCGCCGGTCGAGGTGACGATGACGTCACGCTGATAGTCGTCCTGCGCCTGCGACAGCGTCTGCTGGTCCGCGCCGAGCTGCTGCGCCAGCTGCTCGATCGCCGGGCTCTGGCTGCCCAGCGCTTTCGCATACTTGGCCCTCAGCGGCGCGATCGTCAGCTGGTCCTGGGCGGTCTGCTCGGCGAACCACTTCATGCCCTGGTGGACCGACTCGGCGTGGCCGGCGCAGGCCTGCGCCTGGGTCGCCAGGTTTTCCAGGATCGTCGCGAACTGCGCGACGGCGGTCGGTTCAAGCGGCCTCAGTGCGAGCTTGGGCAGCAGCGCCGTCAGCGCGCCGTAATAGCTCGGCACCTTCTGGTTGTAATGGACGATGTCGGCGGCGCAGCTGACCGCATCCTGCAGCGTATGGTCGTGCCAGAATGTGCAGTGCGCATGGGCGGCCGCATACGCCTGAATCAGATCGGCGAACTGGCCGATGCCGCCGGCGGGGTCGGCCGGCAGTTGTGCGCGCATCGTCGCGGCGTCGGTGGGCAGGCGCATGCCGGCGGTGACATAGCACTGCACCGCCAGCCAGCCGGGGACAGCGAGCACGAACGTGCCGCTGCCGCTGTCGAGCGCACCCGGTCCGATCGCCTTGCCGTCGTTGGCGGCGGAACTGAATGCGGTGAAGCGCTTCGACGGTGATGAAGTCGGGTTATCCATGATGCACAATCCTTCCAGGTGTTGAGACATGGCGCGGCCAGGCACGACCGGGAACGGTGTGTCCGACGTTGCGGATCGAGGGGGCTGTTCAGCCCGGAGAACGGCTGGCGCAGAAGCACATATTACGGAATCGCCCGCTCGTAAAAATCACTGACGCGGGTGACCTGACAGCACCTGAAAGATAAGCTGGCGCGGTGGTTTTGGTCAACGAAATTATTTTGCTATTAGATTAACTAGCTGTTCACCGCGCGGCAAGAATGCGAGTCAACTGGGCGGCATCGAATCTCCGAAAAATGGAAGTTCAGATATGCAGCGCATGCCCCAGCGCCCGCATCGCCGCCTCCTGCACCGCCTCACCGAGGGTCGGATGCGCATGGATGGTGCCGGCCACGTCTTCGAGCAAGGCACCCAACTCGATCGACTGGCCGAACGCGGCGCTCAATTCCGACACGCCGCGCCCGACCGCCTGCCAGCCGACGATCAGGTGATTATCCTTGCGCGCCACCACGCGCACGAAACCGTCGGTGCTCTCGATGGTCATCGCGCGGCCGTTCGCGGCGAACGGGAAATTGGCGCTGATGCAGTCGATGCCGGCCTGTGTCGCCTCTTGCGGCGTCAGCCCCACGACCACGATCTCGGGATCGGTGAAGCACACCGCCGGTATCGCCGACGGCGTGAAATGGCGCCGTTTGCCGCCGATGATGTCGGCCACCATCTCGCCTTGCGCCATCGCGCGGTGCGCCAGCATCGGCTCGCCGGTGATGTCGCCGATTGCCCATACCTGGCGCATCGAGGTCTGGCACTGGCTGTCGATCTTGACCGCGCGCCCATTCATGTCGAGCAGCAGGCCTTCCAGGCCGAAGCCGTCGGTGGCGGGACGCCGTCCGACCGCCACCAGCACGCGCTCCGCTGCCAGTTCCGATTCGACGCCGGCCGCGTCGCGCATGCGCACCGCGTCGCCCGCCTGATTCATTCCCAGCACGCTGCAGCCAAGATGCACCTCGACGCCGAGTCGCCTGAGCGTGGCGCCCACCGGCTTGGACAAGTCATCGTCGTAAGCGGGCAGGATGCGCTCCATCGCCTCGATCACCGCCACCTGCGCGCCGAGCTTGCGATACGCGATGCCCAGTTCGAGGCCGATGTAGCCGGCGCCGACCACCACCAGCCGCTGCGGCAGCGTGGCAGGGGAGAGCGCCTCGGTGGCCGAGATGACGGCGCCGCCGAACGGAATGAACGGCAATTCGACCGCGCGCGAGCCGGTCGCCAGCAGCAGGTGATCGCAATGGATGCGCAACGGGCCGTCGGCCTGCTGCACCTCGACCGTCTTGCCGTCGATGATGCGCGCCCAGCCGTTCACCACTTGCACGCCATGCTTCTTGAGCAGCGCGCCGACCCCGCCGGTGAGGCGCTTGACGATGCCGTCCTTCCACTGCACGGTGCGCGCCAGGTCGATGCGCGGCGCGTCGGCGCTGATGCCGAGCGGCGAACCGTCGGCGTAATGGCGCACCTTGTCGAACTCCTCGGCGGCGTGGATCAGCGCCTTCG
This sequence comes from Pseudomonadota bacterium, assembly GCA_030272785.1. GTDB lineage: Bacteria > Pseudomonadota > Gammaproteobacteria > Burkholderiales > Burkholderiaceae_D > JAFCUW01. Next base: position 11,187 of record JARXKM010000074.1, read on the forward strand.
ACGGAATGCAGCCGATGTTCAGGCAAGTGCCGCCCAGCCGCTCGCCCTCGACCAGGATGGTGGCGATGCCGAGCTGGCCGGCGCGGATCGCCGCCACGTAGCCGCCCGGGCCGCCGCCGATTACCAGCAGGGTGGTTGTCGCTGATTTCATGGCTTCACTCCACGAACAGGGTGGCGGGACATTCGAGGTAGCCGCGGATCGCTTGCACGAACTGCGCCGCGTACATGCCGTCGACGACGCGGTGATCGAAGGAACACGACAGGTTCATCATCTTGCGCGCCACCACGGCGCCGTCGCGGATCATCGGCCGTTCGACCATCCGGTTGACGCCGACGATCGCCACCTCCGGATGGTTGATCACCGGCGTGGTGACGATGCCGCCCAGCGCGCCCAGGCTGGTAATGGTGATGGTCGAGCCGGACAGCTCCTCGCGCAGCGCCTTGCCGCTGCGCGCCGCCTCGGCCAGGCGCGCCACTTCGGCCGCGTTCGACCAGGGATCGCGCGCCTCGGCGTTGCGCACCACCGGCACCATCAGGCCAGGTTCGGTCTGGGTGGCGATGCCGATGTGGACCGCGTTGTATCGGGTGACGATGCCGGCGTCGTCGTCGAAGCGCGCGTTCACCTGCGGGAAGCTGCGCACGCCGAGCACGATGGCGCGCATCAGCAGCGGCAGCAAGGTCAGCCGTCCGCGTTCGCCGCCCCAGCGCGTGTTGAGCTGCTGGCGCAGCGCTTCGATTTCGGTGACGTCGATTTCCTCGACGTAGGTGAAGTGCGGGATGCGCCGCTTGGCGTCCTGCATTTTCTCGGCGATCTTGCGGCGCAGGCCGATGATCGGTACCGCCTGTTCGCCTTCACGCTGCGCGTAACGCGCGTCGCCGGCGCTGGCGCCGCCGCGCGCGCCGGCCTGGCCGCGCGCGACGTAGTCGTCCAGGTCGGCGTGGCTGATGCGCCCGGCCGGACCGCTGCCATGCACGTACTGTAGCTCGATGCCCAGGTCCCAGGCGCGCTGGCGCACCGCCGGCGGCGCCAGCGGCTTGTCGCCGGCCGCGCGCGTCGCGTGGGCCGGCGCGGCGTCCTGCAGCGCTGCCTTGGCCGGCGCGGCAGGCGCGGGCTCGGTGTCGACCGGCGCGGCCTGCGACTGCGGAGCGAGTGGGGGAGCCGCCGGCGCCGGCGCGGGCGCAGGTGCCGCCGACGCGGCGGCCTTGCCGGCGACCACATTGCCGGCGCCTTCAACTTCGAGCCGGATCAGTTCCGCGCCGACCGCCAGCGCTTCGCCGAGCGCGCCACCGAGCGCCAGCACGGTGCCATGCACCGGCGACGGAATCTCGACGGTGGCCTTGTCGGTCATGACATCGGCCAGCACCTGGTCTTCCACCACGCTGTCGCCGGGCTGCACGCGCCAGGCCACCACTTCGACTTCGGCGATGCCTTCGCCGAGGTCGGGCATCTTGATTACATGTATGCCCATGTCAGACTCCCATCGCGCGTTTGAGGGCCGCGCCGACGCGGTCCGGGCCGGGGAAGTAAGCCCACTCCTGCGCATGCGGATACGGCGTGTCCCAGCCGGTCACGCGCTCGATCGGCGCCTCCAGGTGGTAGAAGCAGTGCTCCTGCACCAGCGCACACAGTTCGGCGCCGAAGCCGCTGGTGCGGGTCGCCTCGTGCACCACCACGCAGCGGCCGGTCTTCTTGACCGAGTTGACGATGGTGTCGAGATCGAGCGGCCAGATCGAACGCAGGTCGATGATCTCGGCGTCGATGCCGGTCTCGCGCACGGCCGCCTCCGACACGAACACCATCGTGCCGTAGGTGAGCACGGTCAGCGCGCTGCCTTCGCGGAACACCTTGGCCGTATCGAGCGGCACCGTGTAGTAGCCCTCCGGCACCTCGCCCAGCGCGTGCTTCGACCACGGCACCACCGGCTGGTCGTGATGGCCGTCGAACGGGCCGTTGTAGAGGCGCTTCGGCTCGAGGAAGATCACCGGATCGTCGTTCTCGATGCAGGAGATCAGCAGGCCCTTGGCGTCGTACGGATTGGAAGGCATCACCGTGCGCAGTCCGCACACGTGGGTGAACATCGCCTCCGGGCTCTGGCTGTGGGTCTGGCCGCCATAGATGCCGCCGCCGCAGGGCATGCGGATGGTCATCGCGGCGGTGAATTCGCCGGCCGAACGGTAGCGCAGGCGCGCCGCCTCCGACACGATCTGGTCCGAGGCCGGATAAAAATAGTCGGCGAACTGGATCTCCACCACCGGGCGCAGGCCATACGCGGCCATGCCGACCGCGGTGCCGACGATGCCGCCTTCCGAGATCGGTGCGTCGAACACGCGCGAGGTGCCGTACTTGGCCTGCAGGCCGTCGGTGCAGCGGAACACGCCGCCGAAGTAGCCGACGTCCTGGCCGTAGATGACGACGTTGTTGTCGCGCTCGAGCATGATGTCCATCGCCGAACGCAGCGCCTGGATCATGGTCATCGGGACCGTCTTGGATTCGTTGTCTCTGCGCACAGTCACACTCCCAGTTGTTGGCGTTGGCGGCGCAGGTGTTCGGGCATGTCCTTGTAGACGTCCTCGAACATCGCCGCCGCGCTCGGCACGCGGCCGTCGGCCATGGTGCCCGATTGTTCGGCCTCTTTTTGCGCGGCGATCACTTCGGCTTCCAGCGCCTGCTGGGTGGCTTCGTGCTCGGTGTCGGACCACAGGCCGCGCAACGTCAGGTGCTGGCGCAGGCGCGCGATCGGGTCGCCCAGCGGGAAGTACGACCAGTCGTCGGCCGGCCGGTACTTGGACGGATCGTCCGACGTCGAATGCGGGCCGGCGCGGTAGGTCACCCACTCGATCAGGGTCGGCCCGAGATTGCTGCGGGCGCGCTCGGCGGCCCAGCGCGAGGCGGCGTAGACGGCCAGGAAATCGTTGCCGTCGACCCGCAGCGAGGCGATGCCGCTGCCGACGCCGCGCGCGGCGAAGGTGACGCTTTCGCCGCCGGCCAGCGCCTGGAAGGTCGAAATCGCCCACTGGTTGTTGACCACGTTGAGGATCACTGGCGCGCGGTACACGTGAGCGAAGGTGAGGGCGGTGTTGAAGTCCGATTCGGCGGTGGCGCCGTCGCCGATCCAGCCCGAGGCGATCTTGGTATCGCCCTTGATGGCCGAGGCCATCGCCCAGCCGACCGCCTGCACGAACTGGGTCGCCAGGTTGCCCGAGATGGTAAAAAAGCCCGCCTTGCGCACCGAGTACATGACCGGCAACTGGCGTCCCTTGAGGGGGTCGCGCTCGTTCGACAGCAGCTGGCAGATCATCTCGACGAGCGAGAATTCCTTCGCCATCAGCAGGCTTTGCTGGCGGTAGGTGGGGAAGTTCATGTCGCCGTCCTCGAGCGCCAGCGCGTGCGCGGTGCCGATGGCTTCCTCGCCGAGCGAGGTCATGTAGAACGACATCTTCTTCTGGCGCTGCGCGATGACCATGCGGGCGTCGAAGATGCGCGTCTTCATCATGGTGCGCAGGCCGAAGCGCAGCAGCTCGCTGTCGGCCTCCGGCGCCCACGGACCGACCGCGTTGCCGTCGTCGTCGAGCACGCGGATCAGGGTCGAGGCCAGATCGGCCGTGTCGGCCGCCAGCACATCGACTGGCGGCCTGCGCGCCCAGCCGGCGGCGCTCAGGTGGAGGTAGGAAAAATCGGTCTTGCATCCGGGTCGGCCTGTTGGCTCCGGAACATGCAGTGTCAGAGGCTTACTCTGGCTCATCGTAGCTTCCCCTTGGTAAGGTGGTGTGCGCCAAGAGGATAACAAATTGTTCAAGTAACCGGAGTGCGGTCTGCGCAAATATTTTTCGTGCAGTGCAATATATCGCGAGGCTTTTTTTGCCCCGTGATGCGCGCCGCAGGAACGAAAACGGCGCCGGCGCGTCTTATTCAACAAGGAGGAGATTCTCATGTCCGCATCGTCCGCAGGCCGTCACGCGGCCTGGCCCGCCTTGCCCTACGACCAATGGAAGGACACGCGCGCCACCTTGCACTTGTGGAGCCAGATCGTCGGCAAGATCCGGCTGACGCAGTCGCCCTGGATCAACCATGCCTGGCACGCCACCTTCTACCTGACCGCGCGCGGCATCACCACCTCGCCGATCGCCCATGGCGCGCGCACCGTCGAACTGGCGTTCGACTTCATCGACCACGTGCTGCGCATCGAAACCAGCGACGGCGAGAGCAGGATCATGGCCCTCAAGCCGCGGCCGGTGGCCCAGTTTTACGACGAACTGATGGCCCACATGACCGAGCTGGGCCTGCCGGTGCACATTCACGTGACGCCCAACGAGCTGATCGACGCCATCCCGTTCCCCCAGGACCACGTGCATGCCGCCTACGACGCCGAAGCAGCCAACCGCTACTGGCGCCTTCTGCTGCAAGCGGAGCGCGTGTTCACCGAATTTCGCTCGCGCTTCATCGGCAAGTGCAGTCCGGTGCATCTTTTCTGGGGCAGCTTCGACCTGGCCGTCAGCCGTTTCTCGGGTGCGCCGGCGCCGGAGCATCCCGGCGGCGCGCCGCATTGCCCCGACTGGGTCACGCGCGACGCCTATTCGCACGAGGTCAGCAGCTGTGGATTCTGGCCCGGCAACGACGCCATGCCTTATCCGCTGTTCTACGCCTACGCCTATCCGGAGCCGGCCGGCTTCAGCGGCGCGCAACTGCGCCCGGCGGCGGCCTTTTACGACAGCGGATTCGGCGAATTCGTGTTGCCGTACGAAGAGGTGCGCATGGCGCCCGACCCCGACGGCATGCTGCTCGATTTCCTGCAGAGCGCCTACGAGGCGGCGGCCGACCTGGGCAAATGGCCGCGCGCGCAGCTCGAGCGTGCCGGCATCGTGCTGCGGCGCTAAAACTGCCAGCGCAACGAGGTGGTGAGGCTGCGGTCGTGTTGTGCGGCTGCATCGCCCACCAGCAGCCGCGCGGCCCGCGTGCTGCGCACCGACAACAGCTCGGTGACGAGGCTGAGCGAGGGCGCCAGCTCGTACGCGTAGGCGAGCGCAGCCGCGCTGCCGTCCTCGCCGTTCGGATCGTCAGGCAGGATGTCACGCTCGTGCGTGCGGAACCGATCGTAGCGCACGGTGAGCGCGCCGTGGCCAAGCGGGTGGCTGACCAGCGCATACCACGCGCGGAAATCGACGCGGACGGCATGCGCGCCCATCTCGGTGGAGCCGGACATCCATTGGAATAGCAGGTCCCACTGGCCGTGCGGGCGCAGGCGCGCGCCGGCATGATCGAATGTCGTCGCCCAACTGTACTGGCGCTGCTTGACGATGCGCGGATCGCCGCGGTTGTCGTAGTGCATGGCCGACATCTCCAGCATGCCTGAATAGGAATAATTGAGGCCGGCGTAATAGCCTGAGCGGCCATCGATTTCGCGAAACAGATGGATGTCGCTGGCCTGCTTGTTAATCGCGCCGTCGGGCCGATACACCGGCAGGTCGGCAAGCTGCAGCGATTCGCTCAGGCCGGTGATGCGGTCGCCGATGCCCCAGCCGCGCCACGCCAGCAGCGTGCCGGCGGGATCGTTGCCGTTGAAGAGGGCGGCGCTGACGCCGAAATCATGGGGCGAGCCGGCGGCGCGTCCGAGATGGGTGAGGCTCAGTTCGAGGCCCTTGGTACGCAGTTCCTCGCCGATCCAGCTGTTGATCGCGGAGGCAGAAATGGTGCGCGTCGGCGTCCAACTCAGGCGGTCGTAGTCGATCTCCTGGTTAATCGCGGGGAAAAACACGCCCGCCTTGGCGCGCATTTTCCACGGTCCGGCCGGCACCGGCGCCCAGCTCAGGAAAGCCTCCTGCAGGCCGATCACGCCGCGCCGGTCATCGCTGGCGTTGAGCACGGCCGTCGCGGTGATGGCATCGCTCAGCGGTATCTCGGCGGCGAGGATGGCTTGCCCGAGGCGCAGGCCAGCGCGCTCGTCGCGGGTCTTGCCCAGCCCGGCGCGCGTCCAGCTGCGTTCGCCATCAGTGGCCTGCGCCCGCACATCGAGCAGCCCGCTCCATTCGACGCCGTGGGCCAATGGAGACAGGGATAGGGCAAGCAGCATGGCGGGGCGGAGGAGGGAGGGGAAGCTCATGGGCGTAATTATTGTCCATGCGCAAGTTTCTGCCTAGCAAAAAGAAAGGCAAGTGTCCGACGCATGGCGTATCGTCACCGTTTTGGGTGGACTGGACCCGGTATCCCTCGACAGTGCGAATGGATACAATCGGATATACCCAGCCCTTTGGCGCGGAATGAAGACCAACGATTCAGGACGAGGAAAAAATACATGTCAGATTTCACGAAGGTGAGATGCACGCTTGCTGTTCTGGACTTGGCCCAGTCCACGAACTACTACACTTGCGTTCTCGGATTGAGCATAGACTTTACCGCGCCTGGCTGGACCTTTCTATCCCGTGGAAGTTTTGCCGTGATGCTTGGTGAGTGCACCGATGCCATTCCGCCTTCGCAGCTCGGCGATCATTCGTGGTATGGATACGTGACTGTCTCGGATGCTGCCGAATTGTTTGGCGAGTATCAGGGGGCAGGTGCGGAGTTCACTCAGGAGCTTGCAGATAAACCGTGGGGCATGCGAGAGTTTGGTATCCGCACGATCGACGGCCATCGCATCATGTTTGGGCAGGAGCTCTAGCCGAAGTTGACTTTGATGCTTCCATCGAGCACAAAATTACGAGCGGCTTCGCTGTCCAGCCCCTGTTCATGTCGAACGGTGAAGCCTGCTTTGGGTCGGTATTTGGCGTCAGTAACAGACAGCGATCGGCCAAGAGGGGACGGGTACCCTGAACTTTAACAAGCATCGAATTTTTGGAGGCGTTTGGATCATGAGCACCGAATTTGCTTGGACGAAATGGCGATCTCACCTTCTCTACGTCGTTTTTACCGGGACGTGTATTTTGGCTTCCACTCCTGGTCATGCTGGAGTGCCGCGGTATGACTTCAAGCAACCAGTACGGGATGGCGTCATCTTGGTCGGCATGGAATGCAACCATAAGAGCCAGTCGTTGGAGTT
>JARXKM010000446.1 GCA_030272785.1 Pseudomonadota bacterium
GCGGCGGCGTCGGCGTCGGTCAGGCGCCGCTGCAGCGCGCGGCGGTCGGTCACCACGTGCAGGCCCTGGCGCGCGCCGTCGCGTTCGCGCGCGCGGTCCGGGTCGTCCCAGCAGGTGTGCAGGGCGTCGCACAAGGCGCCGATGTTGTGGCGCTCGAGTTCGTTCCTGGACGCCGTCGCCGCCGCCCTGGTGAGGGCGCGCTTGCCGATGCTGTAGCCGAGCGAACGGTAGGTCTCGAACTGGGTTTCGTCGAACCACTGATCGACCGTGCTCTCGTGCGGAAAGCTGCGGTTGGTCTTGCGGTAGTTGAGCACGTCGGCGAACTCGGTGCCCAGCAGCGACGGCTTGATGTACAGCAGCGTGCCGGCCGGCGCGTTCTGGTCGACCTTGTCGTAGCGGATCGCGCCGGTGACGCAGTGGCTGCGGCTAAATTCGGCCGGTTTGAGCAGGTCGATCTTGCCGACGTCGATCTCGATCTCGACGTGCAGGTCGGTGCCGCACTTGCGGATGGCGTTGCCGAGGTCTTCGAAATCGAACTGGCCGTCGGCGCCGGCGTCGACCACGACGATCAGGCGACAGCGCCGGCGCACCAGTTCGTACACGCCGAGGTTGTCGAAGTGGCCGCCGTCGGACAGGTAGACGTAGCTGGCGCTGGCGTCGGTGAGGCCGAACAGTTCCTTGACCAGGTACCACAGGCCGAGGCGCGGCGAGGTGCGCGGCGGCCGCGCCGCGCGCACGGCGTTGCCGTCGTGCCGGGGCAGCGGGCGCAGCGGATTGGCGAACCAGCGCCCGAGCCGCACGTTGAACAAGGTCATCAGGAAGGCCAGCGGCGGCGACGAATGGTAGCCCATGCTCGGGCTGGCGGCGGCGCCCGACACCGCCATCGCCATGCCGAGGTTGATGCCGCATTCCTCGTCGTGGCGGGTGGGCGAGGGCGCGCGGTAGGCGCTGGTGCGGCGAAAGCTGCCGCGCAGCGCCTCGTGCGCCAGGCGCGCGCCGCCGGGCGAGGCGGTGCCGGGCAGTTCGAAGCCACAGAAGGCCGGCGAAAAGGTGAAGCCGGCCGCTTTGCGCGCCTGCCAGGCCAGCTCGGCGCCGTTGACCAGGTTGAGCGCGGTGTTGAGGATGTGGTAGGGCCGCTGCAGCGTCGCGTTGGTGGCCAACAGCTCGTCGAGGTGGACTTCGTCGGCCGGGTCGAAGCCGGTGAACGGATGCGGCTGGCGCGCGCTGTTGCTGGCGCCCAGGTAGGCGCGCACCAGCCGGTTGCGGTACATCATGTGCAGCGAGAACTTGTTGATGTCGACCCGCCAGGCCAGCACCAGCCCGGCCAGCGCCAGGCCAGCCATCGGCAGCAGCAGGCGCGCGAAGTCGGCCAGCAGCGCCTGCCGGTAGTATTCGGCGGCATAGCCGGCCAGGCTGGCATCGGCGGCGGCGCGCGTGTGAAAGCCGTGCGGCAGCAGCAGCGCGTGCAGCAGGGTCGACACCAGGCACAGCGCGCCGACCGAGAACACCAGCGGGGCGGCGCGCGCCAGCAGGGCGGCCTGCGCCTGCGCTTGCGCTGGCGGCGCGGCCGGCGTGCTGCGCTTGCCGAGCATCAGCCCGGCCACCGTCAGGCCGAGCCAGGCGCTGTTGAGGGCGGCGCTGGCCCAGCCGCCGAAATGGCCGTGGAACCAGCCCACCGCGGCCGGCGCGTACAGGCTCACCGCCACCAGCGCCAGCCAGGCGATGGCGAAAATGGCGGTCCAGCCGCCCTGGCGGCTCCACCATTCGCGGCTGCGGTCGGTGTACAGCGAGCCGACCAGGCCGACCGACAGCACCATCGTCACGCCGAACAGGGCCAGCAGGATCGGCATGCCGAAGGCGACCACCGGGATGGTGGTGTCGGGCGCCGCCGGTCCGAGCGCCTGGTGCCAGTCGTGCAGCGCGGCGGTGGCCATGATGACGAGCAGGGCGCCGACCGCCAGCGCGGCCACCGCGCAGGCCAGGTGGCCGGCGCCCTCGATGCGCAGTTCGCGCCAGTCGAGCGGCGCCGGCGCCTTGCGCGCGCGCCGCTCGGCGCGGCGGTTGTGCAGCTGGGCCCAGCTCCAGCCGGCGCACCAGGCGACGAAATAGGCCACGCCCGGCGCCACCAGCCAGGCGACGATCGGATTGTGCAGGCCGGGCTGGGCGAACCAGGCGTCCCAGGCGGCGCTGATGGCGCCGTGCTGCTCCCACAGCGCGGCGCTGGCGCAGAACGCGGCCAGCATCAGCGGCACGATGACGAAGCCGATGATGCTGGCCTGGCTCTGGCCGCGCAGGTGGCGCGGGTCGGCCGGGTCGGGCCGCGTCGAAATGCTGGCGGCGATCCAGAACACCGACCACAGCGCGGCCAGCACGGCGGCCGCGGCGAAGCCGGAAAAGCCCAGCGCGGCGTAGGCGTCGGCGAGGTAGCGCGGCGGATGCGCGCTGGCGCGTTCGACGACCAGCGCGAGCAGGCGCGGCACGATCAGCACGGCCGCCATCAAGGCCACCAGGATGCTCAGGTTGAGGACGGTGTTGCGCGTGTAGGTGGCCAGCAGGGCCCAGGTGTCGGCGCTGAAGAAACCGGTTTTCGGCGTCAGGTAATTGGTGTACTGGCGCAGGAACTTGATCTCTTCGGGCTCGCGCTTGACGGCCGTCTCGCGCGAGCCGGGAGTGAGCTGGCGCTCGATGTCGACGATGTTGCCGTCGAGCCGTTTGAGCCATTTCGACAACCAGGCGCCGATGTAGCCGCCGCCCGAGACGGTCGACAGGTAGTCGAAGTCGCGCAGCATGCGCAGTTCGGCCAGCGCCTGCAGCACGCCGAGGTTGAAGGTGGCGCTGCGGATGCCGCCGCCGGAGAACGCCAGCCCGGCCAGCTGGTGCGCGTGGGCTTGCTGCAGCAGCGCGTCGCGCACCGGCTCGACCTGCTCGGGCAGATCGCCGCGCAGGGCATCGATTTCGAACTGCCAGGTTTCGGCGAACACGCTGCCGGCCTGCTCGTCGAGGCGGCGCCAGGTCGGCTCGTCGCAGGTGCCGTCGAGCGGTTCGATCGCCTGCTGCTGCTTGAACGCGCGGACCGCCGCGGCGGTGGCAGCGTCGTACATGCCGCTGCAGGGCTCGGCTTGCAGCCGGATCAGGTCGGGGTAGCCCTGCGGGTCGAGGCTGGCGAGCTTGCGCTGGATGTCGCGCACCGCATCGCCGGCGTCGCCGAGCGCGTAGTGGATGGGCTTCATCGATGCCTCCTTCGCCAGTCAGGTGCGTGGGCGCGTGATCAGGCCGATGCCGGCAGCGTTGCCGGCGTCGAAGCGACCCCCAGCGTCAATCTACCGGGG
>JARXKM010000447.1 GCA_030272785.1 Pseudomonadota bacterium
CGCGCGCCGCCTCGGTGTGGGCGCGCATCGACATCAGCATGCGGCGCACGTCCGGGTGGTGGATGATCGCCACCGGCCCGCTCGAGCCGGCCAGGTCGCGCGACTGCATGCGCTCGCGTGCGAACGCCACCGCCTGCTGATAGGCGCGGTCGGCCAGGCCGACGCCCTGCATGCCGACGCCAAAGCGGGCCGCATTCATCATGATGAACATGTACTCGAGCCCGCGGTTCGCTTCGCCGACCAGGGTGCCGAGCGCGCCGCCATGGTCGCCGAACTGCAGCACCGCGGTCGGGCTGGACTTGATGCCCAGCTTGTGTTCGATCGATACGCATTCGACGTCGTTGCGCGCGCCCAGCGTGCCGTCAGCATTGACCAGGAACTTGGGCACGACGAACAGCGAGATGCCTTTCACGCCGGCCGGTGCGTCGGGTGTGCGCGCCAGCAGCAAGTGGACGATGTTCTCCGCCATATCGTGATCGCCATAGGTGATGAATATCTTGGTGCCGAACACCTTGTAGCTACCATCGCACCGGTCAGCGGCGCGCCGCTCCAGCGGCAGGTGGCGGCGTTTTCGGGATGGCGGTTCAACACCGGCAACAATACGCTGTGCGCGCCGAACGGCGAGAGCAGCCAGCTGAGCACCTCGGAGGCGAACCTGCTGAAGGTCTTCGTCAACAACCCGAACCGCATCCTGCAGCGCGAACAGCTGCTCGGCACGCGCGACCTGGCGGCCACCGACCGCAGCATCGACGTCAGCATCTCGCGACTGCGCCGCAAACTGGAACCGAATGCCGGCAGCGCGCCGCTGATCAAGACCGTGTACGGCGCCGGCTACCTGTTCCTGGCGATCGTCAGCTGGCCGGCCGGCGACGCCGACACGGCCGCTTGAACCCGGTTCTTCCGCGCTGGCGCCGTTGACGCCGGTGCCGTGATGCTTCCGAAACCGGGGCACGGATTGGCACGCACCTGTGGCGCGACCAGGTGTGCGCCGTTGAATGCCGCCGAGTCAAGACCCAACGCTATTCGGGCGCCCTGCCCTGCTGCTCCGGCGCCGCGAGGTCGACCTGCTTGCGCGCCTGGGCGATTTCCAACGCGACCGCCGCCGCCTGTTCGGCTGGCATGCCCTGGGTGCGGCGCTGGTATTCGGCCTCGCTGCGCTGGTCCTGCTGCTGCACGTCAAGGTCGACCCGCTGCACATCCTCGCCTGGCATCGCCATGCGTGCCTCGTCGATCAGCATCAGGATGGTGGCCGCCACCGGCAAGGCCAGCAGCGCGCCGAGCACGCCGGCCAGGGTGCCGCCGGCGATCAGCGCAAACAACACCACCGACGACGGCAGACGCAGCGCGCGTCCGTACACCACCGGCACCAGTACGCGGCTCTCGAACTCCTCGTAACACAACATCAGCACCAGCACGATGACGGTCACCACCGCGCCTTGCGAGAGCGACGCCAGCAGCGCCGGGCCCATGGTCAGGAAGATGCCGACAAACGGCAGCACATCGGCGACGCCGCCGAAAAACGCCAGCGCCAGCGCATTCGGGATGCTGCAGGCGGTCAGCAGGATGAACATGAACACGCCCATGAACACGCAGGTGATCAGCTGCCCGCGGATGTAGCCGCCGACTATCGTTTCCAGGTTCAGCAGCACGCGCGAGAGGCGGATGTGGTGCGGGCGCGGCGTCGCCAGGAACAGCGCGCCACGCAGCCGGTCGCTGTCGATCATCATGTACAGCGCGAGGAAGAAGGCGCCGGCGCCGTAGGCGAAGATCTCGACCATCCGCGCCGACACCGCCAGCACCTGCGCGCCGGCCGACTTGATCAAGGCGTCGTAGCGCAGGTCGCGCACCGCCACGGCGAGGAAGTCGGTGAGCGGATAGCTGGCCAGGAACTTCACCAGGCGCGCCCGCAGCGACGGCTCCTGCTCGATCAGGCTCGACACCTGGGCGAACAGCGCCGGCATCGTCAGCGTTGCGGTGGCCAGCACCAGCAGCAGCAAGGCACCGAACACGATGCCGATGCCGACGCCGCGGCGCACGCCGCGCGCCTCGAGCCAGCGCACCGCCGGATTCAATGTGCCGACGATCATCAGCCCAACCAGCAGCACCAGCAAGGCCGGCAACAGGCGCATCAGCGCCCACATGGCCAGGCCGATCAGCACCGCGACGAGCATGCTGCGCGGGGCGATTTCGATGCGCAGCATGCGGCGTTGCCTGCGCGGCGGCCTTGGGGTGGTAGCGGTTTTTTCGTCAGTCATTCAGTTTATCCAGAAGCGCAAAAGCCGACGCGCGATAGTCGGCTCTTTTATCATAAGGTGAATATCTTACAGCGGTACGGGCACGCGCATCGTCCGTTTCGGTGCGCGCAATCGCGCGGGGTGGTGCAAAACTGTCTTGCCGCGACCACAATCTGGTCGATTCGGTACGTGCGCACCCTTTTTTTTATGAAATGTCTGTTACTCTATGGAATGAACACTTTACAACATTTATTTCTTTAATGACATATTTAAAGCACAAGCCGATGCATTACGGAGTCCCGCCGGCGAAAGTCCTGGCGGGCGGCGCCGTTGCGTTGATGCTGCTTGTGCTGGCCGCGCTGCTGTCGAATGGAAAGCCGGAGTCGGCGCGCCCGCCGCTGGCCGCCTTAGCGCCGCTGAGCGCGGCTGCGGCCCCGGCTGCGGCTGCGACGACCAAGCCGCCGCGGCTGGTGTATCGCAATTCGGTCATCCCGGGGGGCGTGCACAGTGCTGCCGAACTGCTCGCCGCGGTGCGCGCCGATCCAGTGATCAGCGCCCATTACGCCGATTTCGACGTCGCCTCCGCGCGCCTTGTGCAGGTCGAGAAGTCGCGCCTGGTGCACGTGTCCTACCGCATCGGCGACAAGATCTACTGGACCAAACACAAGGTCCGGCTGGCGCTGGGCGAGGGTTTGCTTACCGATGGCACGCACCTGGCGCGGGCGCGCTGCGGCAACCGCATCGCCGACGAGCCGGAAGGGCCGGTGCTGGACAATGAACCGGCGCCGGAAGTGCTCGACACCGTGTACGTGTCGTCGGGCGAACTGACCGACGCAATCCTGCCGACGTCGGCGGCGACGGGCGGCGGCGTGGTGGCGACGTCAGGGCCGACGGCGACAGCTCCGGCGGCGACCACCAGCCCCATTGCGATCACCTTCTCCAGCGCAGCGTTCGCGCAGCCGGCCGCCGCGCGCCTCGCCGCGCTCACGCAAAGCACGGCGCCGGTCAGCCTGTTCCCGGCCCAGTCGAATGGCGGCACGATCGCACTGGGCTTTCCGCCGGCGATCATCGGCCGCGGCGACACCGACACCAC
>JARXKM010000075.1:0-14589 GCA_030272785.1 Pseudomonadota bacterium
CGCGGCGCCGTTTGTGGCATGCGTGCGGAACCCGCTTGACACAAAGGGACGGCCGCTTGTTTAATACGGCCTGCGGATTTCTTTCCGCCGCGCTGGCCAGCGCGACATAACACGATGGCGCAGTATCGCGGCATCACATCATCTGACGGGGAACCGAGTGAACAAAACAGAATTGATCGAAGAAATCGCGAAGTCGGCGGATATCACCAAGGCCTCGGCCACGCGTGCGCTCGACGCCATGATGGACGCGGTCACCACCAGCCTGAAGAACAACGACAGCGTCACCCTGGTCGGCTTCGGCACCTTCACCGTCGGCGAGCGCGCCGCGCGTACCGGGCGCAATCCGCGCACCAACGAAGCGATCACGATCGCGGCGGCGAAAGTACCGAAATTTAAAGCTGGCAAAGCGCTCAAGGATGCAGTAAACTAATTGCCTTCGACGAGGTGACAATCGTCGGAACTGTTTGGCCCGTCGTGCAAGCAGGCAGTACCAGTATTTTCGGGGAGTGGTAGTTCAGTTGGTTAGAATGCCGGCCTGTCACGTCGGAGGTCGCGGGTTCGAGTCCCGTCCGCTCCGCCAAGAAAATACACCGAATTAGGAGTGGTAGTTCAGTTGGTTAGAATACCGGCCTGTCACGTCGGGGGTCGCGGGTTCGAGTCCCGTCCGCTCCGCCAGCATTAAACAAGAAAAGGCGAACGAGAGTTCGCCTTTTTTTATGTCTGCAATTTAACTGCATTCACCTACCAAGAATTGGCTGACCATGTTTGAATTTATTCGTACCCACAAGCGCTTGATGCAGATTTTCCTGATGTTGCTGATCGTGCCGTCGTTCGTGTTGGTCGGCGTCAGCAGCTATCAGAACAAGGGCAACGACGCCAACGCGGTCGCCGACGTGGACGGACAAAAGATCACGCAGCAGGAATGGGAAGCGGCGCAGCGCCAGCAGATCGACCGTTATCGCCAGATGGCCGGCCCGCAGTTCGACCAGAAGATGTTCGAAACCCCGGCCGCCAAGCAGGCCATCCTCGAGAACCTGGTGGCCGAGCGCGCGCTGGCCGGCGAGATGACCCGCAACCACCTCACCATCACCGACGCCATGCTGGCGAAAGTGTACGCCGAACAGTTCCAGGGCGACGTCAACCAGTACAAGGCGACCGCCGCCTCGCTGGGCCTGACCACCACCGGGCTCGACGCGCGGGTGCGGCGCGACCTGTCGATGCAGCAGCTGAGCGGCGCCGTGCAGGGCAGCGCCTTCGCGCCGCGCAGCGTCGCCACGCGCCTGTCGGACATCAACGACCAGGAACGCGAAGTGCAGGAACTGCTGTTCCCGGCCGCCGCCTACGTCGACCAGGTCAAGGTCACCGACGCGATGGTCAAGGAGTACTACGACAAAAACGCCGCGCTGTTCGCCGTCCCGGAACAGGTCAAGGCCGAATACGTGCTGTTTACGCCGGAGAGCCTCGAAGGCCAGGTCAGCGTGAGCGACGCCGAAGTGGCCGACTTCTACGCCAAGAACCAGAAGACCTTCGCCACGCCGGAAGCGCGCACCGCCAGCCACATCCTGATCAACGCCAAGAAGGATGCGCCGGCGGCGGAGAAGGCGGCCGCCAAGGCCAAGGCCGAAGCGATCCTGGCGCAGCTGCGCAAGAGCCCGGGCGAGTTCGCCAAGCTGGCCAAGGCGCAGTCCCAGGACCCCGGTTCGGCTGAACTGGGCGGCGACCTCGGCGTCGTCGAGAAGGGCGCCTTCGTCAAGCCGGTCGAAGACGCGATCTTCCAGCTCAAGCAGGGCGAGATCAGCGACGTCGTCGCCTCCGAATACGGCTACCACATCATCACCGTGACCGCGCTCAAGCCGGCCACCGCGAAGACGCT
Source organism: Pseudomonadota bacterium (assembly GCA_030272785.1). Classification (GTDB taxonomy): domain Bacteria; phylum Pseudomonadota; class Gammaproteobacteria; order Burkholderiales; family Burkholderiaceae_D; genus JAFCUW01. Next base: position 1,874 of record JARXKM010000075.1, read on the forward strand.
CGAGCAGGCCAAGGACCAGATCGTGGCCGACCTGAAGAAGCAGAAGATGTCGAAGAAGTACTCGGAACTGGCCGAAGCGTTCAGCAACACGCTGTACGAGCAGTCGGACAGCCTGAAGCCGGCCGCCGACAAGCTCAAGCTGAAGATCGAGACCATCGACAACCTGACGCGCAAGCCGGCGCCGGCCCTCGCCAGCGCGCCCTACAACAACGCCAAGTTCCTCGCCGCGATCTTCGCGGATGACTCGCTCAAGAACAAGCGCAACACCGAAGCGGTGCAGGCCGGCCCGAACGTGCTGATCGCCGGCCGCGTGGTCGAATTCAAGCCGGCCAGCAAGCGTCCGCTGGCCGAAGTCGATGCCGTGATCCGCCAGCGCGTGACGCTCGAAGAAGCGGCCAAGCTGGCGCACAAGGCCGGCGAAGCGAAGATGGCGGCAGTGATGGCGTCGGGCGACCTGACCGGCTTCGGCGCGCCGACCACGGTGTCGCGCACCAAGCAGCCAGCCCTCAATCCTGCCGCTGCGCTGGCCGTCCTGAAGGCGGACGTGAGCAAGCTGCCGAGCTTCGTCAGCGTCGACCTGCCGGGCCAGGGCTTCGGCCTGTACCGCATCGGCAAGGTCGCCCAGGCGCCGGCGCCGGACGCCGCGCGCCGCACCTCGGAGCTCGAGCAGATCACCAATGCGCTGGGCCAGCAGGACATGTACAGCTACATCCAGGCGATCAAGCTGAAGGCGAAGGTCAAGCTGCTGACCAAGCCGGTGGCGGAAACCACGGCCAAGTAAGGACGCTGCGCTGAAAAGGCCCGGCCGCGACACGCGGGCCGGGCCTTTTTGCATGGCGCCGGCTTCGCGCCGTGGCATACTCCACGGCCCGTCTTGTTCACCCGGAGGTGTTCGTGCCATGTCCTTTTCTCTCCCCGACCAGTTGCACACGCCGCGCATGGTACTGCGCGCGCCGCGTCCGTCCGACGCCGCCGCCATCTTCGCCGCCTATACCCAGGACAGCGACGTCGCCCGTTACATGACCTGGCGCCCCCACCGAACGTTAGCCGAGACCGAGACCTACTTCGCCTACTGCATGCAAGCATGGGAGAGCGGGCGCAGCCGGCCCTACATCCTGGCGCTGCAGGCCAGCGTAGCGGTGCCGATCGGGATGCTGGAAGCGCGCATGCTGCCGCACGCCATCGACCTTGGCTATGTGCTGGCACGCGCACACTGGGGCGCGGGGCTGATGCCGGAGGCGGTGCGCGCGCTCGGCGACGCCGCCCTCGCGCTGGCCGGCTGCTTCCGAGTACAGGCCACCTGCGACGTCGACAATCACGCTTCCGCGCGGACCGCGGAAAAGGCGGGCCTGGCGAGGGAAGGGCGGCTGGAGCGCTACATCGTGCATCCTAACCTCGACGCCGAGCCGCGCGCGTGTTTCCTGTACGCACGTTGCCGCTAACGACAGCGGCGATTGCCAAAGTCGCGGAAATAAATCATAATACGAACCATTCTCATTGTCATTCAAGATTGGTTCCGGCCGCATGCACAACTTTCACCGCCCCAAGCTTTCCACGCTCGCCCTGTTGCTCCGCGTGGCATTCGCCTCTACCCTGGCCGGCAATGCCGGCGTAGCACTCGCCCAGGACGCCAACGCCAAGCAGGACGCGGTGCTGCCGACGGTGGTCGTGACCGGCCGCGCCGACACCGACAGCTATGTCGCCAAGCGCACCACCGCCGGCACCAAGACCGACACCGCGATCCGCGACCTGCCGCAATCGGTGACCGTGATTACCGAGGCCCTGATCCGCGACCAGGCGATGCAAAGCATGGCCGATGTCGCCCGCTACGTGCCCGGGGTCGGCATGGCCAATGGCGAAGGCAACCGCGACAGCCCGATCTTCCGTGGCAGCGCCAGCTCGTCGGGCGACTTCTACATCGACGGCGTGCGCGACGACGTCGAATACTACCGCGACCTGTACAACGTCGAACGCGTCGAGGCGCTGACTGGCCCGAATGCGATGATCTTCGGGCGCGGCGGTTCGGGCGGGGTGATCAACCGCACGCCCAAGCAAGCCAATTTCCAGACCGTGCGCGGCGCCGACCTGACCGTCGGCAGCTACCATAACCGACGCGTCACCGCCGACGTCGGCCAGGCCGTCAGCGACACGGTCGCCGTGCGCGTGACCGGCATGGTGGAAGACTCGGGCGGCTACCAGCGCAACTACAAGCTCGAGCGCTCGGGCATCAACCCCACCGTGGCGATCCGCCCCGGCAAGGACACCAGCATCGTGCTCGGCTACGAGCACTTCCAGGACGAACGCAGCGCCGACCGCGGCGTCCCGTCGCTCAACGGCAAGCCGTATGCGACGTCGGTGTCGGCGTTTTTCGGCGACCCGGATCCGGATGCGCGGCCGACCCGGCTGGTGTCGGACGCGCTCAGCAGCACCATCGAGCATGACTTCGGCAACGTGCACCTGACCAACAAGACGCGCTACACGGACTACGACAAGTTCTACCAGAATTACAATTCCGGCGCGATCGACGTCAAGACCGGCCTGGTGCCGATGGCCGCCTACAACAACCACCAATGGCGCAAGAACCTGTTCAACCAGACCGATGTGACGTTCGACATCGCCAGCGGCGCGCTCAAGCAAAAGGTGCTGGTCGGCATGGAACTGGGCAGGCAGGACACCGATTACCTGCGCAAGACGGGCGTGTTTTCGAACAACAAGACCTCGTTCAGCGTCCCATTGACCAGCCCGGACGGCCCGTTGCCGGTCAATTACGTGCTCGGCGGCAGCGCTTCCGACCGCGACGGCACCAGCAATGTCAAGATCGCCGGCTTCTACGCGCAAGACCAGCTCGACCTGTCGCCGCAATGGCAACTGATCGCCGGCGTGCGCTTCGACAGCTTCAAGGTCGATTACACCAACAACCGTCCGGCCGGCGTGCTCGCACTGCCGGCGTCGGCGGCGCACCTGTCGAGCAAGGACAGCCTGGTGTCGCCGCGCATCGGCGTGGTCTACAAGCCGGTCGAAGCGACGACGCTGTACGCCAACTACAGCGTGGCGACCTTCCCGCGCGCGGGCGACCAGCTGAGCAGCCTGACGGCGGTCAACCAGGGCCTCGATCCGGAGAAGTTCATCAACTACGAAATCGGCGGCAAGTGGGAATTCAATCCCGACCTGCTGGCCACCGTCGCCGTGTACCGCCTGCAGCGCAACAATGTCGCGGTCGTCAACCCGGCCACCGGCATCGCCGACCAGCTGGCCGACGGCCAGCGCACCAACGGCGTCGAAGTGGGCGTGAGCGGCAAGGTCACGCGCAACTGGAGCATCCAGGGCGGCTATGCACATCAGGACGCCAAGCTGCTGGCAAGCACGTCGGCCACGGCCCTGTCGGGCGCGACCGTCGGCCTGGTGCCGAAGAACACGCTGTCGCTGTGGAATCGGGTCGAGCTCACGCCGGCGTTCGGCGCCGGGCTGGGCGTGATCTATCGCGACGACATGTACACATCGACCAGCAACAGCGTGGTCTTGCCAGGCTATACGCGGGTCGACGGCGCGTTGTTCTACACCATCAACGCTGAGCTGAAGCTGCAGCTCAACATCGAGAACCTGTCCGACAAGAAGTACTACGCCTACGCCAACGGCGACAACAACATCACGCCCGGCTCGCCGCGCGCGTTCAAGCTGGGCCTGCACGCCAGGTTCTGATCGCCAGCCACCGATCGAGAACGGCGTCACCGCGAGGGGCGCCGTTTTTTTTTGCGCCTGCGTTCGTGCGCGCACAGAGTTTGTCCACGACAACCATTACGATGGACGCTACTCTACTACCGCGCAAGCGTGAAGGAATCTTCCATGTCCGAACTGACGCATTCCCCCCAGGTGGCTGAACTCGCCGCGAAAATCAACTCGGTGCGCTTCGGTATGTTCACCACCGTCGACCAGTACGGCCACCTGACCAGCCAGCCGATGACCAACCAGGAGGTCGATGCCGATGGCGGGCTGTGGTTCTACACCTCGAGCGCGACCGACCTGTGGCAGAACATCGGCGTCAATCCGAAAGTGAACGTCAGCTTTGCCGAGCCGGCCGACAGCCTGTACGTGTCGATCAGCGGCACAGCCGAACGCGTCGTCGATCGTGCCCGCATCCGCGCGCTGTGGAACCCGATGGTCGCCGCCTGGTTCCCGAATGGCGTCGACGATCCGCACGTGGTGCTGGTGCGGGTGGCCGCGCGCAGCGTCCATTTCTGGGATTCGAAGGACAACAAGATGACCCAGATGTTCGAGATGGCCAAGGCGGCCATCACCGGTACGCGTCCCGAAATCGCAGCGGGCGAACACGGCAAACTGGAGCTGTAAGCACGCCATTCCCGCTTGCGGTGAAGGCCGCTCCTGGCGTACATTAGCGGCTTCCTAACGAGCGGAGGCGACAATGGCGTCAGACCAGCAAGGTGCGGCGCGATGATAGCCCCGCTCGAACTTGGCGCCAACACTTTCACCGCCGGGGCGATCTTCCTGGCCGGGCGCAACAGCGTGCATACGTGGTGGACCGGCATCGTCGGCTGCGCGCTGTTCGGCCTGCTTTTCTACCAGGCGAACCTGTACGCGGATGTTGTGCTGCAGGCGTTTTTCGTCATCACCAGCATCCTCGGCTGGTGGAAATGGGCGAGGGGAGCGCACGGCGAGCCACTGCCGATCTCTCACGCGAATTTCGCCAGCCTGCTCTGGACCGTCCCGGTCGGCGTGGGCGCAACCGCCGGCTACGGCGCCTTGCTCCATCTCTATACCAACGCCTACGCGCCGTTCCTCGACTCCGCCGTGCTGGTATTCAGCGTGATCGGCCAGGTATTGCTGATCCAGCGACGCATCGAAAACTGGGCGTTCTGGCTGCTGGTCAACACCATCGCCGCGCCGCTCTACCTCAGCCGTGGCCTGTACCTGACGGCCGCGCTGTATGCGGCCTTCTGGATCAATGCGCTGGCTTCGTGGATGTGGTGGCGCAAGCTGGCGCGCGACGCCGCCGCCTTCAACGCCCACGCCACCGGCGAACCGGTCCGCGCGCCGCCGCGCAATGCAGAGTGTCAACCCTGATCGCTCAGCCCTGATCGCTACCATGATGAAGGCCCGGGGGAGCTCCGGCTTATTGGGCCGCGCGCAGCGTCCTGGCCGCCGCCACCATGTTGTGCAGCGCCGGCAGCACCTCGGCCCAGGCGCGCGTTTTCAGGCCGCAATCCGGGTTCACCCACAGCCGCTCGGCCGGCACCCGCTGGGCTGCCTTGCGCATCAGCTGCACCATCTGCTCCTCGCTCGGAATGTTGGGCGTGTGGATGTCGTAGACGCCTGGCCCGATCGCGTTCGGATAGGCGAAGTGGTCGAAGGCGTCGAGCAGCTCCATGTCCGAACGCGACGTCTCGATGGTGATCACGTCGGCATCCATCGCGGCGATCGAGGCGATGATGTCGTTGAACTCCGAATAGCACATGTGGGTGTGGATCTGGGTGTCGTCGCGCACGCCGTTGGCGGCGATGCGGAACGACTCGACCGCCCAGGCCAGGTAGCCGGCCCATTCCGCGCGGCGCAGCGGCAGCCCTTCGCGCAGCGCCGCCTCGTCGATCTGGATGATGCGCACGCCGGCCTGTTCCAGGTCGAGCACTTCGGCGCGGATCGCCAGCGCCAGCTGCAGGCAGGAGACCGAGCGTGGCTGGTCGTCGCGCACGAACGACCAGTTCAGTATCGTCACCGGGCCGGTCAGCATGCCCTTCATCGGCTTGTCGGTCAGCGACTGGGCGTGGCGGGTCCATTCGACCGTCATCGCGAAGGGCCGGCTGATGTCGCCGAACAGGATCGGCGGCTTGACGCAGCGCGAGCCGTACGACTGCACCCAGCCGAACTGGCTGAAGGCGTAGCCGGCCAGCTGCTCGCCGAAGTATTCGACCATGTCGTTGCGCTCGGCTTCGCCGTGCACGAACACGTCGAGGCCGAGTTCTTCCTGGGCCTGCACGCAGCGGGCGATTTCGGCGCGCATCAGGGCGCCGTACGCGTCGGCGTCCAGCTCGCCGGCGCGCAAGCGGCTGCGGGCCTGGCGGATCTCGCTCGTTTGGGGGAACGAGCCGATGGTGGTGGTCGGGAACGGCGGCAGCTTGAGCAGCGCGGCCTGCTTGGCCGCCCGCACGTCGTACGCACTGGTGCGCAGGCCGTGCGCGGCGTCGATGTCGGCCAGCGCGGCCTTGACCGCCGGGTTGTGCACGCGCTGCGAGTTGCGGCGTTGCTCGAGCGCGGCGTGGTTGGCCACCAGTGCCTCCTGTACCGACGAGCGGCCCTTGTTCAGCGCCTGCGCCAGAATCTTCAGCTCCGCCAGTTTTTGCAGCGCGAAGGCCAGCCACGCGCGCACCTCGCTGTCGAGCGCGGTCTCGCTGTCGAGGTCGACCGGCACGTGCAGCAGCGAACAGGACGGCGCGATCCACAGGCGCTCCTGCAGCACCCGGTGCACAGGTTCGAGCCATTCGAGCGTCGCGTGGAGGTCGCTCTTCCAGATGTTGCGCCCGCTAATGACGCCGAGCGACAGGATTTTGTCGGCCGGCAGATGCCGCACCAGCATGTCCACTTCGGCGCGGCCGGCCACCGCATCGACATGCAGACCTTGCACCGGCAGGCTGCAGGCGAGCGCGAGGTTGTCGCCCAGCGCACCGAAATACGCCGTCAGCAGCAGCTTGAGCTTGCCGCTCTGAAGCGTTTCGTAAGCGTGCCGAAATGCTTGTTGCCACTCGCTCGCCAGGTCGGTGACCAGCACCGGTTCGTCGATCTGTACCCATTCGATGCCGTCGGCTGCCAGCCGCTCGAGCAGGGCGGCGTACACAGGCAGCAGGCGCGCCAGCAAGACCAGCTTGTCGCTGTCGTCCTTCGCCTTGCCCAGCCACAGATACGTCAGCGGACCGATGATGACCGGCTTCACCTGCACGCCGGCGGCGCGTGCCTGTGCCACTTGCGCCAGCAGCCGGCTGGCATCGAGCGTGAAGGCGGTGTCGCTGGTAAATTCAGGCACGATGTAGTGGTAGTTGGTGTCGAACCACTTTGTCATTTCGCCGGCATGGACGCCACTGCAGGCGCTGTCGTTGGCCGAGCGGCCGCGGGCGACGCGGAAATAGCTGTCGAGCGAGTTGCCGTCGTGGCGATGCGCGCGCGCCGGCACGTTGCCCAGCATGAAGCTCATGTCGAGCACCTGGTCGTAGAACGAGAAGTCGCCCACTGGCACCAGGTCGAGGCCGTCCTGGTCGTGCCAGTGACGCTCGCGCAGTTGCCCGCCGAGGTGCTCGAGCTCCACTTGCGGCAGCTGGCCTTTCCAGTGCCCTTCGAGGGCAAACTTCAGTTCGCGCTTCGCGCCGATGCGGGGGAACCCCAAGTTATGTGTCGTGACCATGATCTCTGCCTGTTGATGAACAGCGCTCATCATAGGGTGATCGACCTATGAAGAATAATGGTATTATTTCATTCATCCATTAATTTATTTCATGCTTGCCATGCTCGAACGATTTCACCTGTCGCTGATTCGCGAGGTCGACCGTCAAGGTTCGCTGACCGCCGCCGCCGAGGTGCTGTGCCTGACCCAGTCGGCGCTCAGCCATGCGATCAAGAAGATCGAACTGCACCTGGACACGCCGATCTGGACGAGGGAAGGGCGCACCTTGCGGCTGACCCAGGCCGGCCACTACCTGCTGCTGCTGGCCAATCGGCTGCTGCCGCAGCTCGAACATGCCGAGCAGGTGATGGTCCAGTTTGCCGCCGGCCAGCGCGGTAACCTGCGCATCGGCATGGAGTGCCATCCCTGCTACCAGTGGCTGCTCAAGGTGGTCGCGCCGTACCTGGCGGCGTGGCCGGACGTGGATGTCGACGTCAAGCAGAAATTCCAGTTCGGCGGCATCGGCGCCTTGCTCAGTCATGAGATCGACATCCTGGTCACGCCGGATCCGCTGCACCGCCCGGGGTTGCGCTACGAGCCGGTGTTCGACTACGAGCAGGTGCTGGTGGTCGCGGCCGGGCATCGGCTGGCCGGGCAGGCCACGGTGGCGCCGGCCGAGCTGTCGGGCGAGACGCTGATCACCTATCCGGTCGAGATCGAGCGACTCGATATCTACAACCAATTCCTGTTGCCGGCCGGCTGCCAGCCGAAGCGCCACAAGACCATCGAAACGACCGACATCATGCTGCAGATGGTGGCCAGCGGACGCGGGGTGGCGGCATTGCCGCGCTGGCTGGTCGAGGAATATGCCGCGCAGCTGGCGATCAAGGCGGTGCGGCTCGGGCCACAGGGCATCGCCAAGCAGATCTTTCTTGGCATGCGCGATGGGGATGCCGAGATCGGCTATTTGAAGGCGTTCGTCGCGCAGGCGCATCATACTGTTGCGTTGCCCGACAGATAACTTTAGCATATGATGGTCGGCAAACCGCCGAGCAAGCCGCGCCGAAGTGTGGCGATAGAAACGTCTTCAGAGTGTCCCTTGCGATCGGGTTTCCACATGAACGACCACTGCTCGAAGGACGGTAACTGATGGATGTCTTGGTTAGAAAAGAAATACTGTCCTTGAGTCGCATTGCTCATGAGTTGACCGAATCGTCCTATCAAAAGGATACCTCAAGGCGAGGTGAGCCAGGATGGACGGACAAACAAAGAACGCTCCTGGCCGATATGGCACTGCATTTGTTGCAAACTTCTCTAAGCAGTGGTGAGCTTTCAGAAGATGATCTGAAAAGAAACTTATTTTCAATCTTGACGATTTCAGATCAGATTATGCCCGGCTATAGTTTGAAGGCCGTCGCTGAGGAGTTGCATTCCTCTTGACGGACGTTCCAATCGGCCAGATGCCGGCATTCGGCACTTCGGTACTTCGGTAAGTATTGCCTTTGCTTGGTTCGGACGGCAACATCGAGCCACATTCCATCACACGTTTTGCATGCCGTATACTTCCAAGGAAACCATGTCCAAATCTGCGTTCAGCGCCAAGGTATTCGCCATCTATTTGTTCGTCGTTGGCGCCGTACTTGTCGTCGCGCCGAATTTTCTGCTAGCGATCTTTCGGATTCCTGCAACCTCGGAGGTCTGGATTCACGTCGTAGGAGTGACCGCATTCATGATTGGCGTGTATGCGTGGGTCGCCGCCAAGCACGAAAACAGGCCTTTTCTGGAAGCCTCGGTGTACACGCGCTTCGTCGTTTTCGTTACCTTCACCACGTTTGCGGTGATTGGCCTCGCCAGTCCCATGATCATTCTCTTTGGCGCGGCAGATCTTGCTGGCGGCATCTGGACATATTTCGCTCTGAAAGCCGATGCTCAGGCGGACAGGCCGATCTTGACGGGAATACATTAACTCTTCCCGGGCGCTGGTGACACCCGCTTGCCGCTTGCGGTCCACGCGACGGCAAGGGCGACAACGATGAGCGCCGCGGCGACCGCAAACGTGGTCCGCATGCCGGCCGCAACCGCCGCCGGCTGCGCGGCCACGATATTGGCCGTCCCCGCCCCGAAAGCGAACACGCTGCCCATGACGGAGGCACCGGTAATCAATCCGAGATTGCGCGACAGGGTGAGCAGGCCGGCGACGACGCCGCGCTGGTCGGGTGAAATATCGCTCATGACGGCTGTATTGTTGGCCGCCTGGAACAGCGCATAGCCGGCCGTGATGACGATCAGCGGAACGATGTATCCAGTAACGCCCCAGCTGGCCGGCACAAGCAGCAACATAGCGCAGCCGAGCGCCATGCCGATGAGTCCGCAGATAGTCATGCGCTGTGCGCCAAACCGGTCGACCATGCGTCCGCCCGGCATGCCGGTCAACGCGGCCACCACCGGTCCGCTCGCCATGACTAGTCCGGCATGGACGGCATCGAGCGCGAGCGCGCCGGTGAGGTAGAACGGGCCCACCACCAGCGTCGCCATCACCACCGTCGTCACCAGCGCGCTCATGGCGAAGCCGGCGCGCAACTGCGGGGCGCGGAACATCGCCAGGCGGATCAATGGCGTGGCGGCTGTCGTTTCGACGAACACGAACAGGCCGAGGCCGGCGGCGGCGGCCGACAGCAGCGCCACGTTGAGCAGGCCGAACTTGCCCCGTCCCACCGTCATGGCCAGCGCGTATGCGCCCAGCGTGAGTGCCAGCAACAGCGTGCCTGGATGGTCGAAGCCGGCGCGCTCCGTTTTCGCGCGCGGGCGGTCGGCTGGCAGGAAGCGCGATGCCAGCAACATTGCCACGAGACCGAGTGGAACGTTGACAAAGAAAATGGCTCGCCAGCCGAAACCGGCGATCAGCACGCCGCCGAGCGAAGGGCCAAGCGCCGTGCCGATGGCGGACATGGTGCCGAGCAGCCCCATCGCACTGCCGGTCTGTTCCTTCGGCACCGTTTCGCCGACAAAGGCCATCGTCAGGGCCATCATGACGGCTGCGCCAAGGCCTTGCGCCGCCCGCGCGGCGATCAGCAGCCACAGCGTGGAAGCGAAGCCGCACAACGCCGACGCGACGGTGAACAGGAAGATGCCGGCCAGCAGCAGCCGCCGGCGCCCCGTCAGGTCGCCAAGCCGCCCGACACTGACGATCACGGTGGTGATGGCAAGCAAATACGCCAGCACCACCCACTGGACTTGCGGGAGCGAGGCACCGAATGCCTGCGCCAGCGTTGGCAGGGCGACGTTGGCGATGCTGGTGCCCAGCGACGAGAGCAGCATGGACAGCGACAGACAGGCAACGGCCCCGCGCACTGCCGGCTGTCGCACTGCGGGTCCTGCAATGATCTTGTTCATACGCACCTCCACTGGTTCAATTCGGTCCATACCCAAACGATACGCGCGTGCGGAACATGGCGGAAGACGCGCTGCTTGCATTTTATTCGTGCAGGCGACGCCATATCCAGATCAAGGTGCGCTAAGATCGGCGCATGGACCTTCCCGATCTGAACTTGCTCGTCACGCTCGATGCCGTGCTGGCCGAAGGCAGCGTGGTGGGCGCCGCCCGGCGCTTGCGCCTGAGCCCGTCTGCGATGAGCCGCGCGCTGGCGCGTCTGCGCGAGACGACCGGCGATCCGCTGCTGGTGCGCGCCGGACGCGGCCTGGTTGCCACCCCGCGCGCGCTCGAACTGCGCGAGCGGGTCAGCCGGCTGGTGCAGGAAGCCGAAGCGGTGCTGCGGCCGGCCGAGGCGCTCAGGCTCGATCAGCTCGTCCGGACCTTCGTGCTGCGCACCCGCGAAGGCTTCGTCGAGAACTTCGGCGCCGAGCTCATCGCCCGCGCGGCCACACATGCGCCTGGCGTGCGCCTGTGCTTCATGCAAAAGCCCAACAAGGAGAGCGCCGCGCTGCGCGACGGCAGCGTCGACCTGGAGGCCGGCGTGGTGGGAGAGGGTACCGGGCCAGAAGTGCGGACCCAGGCCTTGTTCAGAGATCGGTTCGTCGGCGTGGTGCGCAGCGGGCACCCGCTGAGCCAGGTCGACGTCACGCCTGCGCTGTATGCCAGCGGCCGCCACATCGCCGTCTCGCGCCGCGGCTTGGAGGCGGGGCCGGTGGATGTTGCGCTGGAGCCGCTCGGGCTGAAACGCGAAATCGTCACCATCGTCGGCAGCTTCGCCAGCGCACTGGCACTGGCGCGCGATGCCGACCTGGTCGCCACGGTCCCCGAGCGACAAACCGGCAAGCTGCGCGCCGGCCTGCACACGTTTGCGTTGCCACTGCCAATGCCGCGCATGACGATCTGCCTGCTCTGGCATCCGCGCCTCGATGCCGACCTGGCGCATCGCTGGCTGCGCGGCCTGGTGCTGGCGACCTGCGCCGACTCGCCCCAACGTTAATAGGCATCCATTCGGTTGCATTTCACGGAATCCTGCGCCATAATGCATACGCAGCCAAACGGTTGCACGATGGCGATGCCCCGCGATGGCTTGGCCTTGCCCCATCCCTCACCTTGCATGCAAAGGAGCGTACCGTGACCACCGTAATTGATACTGACCGCATCGAACGCAGCATTCTGATCAACGCGCCGCGCGAGCGGGTCTGGCGCGCATTGTCAAACGCCGAGGAGTTCGGCGCATGGTTCGGCGCCGACCTGGCCGGCCAGCAATTCGCGCCGGGCAAGCGCGTGCGCGGAAAAATCGCCCACGTCATCCGCGGCAACGCCCACGTCTTCTTCGATGCACTGATCGAGCGCATCGAGCCGCAGGATGTAATGGCGTTTTCCTGGCATCCGTACGCGGTGGACGCCGCCATCGACTACACGCAGGAGCAGCCGACCCTGGTCACCTTCACGCTCAACGATGCCAGCGACGGCACCTTGCTGACCGTGGTCGAGTCCGGCTTCGACAAGGTGCCGGCGCATCGCCGCCGCGAAGCGTTCGAGATGAACTCGGGCGGCTGGGAAGCGCAGCTGAAAAATATCGCGCGCCATGCCAGCAGCTAATGCACCGCGCGGCACGGTGGCAGCGGCGCTCGCATCGAATGCGTCGCTGGCCCATGTCTTCGCCGCCCTGGGCGACCCGACGCGCCTGAAACTGGTGGCTGTGCTGTGCGCCGGCGGCGCGTTCTCGATCTCGCAGTTGACCGATACGACCGAACTGAGCCGGCAAGGCGTCACCAAGCATCTCGGCGTGCTGGCCGAGGCCGGCCTGGTGCGCGACGACAAGGCCGGCCGCGAGCGGCTTTGGCAGCTCGAGCCGGCGCGCATCGACGAGGCCAGGCGCACGCTCGAGTCGATCGG
>JARXKM010000075.1:14689-18033 GCA_030272785.1 Pseudomonadota bacterium
CCGCTTTACTGGTGCTGCTTGCCGCTGCCAACATTGTTCATGCGGATGAAGTCCAGGTCGCCGTCGCCGCCAATTTCGCCGCGCCGATGAAGGAGATCGCCGCCAGCTTCGAGCAAGCGAGCGGCCACAAGATCCAGTCCACGGTCGGCTCGACCGGTAAGTTCTACGCCCAGATCAAGAACGGCGCCCCATTCGACATCCTGCTCGCCGCCGACGATGAAACGCCGGCCAGGCTGGAGAAGGAGGGCGCAGCGGCGCCTCACACCAGGTTTACCTACGCGATCGGCAAGCTGGTCCTGTGGAGCGCGCAAGCGGGCCTGGTCGACGACAAGGGCGACGTTTTGAAGCAAGGGCGCTTCGAGCATCTGTCGATCGCCAATCCGAAGCTCGCGCCATACGGCGCCGCGGCGGTGGCAATGCTGCAGAAGCTGGCGCTGTACGGCGTGGTCGCGCCAAAGTTGGTGGTCGGCGAGAGCATCGCCCAGGCCCACCAGTTCGTCGTCTCCGGTGCTGCGCAGCTGGGATTTGTCGCCATGTCGCAGGTCTACGAGGGCGGCAAGCTGAAATCGGGGTCGGCCTGGGTCGTGCCGGCCGGACTGTACAGCCCGATCCGCCAGGATGCGGTCGCGCTGGAAAAGGGCAAAGGCAAGCCCGCGGTCGCGGCCTTCCTCAAGTACCTGCAGGGCGACAAGGCGAAGGCCGTGATCCGCTCCTACGGCTACGACCTGTAAGCACCTGCACATGCTCAATCCGGAAGACTGGAATACTGTTTGGCTGTCGCTGAAACTGGCCAGCATCGTCACCGTGCTGTTGCTGCTGCTGGGAACACCGGTGGCATGGTGGCTGGCGCAAACACGCTCGCGCTGGAAAAGCGTGGCCGGCGCCGTCGTCGCGCTGCCGATCGTGCTGCCGCCGTCGGTGCTGGGATTCTATCTGCTGGTGTCGATGGGGCCGCACGGCCCGATCGGCCGCCTGACGCAATCGCTGGGCATCGGCCTGCTGCCGTTCACGTTTGCCGGCCTGGTGGTCGGCTCGGTGCTGTACTCGATGCCGTTCGTCGTGCAGCCGCTGCAGAACGCCTTCGAGGCGATCGGCCGGCGTCCGCTCGAAGTGGCGGCGACCCTGCGCGCCAGCCCCATCGACACCTTCTTTTCGGTCGTGCTGCCGCTCGCGCGGCCCGGCTTCATCACCGCCGCCACGCTCGGCTTCGCCCATACGATCGGCGAATTCGGCGTGGTGCTGATGATGGGCGGGAACATCCCGAACAAGACGCGCCTGGTGTCGGTGCAGATCTACGATCACGTCGAAGCGATCGAATATGCGCAGGCGCACTGGCTGGCCGGCGGCATGCTGTTGTTCAGCTTCGTGGCGCTGCTGCTGTTGTATTCCTTTAATCCGACCCGAAAGATCGCGTGACCCAGCCCTCCGTCATTCGCGCGCGTTTCACGGTGCGGCGCGCCGACTTCCGCCTGCAGGCCGATCTCGCATTGCCGGGCCGCGGCGTGAGCGCCTTGTTCGGCCACTCCGGCTCCGGCAAGACCACCATCTTGCGCGCCATCGCCGGCCTGGAGCGCCATGCCGGCGGCTACCTGGAAGTCAATGGCGAGACGTGGCAGGACGAGGCCCGCCATCTGTTCGTGCCGCCCCATCGGCGCGCGGTCGGCTACGTGTTCCAGGAAGCGAGCCTGTTCCCGCACTTGTCGGTGCAGGGCAACCTCGACTTCGCACGCAAGCGCGCGCGCGCCGCCGACGGCGACACGATGATGGCGCACGCGCTGTCGCTGTTGGGAATTGCGCACCTGCTGGAACGGCGCACGACGGCATTGTCGGGCGGCGAGCGTCAGCGCGTGGCGATCGCCCGGGCGCTGCTCACCAGGCCGCGCTTGCTGCTGCTCGATGAACCGCTCGCCTCGCTGGACGGCAAACGCAAGGAAGAAGTGCTGCCCTACCTGGAGCGGCTGCAGGAGGAACTCGACATTCCGATGTTGTACGTGAGCCATTCGACCGAAGAAGTCGCGCGCCTGGCCGACCACGTCGTTCTGCTCGATGCCGGCCAGGTGCTGGCCAGCGGTCCCGCCGCCGAAACGCTGGCCCGGCTCGACTTGTCGATGGCGCTGGCCGACGATGCCGGCGTGGTGGTCGAAGGCATCGTCGACGGCGTCGACAGTCAGTACGGCCTGCTGCGCCTGCGCGCCGCTGGCGGCGCCATGCACGTGGCGCACAAGGCGATGGCGCTCGGCACCAGCTTGCGCATGCGCGTGCTGGCGCGCGACGTCAGTCTGACGCTGGGCCCGCAGACCGACAGTTCGATCCTGAACCAGCTGCGCGCCACCGTCACGGCGGAATGGCCGGCCCACGATGCGGCGCACGTCATCGTCAAGCTGGATGCCGGCGGCACCCCGCTGCTGGCGCGCATTACCCGACGCTCGCGCGACCAGCTCGGGCTGCAGGCGGGCAGGGCGGTCTGGGCCCAGGTCAAGGCGGCCGCGCTGCTGTCGATGCGCTAAGCAATCGTGATGACGACACAATTTACGCTCAAACTGCGCTTGCTGCGCGACGATGAAGTGGCGTTCGGCCCCGGCAAGGCGGACCTGCTCGAGGCCATCTTGCAGACCGGCTCGATCAGCGCGGCGGCGCGCGCGATGAACATGTCGTATCGGCGCGCCTGGCTGCTGGTGGACGTGATGAACCGCAGCTTTCGCCAGCCGCTGGTGCGCGGCGCGGCGGGCGGGCGTCAGGGCGGCGGGGCGCTGGTGACCGAGGCTGGGCTGCGCGTGCTCGGCCAGTTTCGCGCGATCGAGGCCGCCGCGCTCGCTGCAGCGCAGCCGCTGCTCGACGAACTCGCGCAGCAGTTGCATGGCGCCATTGACTAGTGATCGCCGTGGCGCGGGTAGCCGCCGCATGACATCGCCGCCGAACGCGGACGTCCCAGCAGCGCCGCTCGCCGGCGAGTTGCTCCCCGGCTGCATCGCCAGCGCGGGTTTCATGGCGACAATGCGATCGTGCAAACGGCTGCCGGCCGCTTCACCGTCAGCGGCAAGCCGGCCTCGCTCAAGGTCGCGGTCGACGAGGCGGCCGTGCAGGCGCGCATCGCGCCGGGCGTCGTCGTCGCGGCCGGTCCGCCGGGCAATGTCTACAAGGGCCCCACCGAACAGCGCGGCACGGTGCTCACGTTGGCGCTGCCTGCCGCCACCGCCGCGACGCTGACGACGCGCCTGCGCTTTTGAGGATGCCCCCCATGCATTCCGACATTGTCACCGTGGGCGAAGCGATGGCGCTGCTGATCGCGCTCCAGCCCGGCCCGCTCGACGCGGTCAGCGCCTTCGAGCGCGTCACCGCCGGCG
>JARXKM010000448.1 GCA_030272785.1 Pseudomonadota bacterium
CGGGAATGGCGTTCATCAGCACCGACGACGGATAGGCCGCCTTGCCGCCCGGGACATAGATGCCGACCCGGTCGAGCGGCGTGATGCGCTGACCGAGCACGGTGCCATCGGCCTCGGTGTAGCTGAAGCCTTGCAGTTCCTGCTTCTGGCGCTCGTGGAACAGGCGAATGCGATCTGCCGCGGTCTGCAGCGCGGCGCGCTGGGCGCCGGGCAGCGCCGCGAGCGCGGCATCGAGTTCGGCCTGCTTGACGTCGAACGCCGCCATGCTGGCCGCGCCGCCCGGAATGCGGTCGAAGCGGTTGGTGTATTCGAGCACGGCGGCGTCGCCGCGCGCCTTGACGTCGCGCAGGATGGTGCCGACCGCGGCCTCGATGGCATCGTCGGTGGACGCTTCGAACGCCAGCAGCGCATCGAGCTTGCGCTGGAAGTCGGGCTGGGTGGAATCGAGCTTGCGGATCTGGAGCGTCATGAGGAAATCAGCCTAGCAGGGTGGAGGCGCGTTCGAACGCGTCGAGGATGGGTTGGAGTCGTTCGCGCTTCAGTTTCAGCGCCGCCTGGTTGACCACCAGCCGCGACGAGATCTCCATGATGGTTTCGACTTCGACCAGGTTGTTGGCGCGCAGCGTGCTGCCGGTCGAGACGACGTCGACGATGGCGTCCGACAGGCCGACCAGCGGCGCCAGCTCCATCGAGCCATACAGCTTGATCAGGTCGACGTGCACGCCCTTGGCGGCGAAGTGCTCGCGCGCGGTCTGGACGAACTTGGTGGCCACGCGCAGGCGTTTGCCCTGGCGTACCGCGCTGGCGTAGTCGAAGCCGGCGTTGACCGCCACCGACATGCGGCAGGCGGCGATCTTCAGGTCGATCGGCTGGTACAGCCCTTCGCCGCCGTGCTCCATCAGCACGTCCTTGCCGGCCACGCCGAAGTCGGCCGCGCCGTACTGCACGTAGGTCGGCACGTCGGAGGCGCGCACGATGATGACGCGCACGTTGGGGTCGTTGGTAGCGAGGATGAGCTTGCGCGACGTCTCCGGGTTCTCGGTGACGACGATGCCGGCCGCGGCCAGCAGCGGCAAGGTGTCGTCGAAGATGCGCCCTTTCGACAGCGCCAGGATCAGCTGGCCGCTGGCCGGGGTCGAGAACGCGCTCATTGGAGCCGCACGATGTCGGCGCCGACCGCGGACAGCTTCACTTCCATGCGGTCGTAGCCGCGGTCGAGGTGATAGATGCGGTCGATGATGGTGGTGCCGTCGGCCGCCATCGCGGCGATCACCAGCGAGGCCGACGCCCGCAGGTCGGTCGCCATCACCGGTGCGCCGCGCAGGCGCGCCACGCCGCTGATGCTGGCGGTGTTGCCGTCGATCCTGATGGCCGCGCCCAGGCGGTTCATCTCCTGCACGTGCATGAAGCGGTTCTCGAAGATCGTCTCGGTGACCCGGCTGGCGCCGCCGGCGATGGTGTTGACGGCCATGAACTGCGCCTGCATGTCGGTCGGGAAGCCAGGATACTCGGTGGTGGAAAAGCTGACCGGGCGCGGGCGGCCGTTCATGGTGGCGCGGATAGTGTCGGCGCCCACCTCCATCACCAAGCCGATGTCGCGCAGTTTGTCGAGCGCGGCGTCCATGATGTCGGTGCGGGTGTTGCGCAGCAAGATGTCGCCGCCGGTGGCCGCCACGGCGCACAGGAAGGTGGCCGCTTCGATGCGGTCGGAAATGACCGCGTGGCTGGCGCCGTGCAGCGCGGCGACGCCCTGGATCACCAGCCGGCCGGTGCCGATGCCGTCGATCTTCGCGCCCATCGCCACCAGCAGGTTGGCCAGGTCGGTGACCTCGGGCTCCTGGGCGGCGTTTTCGAGGATGGTCTCGCCGTCGGCCAGGGTGGCGGCCATCAGCAGGTTCTCGGTGCCGGTGACGGTGATCATTTCGGTGCGGATGCTGGCGCCTTTGAGCTTGGCGCACTTGGCGTAGATGTAGCCGCCTTCGATGGTGATCTCGGCGCCGAGCGCTTCGAGGCCCTTGATGTGCTGGTCGACCGGGCGCGAGCCGATCGCGCAGCCGCCCGGCAGCGAGACCTTGGCCTGGCCGAAGCGCGCCAGCAGGGGGCCCAGCACCAGGATCGAGGCGCGCATGGTCTTGACCAGCTCATACGGTGCTTCGAGCGTGTCGATGGCGGCGCCGTTGAGGGTGACGGTTTCGCCTTCCTGTTTGACGGCCAGGCCGGTCTGCGCGAGCAGCTTGAGCATGGTCTTGACGTCGTGCAGGTGCGGCACGTTGGTCAGAACGAGGTCGCCCGCGGTGAGCAGGCCGGCGCACAGGATCGGCAAGGCGGCGTTCTTGGCGCCGGAAATGGTGATGTCGCCATCGAGGCGCTTGCCGCCGACAATCTGGAGCTTATCCATGGTTATCCTTGATATTCTTCAGGGGTGAGGGTCTTCATCGACAGCGCGTGGATTTCTTCGCGCATGCGGTCGCCGAGCGCCGCGTAGACGATCTGGTGGCGCTGGATCGGGCGCTTGCCGGCGAACGCCGGCGAGACGATCAGCGCGTTGAAGTGCTGGCCGTCGCCTTCGACCTCGAGGTGAGTGCATTCGAGTCCGGCGGTAATGTAGCTGTGAATCAGTTCTGGGGTAGTGGCCACGATGGTTTCCTCGGTATTAATGGCGCAGGTTGTAGCCGCGCTTGAGCAGGTTGACGGCGATCGTCGCGAGCACCACGAAGAACGCGCTGACGATGGCAAGGCTGGTCCACGGCGAGATGTCGGACTGGCCGAAGAAGCCGTGGCGGAATCCGTCTATCATATAAAAGAACGGATTGAAATGCGAGACCGCCTGCCAGAAAGGCGGCAGCGAGTGGATCGAATAGAACACGCCGGATAAAAACGTCGCCGGCATGATCAGGAAATTCTGGAACGCGGCGAGCTGGTCGAACTTCTCCGCCCAGATGCCGGCGATCACGCCCATGGTGCCGAGGATGGCGGCGCCGAGCAGGGCGAACACCACGATCCACACGGGCGCGACGAAGCCGAGGTGGGCGAACCAGGCGGTGATGATGAACACGCCGGCGCCGACCGCCAGGCCGCGCACCACCGAGGCGAGCACGTAGGCCGAAATGATCTCCCAATGCGACAGCGGCGGCAGCAGGATGAACACCAGGTTGCCGGTGATCTTAGACTGGATCAGCGACGACGACGAGTTGGCAAACGCGTTTTGCAGCACGCTCATCATCACCAGGCCGGGGATCAGGAAGGCGGTGTACGAGACGCCCGGATAGACTTCGACGCGCCCTTCGAGCACGTGGCCGAAGATCAGCAGGT
>JARXKM010000449.1 GCA_030272785.1 Pseudomonadota bacterium
GGCGTCGAGATCGAACACGCCTGCGGCAAGGTCGGTGCCTGCACCACCTGCCACGTCATCGTGCAGGCCGGCTTCGGCTCGCTCAACGAAGTCGACGACAATGAAGAGGACATGCTCGACCGCGCCTGGGGCTTGCAGCCGAATTCGCGCCTGTCGTGCCAGGCGCGCATCGCGCACACCGACCTGACGGTCGAGATTCCGCGCTATACCATCAACCTGGCCAAGGAAAACGGCTAGCCGTCAGGCGATCCGCTTGTACCACGACTGCTGCGCGAACACCGGCTGGTAGCAGGCGGTCAGCGGGTCGGCGTCGCCGAACTCGCGGTCGAGCCCGAGAACGCCGAACAGCGCCAGGCTGTCGTGGAACAGGCGCAGCACGCGCTGGCGCAGCAGCGGGCCGAAGTCGGGCAGGGCGCGCTGGCAGACGATCATCTGGAACTCGTTGAACGACGCGTCGGTCACCAGGTTGTACTGCGCCCAGACGATGCGCCCGCGCAGCGCGGCGATCAGGGTGGCGCGGCCGCCGCGCACGTCGAAATAGTCGCTCAGCTGCGCCGTGCCGCCGCTGCCGACATAGCGCTCGTGGTACTCCTGCATGCGCTCGGCCGGAAAACTGGCCAGGCGGGCGGCGGCCAGCATGTCCTCGTTGGCGACGGTGGCGTGGATCTCGGTGCGCAGGTGCAGCTGCTGCTCGGCCAGCAGGATCGCCAGCGACCAGGCCTGCTCCGGGCCGGCGCATTCGGCCAGCCAGACCTTCGGCACCGGCGAGGCGCGCAGGGACGACGCCAGCACCATGCGCAGCTGGCGCACCTGCTCCGGTTCGTCGAACAGCGTGGCCGGCTGCACCGACAGCGCGCGCAGCAGCGCCGCGCCGGCGCCCGGCTCGTGCAGCACCCGGTCCTGCAGCGACGAGACCGTGTTCAGGCCGCGCAGCTGCATCGCCTGGTGCAGCCGGCGGCGCAGCGCCGGCCGGTCGTAGCCCCTGAAATCGTCGCCGAAACGCTGGAACAGCGCCTCGAGCAGCAGGTCGATCTCGAACTCCTCGGTCGCCGGCGCGCCCGCCACGATGCCGGCGCCGCTCAATGCAGCCATACCCGCATCAGCGACAGCAGCTGCGCCACATCGACCGGTTTGGTGATGTAGTCGGAAGCGCCGGCGGCGATGCACTTGTCGCGGTCGCCCTTCATCGCTTTGGCCGTCAGGGTGATGATCGGCAGCGACTTGAACTTGGGGATGCGCCGGATCGCGCGCATCGTGTCGTAGCCGTCCATCTCGGGCATCATGATGTCCATCAGGACGATCTCGATGGTCGGATCCTGCTCCAGCACCTCGATGCCGTCGCGGCCGTTTTCGGCGAACGAGACCTGCATTTGCTGGCGCTCGAGCAGCGAGGAGAGGGCGAAGATGTTGCGCAGGTCGTCGTCGACGATGAGCACCTTGCGCCCGGCCAGGCCGCCGTCGGCGGCGTGGATCTCCTCGAGCATGCGGCGCTGCAGCTCGGGCAGCGAGGCGTGCGAGCGGTGCAGGAACAGCGCCGTCTCGTCGAGCAGGCGCTCGGGCGAGCGGGCATCCTTGACGACGATCGTCTTGGCGTAGCGTTTGAGCTTGGTCACTTCCTTGCGGCTCAATTCCTTGGCCGTGTAGATCACGATCGGCAGGTCGCGCAGGCGCGGCTCCTTGCCGATCACGTCGAGCAGGTCGAAGCCGCTGATGTCGGGCAGCGTCAGGTCCAGCACCATGCAGTCGAAGTGCGAGCTGCGCAGCGCTTCCAGGGCGGCGGCGCCGGTTTCCACCGCGACGATGCGCAGGTCGGTGTCGCCGATCAGCGCGACGATCGAGTCGCGCTGCATTTTTTCGTCGTCGACCACCAGCAGGCTGCGCTTGCCGCCCATCAGGAACTTCTGGATGCGGATGAATTCCTCCTGCAGCGCCGCGCGGTCGACCGGCTTGTTGATGTACGAAATGGCACCCTGGCGCAGCGCCCGTTCGCGTTCGCGCAGGCTCGACATCACGTGCACCGGGATGTGGCGCGTGCTCGGGTCGCGCTTGAGGCGATCGAGCACGGTGAAGCCGTCGATGTCGGGCAGGTCCAGGTCGAGCAGGATGGCCGACGGCAGGTAGTCGCGCGCCATCGACAGCACCGAGTCGCCGAGGTGGGTGACGATGCCCTTGAAGTTTTTCTCGCGCGCGAATTCGAGCACGATCTCGGCGAACGTTTCGTCGTCCTCGACGATGAGCACCGACGGGTCGCCCGGGGCGATCAGGCTGCGGTCGTCCGACATGGCGCTGTATTCGACCACCTGCACGGCGGCGGCCATCGCGACCGGCTTGACTTCGTTTTCGAGCTGCAGCGTGTTGGCGTACACCACCTGCGCCGGCGGCGGCGCCATCCGACCCGGCTGCGGCTGGCGCGCCTGGTCGTAGTTGATGAAGCCGGCACGGTTGTACGGCAGGAACAGCGTGAAGATGGAGCCGGAGCCGACCACCGACTCGACCCGGATCTCGCCGCCCAGCAGGCGCGCCAGTTCGCGCGAGATCGACAGGCCCAGGCCGGTGCCGCCGTACTTGCGGGCGGTCGAGCCGTCGGCCTGCTGGAACGCCTCGAAAATGAGCTGCAGCTTGTCGGCGGCGATGCCGACGCCGCTGTCCTTGACCGAGAATGCCAGCACCGCGTCGGCGTGCATCAGGTTAGGATGGTCCGACGTCCAGCCGCTGGTGACGAGCGAAATCTGCAGCGCAACCTGGCCGTGCGAGGTGAACTTGAAGGCGTTCGACAGCAGGTTCTTGAGCACCTGCTGCAGGCGCGTGGTGTCGGTCATCACCGCCGTCGGCAGGGCGTCGGCCAGTTCGACCGTGAAGCCGAGGTGCTTCGCTTCGGCCATGTGGCGGAAGGTGCGGTCGACGTAGTTGCGCAGGTTGGCGAAGCGGTACTCGGAGACGTCCAGGGTGACGGTGCCGGACTCGATCTTCGACAGGTCGAGGATGTCGTTGATCAGGGTGAGCAGGTCGGAGCCGGAGCCGTGGATGGTTTTCGCAAATTCGACCTGCTTGCCCGACAGGTTGCCCTCCGGGTTGTCCGACAGTTGCTGCGCCAGGATCAGCAGGGAGTTCAGCGGCGTGCGCAGTTCGTGCGACATATTGGCCAGGAACTCGGACTTGTATTTCGACGACAGCGCCAGCTGGGTGGCCTTTTCCTCCAGCGCCAGCTTGGCCTGCTCGACCTCGCGGTTCTTGCGCTCGACCTCGATGTTCTGCTCGGACAGCAGGCGCGCCTTCTCGGCCAGCTCCTGGTTGG
>JARXKM010000076.1:0-16649 GCA_030272785.1 Pseudomonadota bacterium
TCGAGAAGGTGGTCAGCGAGCCGCGCGTCATCAGCATCTGCTTGCCGATTTCGACGATCTCGAGCAGCTTGGTCGGATTCGAGTCCAGGTCGACCATGTTGCCGGCCTCCTTGGCCGCCTGGGTGCCCGAGTTCATCGCCACGGCGACGTCGGCCTGGGCCAGCGCCGGCGCGTCGTTGGTGCCGTCGCCGGTCATCGCCACCAGCCGGCCCTCGGCCTGATAGCTGCGGATCAGCTTGAGCTTGTCCTCGGGCGTCGCCTCGGCCAGGAAGTCGTCGACGCCGGCTTCGGCGGCGATCGCCGCGGCGGTCAGCTTGTTGTCGCCGGTGATCATGACGGTCTTGATGCCCATCCGGCGCAGTTCGGCGAAGCGCTCCTTGATGCCGCCCTTGACGATGTCCTTCAGTTCGACCACGCCCATCACGCGGGCGCCGTCGATCACCACCAGCGGCGTGCTGCCGCGCCGGGCGACGTCGTCGACCGCGCGCGCCACTTCGGCCGGATACGGATGGCCGAGCGCCTCGACGTGCTTCTTGATCGAATCGGCGGCGCCCTTGCGCACTTCGCGCTCGCCCAGGTTGACGCCGCTCATGCGCGTGTTGGCGCTGAACGGCACAAACACCGGCTGCAAGCCGGCCAGCTCGCGTTCGCGGATATTGAAGCGCTGCTTGGCCAGGATGACGATGCTGCGGCCCTCGGGCGTTTCGTCGGCCAGCGAGGCCAGTTGGGCGACGTCGGCCAGCTGCTGCTCGGTGACGCCGGGCGCGGCGATGAAGGCCGAGGCCTGGCGGTTGCCGAGGGTGATGGTGCCGGTCTTGTCGAGCAGGAGCACGTCGACGTCGCCGGCCGCCTCCACCGCGCGGCCCGAGGTGGCGATCACGTTCGCCTGCATCATGCGGCTCATGCCGGCCACGCCGATGGCCGACAGCAGGCCGCCGATGGTGGTCGGGATCAGGCACACCAGCAGCGCGATCAGCACCGTGATGGTAACCGGGGAACTTGCCCCACTCGCGGCCTTGGCGGCATCGACCGCGAACAGCGAGAACGGCAGCAACGTCACCGTCACCACCAGGAACACGATGGTGAGCGCCACCAGCAGGATGGTGAGGGCGATTTCGTTGGGGGTCTTCTGGCGCTTGGCGCCTTCGACCATGGCGATCATGCGGTCGAGGAAAGTCTCGCCGGGATTGGCCGAAACGCGCACCACCAGCCAGTCCGACAGCACGCGGGTGCCGCCGGTGACGGCGCAGAAGTCGCCGCCGGACTCGCGGATCACCGGCGCCGATTCGCCCGTGATGGCGCTTTCGTCGACCGAGGCGACGCCTTCGATCACTTCGCCGTCGATCGGCACCACGTCGCCCGCTTCGATCAGGATGGTCATCCCCTTGCGCAGGTCGGTGGCGGGGCACGGCAGCCAGGTGGTGCCGTGCTTGGGCGTGGCGAGCTTCTTGGCGATGGTCGCCTGCTTGAGGCTGCGCAGCGAGGCCGCTTGCGCCTTGCTGCGCCCTTCGGCCAGCGCTTCGGCGAAGTTGGCGAACAAGACGGTGAACCACAGCCAGATGCTGATCGCGAGGATGAAGCCGGCCGGCGCTTCGCCCTGGCCGAACAGCGCCTGCAGGGCCAGCAGGGTGGTGATGATGCTGCCGACGTAGACGACGAACATGACCGGGCTGCGCAGCTGGGTGCGCGGGCTGAGCTTTTTGAAGGCATCGAGCACGGCCGGGCCGAGCAGCGCGGCGTCGAACAGCGTCAGGCCGTGGCGTGAGGAGGGGGCTTGCGACATCGTGAACTCCTGATTCATTTTCATTTGGCGACCCACTGCAGATGTTCGATGACCGGGCCGAGTGCGAGCGCGGGGACGTAATTGAGCACGCCGACCAGCACCACCACGCCGATCAGCAGGCCGATGAACATCGGGCCGTGGGTGGGCATGGTGCCGGCGTTCGCCTCGAGGCGCTGCTTGCGCGCCAGCGAGCCGGCGATCGCCAGGATCGGCACGATCATGGCGAAGCGGCCGAACCACATCGCCACCGCCAGCATGACGTTGTAGAACGGCGTGTTGGCCGACAGGCCGGCGAAGGCGCTGCCGTTGTTGTTGGCCGCCGAGCTGAAGGCGTACAGGATTTCGGAGAAACCGTGGGCGGCCGGATTGGCCATGCCGGCCTTGCCGACGTCGAGCAGCACGGCGATGGCGGTACCGGCCAGCACCAGGGTCGGGGTAATCAGGATGGTGATGGCGGTCATCTTCATTTCGTGTGCCTGGATTTTCTTGCCCAGGTATTCGGGGGTGCGGCCGATCATCAGGCCGGCGATGAACACCGCCATGATGGCGAAGACGAGCATGGTGTACAGGCCGGTGCCGACACCGCCGAACACCACTTCGCCGAGCTGCATCAGCACCAGCGGCACCATGCCGCCGAGCGGGGTGAACGAGTCGTGCATGGCGTTGACGGCGCCGCACGAGGCGGCGGTGGTGACGGCGGCGAACAACGCCGAGGCGCTGATGCCGAAGCGGGTTTCCTTGCCTTCCATGTTGCCGCCGGCGGGGTCGACGCCGAGCGCCGCCAAGGCAGGGTGGGCCTGTTGTTCGGCCACCAGCACGACGGCGGTCAGGGCGACGAAGATGAGGGTCATCGCCGCCAGCAGCGCCCAGCCCTGGCGGCGGTCGCCGACCATGCGGCCGAAGGCGAAGCACAGGCCCGCCGGGATCAGGAAGATGGCCACCATCTGGAGGAAATTCGACAGCGCGGTGGGGTTTTCGTACGGGTGCGCCGAGTTGGCGTTGAAAAAGCCGCCGCCGTTGGTACCCAACATCTTGATCGCTTCCTGCGAGGCGACCGGGCCCATGGCGATCGACTGGGTCTTGGCGACCAGCGTTTCGGTGACGGACTCGCCCTTGGCGTCTTTGAGCGGCTGGCCGTCGGCGCCGTTTTTCGGCTGGCTGTAGGTGACCTGGTCGAGCAGGGTGACGTCCTGGTAGGCGGTGAAATTCTGGATCACGCCCTGGCCCATCAGGACTACGGCGAACAGCAGCGACAGCGGCAGCAGCACGTACAGGGTCGAACGGGTGATGTCGACCCAGAAGTTGCCGATCGATTTGGCGGAGCGGGCGCTGAAGCCGCGGATCAGCGCGAAGGCGACTGCCATGCCGGTGGCGGCCGAGAAGAAGTTCTGGCCCGTCAGCGCGACCATCTGGCTCAGGTAGCTCATGGTCTGTTCGCCGCTGTAGCCCTGCCAGTTGGTGTTGCTGACGAAGCTGACTGCGGTATTGAATGCCGAATCGGGGCTGACGTTGGGCAGCGCCTGCGGGTTGAGCGGCAGCCATGCCTGGACCCGCTGCAGGCCGTACACGAGCAGCGCACCGAGGCCGTTGAACACCAGCAGGGCGATGGCGTAGGCCTGCCAGCTCTGTTGATCTGCGGGCGAGGTGCCGGCGGCGCGGTAAAGCAGCCGTTCGAACCTGGCGGCCCAGCCGAAGCCGGGCACCGTGCCGCCGTCGCCGACGCGCGCCAGCAGGATGCCAAGCGGCCAGGCCAGCGCGAGCAGCACGGCCAGGAAGGCTGCCAGCAGCAGCAGGGATTGGGTAGTCATCACAAGTCCTCCGCGTTGAGCAGGGCGACCAGCAGGTAGACCAGCAGGCCGGCGGCGGTGAAGGCGCCGATGGTGTAGAAGAGCGTCATTGCGCGCCCTCCAGCCTGGCGCAGCCGAGCACCAGGACCCACCCCAGCGCGACGAAGGCGAGCATCGCCCCGATAAAAACAACGTCCATTACACCCTCACAAGGTTTGTTTTAGTAAGAAGAAGGTTAGTGCGGAAGGTCTAAAGATTTTGCAAAGAGTGTGGGCCGCGCCGTAAACGCGGTGTAAAAATTGGCCGGCCCGCGCCCTGCGCTATCCTTGTTTGACACCGCTGAGTGCCACGGCGTTCATGCCGCGACAAATCTAAAAGCTCTTGCCGATGCCGGCAACCAGCGCGGTCTTGCCGAGGAATTTGCCGTTGGCGGGCGACGCGTAGGCAGCTTCGCTGGCATTGGTGCCGATCAGCGCGAACGAGCCGCTGACGATGCCGAAGTCGCGCGTGAGGCCGATTTTCCAGTCGGTGTAGCTGGCCGCGCCGAGGTGCCTGACGCTTTGGTGACCGGCGTGCAGATTGACCACCAGGCCGGCGCCGGCATCGAGATTGGCGCCGATATCGACATAGCCGCTGTGCTTGCTGTCGACAAAGCCGAACAGATTGGTCAGCGCATGCGAATACTTGATGTAGGCGGGGCCGTAGCCGAGCTGGCCGTACAGTTCGGTCGTGTTGGCATTGGCGAAGCCGCTGACGTGCGCCAGGCCGTTGGACGGGTAGACGTAGGCGAGCAGGCCGACGTCGTAGCTGACGTCCTTGGCGATCTCGCCCTTCTTGCCGCCGTAGATATCCCATTCGAGGTCGCCGCTGCCGCCGGCGTCCCTGGTCCATTTGATGGTCGACAGCCAGGTGCCGGCATACAGTCCGGACGGATTGTTGACGTAGTCGGCACCGCCCTGCAGGGCCGGTTGCAAACGGGTCTGGGAGATGCCGCGGAAGCGGTAATCGGACGTGGCGGCGGCGTTGAAGCTGGTTTCGTTGTCCGGCTTGGCGTCTTCGGCGTCGGCATGGCTGGCGGCGAGCAGCGCCAGGGCGGCGACATAGAGCAGTTTTTTCATGGTGCGGTCTTTCTGGTGGTGGAGTGAAAAAATCAGGTGGCGAACACGGTGTCGTAGAGCGCGGCGATGTCGGCGGCGCCATGCTGGTGGATGACGGTGGCGAACAGGGTCGCGGCCATCACCTGCGCCACATAGGTGCGAATGCGCAGCATCTCGGCGGCCGACGGGTCGGCCTGGCCGGCGGCGGCGACGAACAGCACGCGCAGGCCCGGGTTGAACATACGCGCCGCGTTCAGGCGCGCAATCAGCGGATAGTCGCGTTCCAGGTCGACCTCGTCGGCATGGATAGGGACGATCGCCAGGCGCGCGGCGATCAGGGCGGTGCGGCCGGGGGTATCGAGGCCGTCGGTGTCGATGACGATATCGTCGTAACGGGTGACCAGGTGTTCCAGTTCGGCCGACAGACTGCGCCCTCCGGGGGCCGGCCGATGGGTCTTGTCGGCGCCGACCAGCAGCACTTTGCGAGCGCTGCGCACGCGCAGCTGCGCCAGGCTGGCACCGATGGCCGCGCCGCAGGTGCCGCACTGGTCGGCGATGGCGATGATCATTGCGGCGCCCGGATCGCCGGATGGCGCACCTGGCCGCACAGCGCTGCCGGTACCGCGCGCAGCACGGCCAGCGCGACCATGTCGAGCAGCGCCGGCCGCAGGCATACCGAGACAGTCAGCGTGCCGGCCTCCGGGCCGGGCGCGACGCGCATGTACTCAAAGGCGGCGCCGCCGATGCGCACGACCGCTTCGCGCAAGGCGCCCAGCGCTTCGGCGTCGACGCTGAACTGCGCGATGCAGGTCGGTTCCCTGGTGCGCACGCTGTTGACGACGAGGCGGCGGCGCTGCGCGCCGCGGGTGGAAAAAGCTGGATGCATGATGGCCTGGCTGACTGAAGCGATGGAATGGAATCCAGCTTATCAACCAGGCCGTAAAGAATTTCTAAAGAATTGGGCGTGCGGCGTAAACGCGGCGTAAGGACGCGGAAAAAAGCAGCCGGAGGCGGGCGCCTCCGGCGGTTCAGTGCTGGTAGGCGCCGATGTCGACGCCGGTGGCGGCGTTGCGCGGGGCGCTCTTGAAGTCGCTCGGCTGGGCGTGCACGGCGCTGCCCTTGCCGATTGCCGGCGAGGTGCTGCTGAGGCGGAAGTCCGGCGTGCCGGTGCGGCTATAGTCGAGAAATTGCGGCGCGGCGGCCACGCTGGCGCGGTGCGCGAGCCCGTTGGCCAGTCGCCAGTCGCCGCGCGGATTCTGGAACACCAGATTGTTGCTGTAACTGTTGTTCTTGCCCGTCGCGCCCTGTTCCTCGATGCCGTTCTTGTTGTCGTAGACGATATTGTTGCTCACTTCGGTATGGTCGTTCGGTCCGGCCGTGTAATAGAAATCGCCGCCGCCGACCAGGATCCCGCACTCCGACGCGGCCAGCGTGTTGTTGGTGACAACGACGTTGGTGGCGTCGTGCCACAGGTGGATGCCGGCATACGCGACCCGGTAGACGATGTTGTTGGCGACGGTGGCCGGCGTGTTGACGTTGATGCCCTGGATCGAGCGGCAGCCGGCCGGGCCGATGTCGTGGATGTTATTGCCGATCACTTCAGACTTGATGCCGTGGTAATAGCTCTCGACATTGATGCCCGAGCCGTCGTCGCTGGTGCAGGCGACGGTGGTGGCGATGTGGTGGACATGGTTGTTGCGGATCGAGTCGTAGGAGCCGCCGCTGTAGATGCCGTTGAGCCACTTGACGCCGCCCTGGTAGACGGTGCCGTCGACGTCGAAGCCGACGATGTCGACATAGTTGCCGCGGTTGTCCCAGGCCGAGGGATTGTCCGAGTTCTTCGGCGGTACGATCTTCGCGCCCCAGCGCAAGGTCGACAGGTAGTACACGCGCGCCTTCGGGGTGCCGTTGGCGAGGGTCTTGAAGCCGCCGACATAGCTGCCCGGCGCCACATGCACGGTGGTATCGGGCAGCGCTGCCTGGGCGGCGCGTTCGATGGTACGAAACGGCGCCTTCTCGGTGCCGGCGTTGGTATCGGCGCCGGACGGCGCGACATACAAGTGGAAGGCGGTGGCCGGCGGCGGCGGCGGCTCGGCGGCGCTCGTGCTGGGCTGCGCGGTCGATTCGCGCAACCCGCATGACACAGTCATCAGGGCCAACGCTGCGCAGGAAACGGCGCGCAGTGCCAGAGGTGCATGGGTGGCAAACTGTTTCATGAAGAGTCCTCGGAGCATGAATTCATGAACAAGTTTGGACCAATGCAATAGCCGGCGAGGTCGAAACGCGCAAAGTTGGTTTTGATAATGAACAGACCTTGCGTGCAGCTCATCGTCGCGGCGGCGCCGTTTGCGCATGGCCGGCCAGTGCGGTATGGTGGCTGTTTGTTAGCGGGGAGCGGGCGATGAAAACGTTGCTGTTGCCATCGGGACGGTCGATCCCGGTGCTGGGTCAGGGCACTTGGGCGATGGGCGAGAATCCGGCGCGCAAGCGGCAGGAGGCGGACGCGCTGCGGCTCGGCATGGACCTTGGCATGACCCTGATCGACACGGCCGAGATGTACGGCGAGGGCGCCGCCGAGGAGGTGGTGGGTGCGGCGCTGGCCGGGCGGCGCGCGCAGGCGTTCGTGGTCAGCAAAGTGTATCCGCACAATGCCGACCGGCGCGGCGTGCAGGCAGCCTGCGAGCGCAGCCTGGCGCGGCTGGGTACCGATCATCTCGACCTGTACCTGCTGCACTGGCGCGGCGCGGTGCCGCTGGCCGAGACGCTGGAGGGGTTCGCGGCGCTCAAACTGGCCGGCAAGATCCTCGATTACGGCGTCAGCAATTTCGACCTGGCAGATATGCGCGAAGCGGCGGGCCTGCCGGGCGGCGCCGCGATCGCCGCCAATCAGGTGCTGTACAACCTGGCCCGGCGCGGCCCCGCCTGGGACCTGCTGCCGTGGTGCCGCGCGCACGGCGTGCCGTTGATGGCGTACTCGCCGCTCGAATCCTCGGCCGCGGAGCAGGCCAGCATGCTGGGCGCGCCCGCACTCCACGCGGTCGCCGCACGGCACCAGGCCAGCGCGGCGCAAATTGCGTTGGCATGGCTGCTGCGGCAGGACGGCGTGGTCGTCATCCCGAAAGCGGTGCAGCCGGCGCATGTGCGCGCCAACCGTGCCGCGCTCGACATCGTGCTCGACGCGCAAGACCTGGCCGACCTCGACGCCGCCTTTGCGCCGCCGCGCAGGGCGACGCCGCTCGACATGCGCTAGCCGCAGTGGCGGCGCCAGGTGCGCCACATCATGAACGCGATAGTGGCCATGCCGAGCACTGACGGCAGCAGCTGCGACCATGGCTGGCCGACGCGGATGGCGTTGCCGCTGGCGGCCGACAACATGGCGAACAGCGAAGCGACCGACTTGTACACGTGTTCATAGCGCCACAGCGTGCCATGCCAGTGCGGCGGGAACAGCCATCGCGCGATGTCGTAGCCGATGACCAGCGCAAGGGCGGCGAGGGTCGAATAGATCACCGCCGGCGCGCCGCCCTGATCGCGCGTGGCGAGCAGGGTCACCGGCGCGAGGACGAAGGCGCCGACGGTCGCGCAGGCGCTGAACGCGGCGTCGAGCGGGCCCGGGCCGTTCGCCTTCGTCCGCACCGCGCGCCAGGCGCCGGCGAACTGGTACAGCACCAGCAGGGTGAGGATGGCGAACAGCGGGATGAAGCGAAACAGCAGGTTGCCAATCACCGCCGAGGCGCACACCGCCAGCGTCAGCCAGCCGAAGCGGCGCCCGAGCCGGCGGTGCCGGGCGGTGCCCTTGTCGGTGGCGAGGATCAGGACGCCGAGCGCCATCGCGGCGATCCCGCAGGCGACATGGAAGACGATGTTGAGCAGATGCATGGCAGCCTTTAAGGGTGAACGACCGGGGGAACAGCGGCGCGCAAGCGACCGATGCGGCCAATTGTAGGCAGGCCAAGCTTTGGCTTTGCCAAAGGTTGAAACCGATATACTGGCCGCATGCACATACTGATCATCGAAGACGACCTGGATCTGGGCGCGGCGCTGCAGCGGGCGCTGAACGCCGAAGGCATCAGCAGCGAATGGCTGCGCCGGCTGGCCGACGCGCCGCGCGCGTTCGCCGACGACGCGTTCGACTGCGCGCTGCTCGACGTAACGCTGCCCGACGGCAGCGGGCTCGATCTGCTGGCGCGCTGGCGGCGCGATGGTGTCGCGCTGCCGGTGCTGATCATCACCGCGCGTTCCGGGCTGGACGACCGGCTGGCCGGACTCGATGGCGGCGCCGACGATTTCATCATCAAGCCGTTTGCGACGGCCGAACTGGTGGCGCGGATGCGCGCCGTGCTGCGCCGCCAGGCGCGCCAGGCCAGCGAGCGCTGGAGCATCGGCGCGCTCGAGATCGAACCGCGCCGCTACCTGGCGTGGCTGGAAGGGCGGGCGCTGGAGTTGTCGCCGCGCGAATTCCACCTGATGCTGGAGCTGGCGCGCCTGCCCGGCAGCGTGGTGCCGAAAGGCGTGCTGGCGCAGCGGCTCGAGCCGCTCGGCGACGCCATCGATTTCAGCGCGCTGGAAGTGCACGTATCGAACCTGCGGCGCAAGATCGGCGCCCAGCGCATCCGCACCGTGCGCGGCATCGGCTACATGTTGACAGCATGAGCGCGCAACCGACGCTGGTGCGGCGCGTGGTGCTGGCCTTGCTGCTGGCGTTCGGCGTGATTTTTGCGCTCAACCTGGCTGCCATCTATTGGCAGGTTACCAGCTTGCGCATCGTCGACGCGCGCCTGGCGGGGCGCGCCCAAAGCCTGCTGACGGCGCTCGAGCGGGCCGGCAGTGCGGCCGAGGCGCAGGCGATGGCCGCCGCAGCGAGCGCGATGCTGAACCAGCCGGCGGCGCCGGCGAGCATGCCCGGCAATCCGCGCGCGCAGCGCCCGGCCGGCGCGCTGGTGCTGGTGGCGGAAGTGGCAGCGGCGCCGGTCGCTGTGCGCGCCGCCGACATCGAGCACGACGGCCATCCGATGCGGGTGGTGCGCATGGCGTCGGCGCGCTGGCTGGTGACGATCGGTGAGGAAAAATTCAACACCGCCAGTCTGCTGCTGAAGATCAGCGGCGACATGGGCATCTACCTGGCGGGCGCGTTCGTGCTGGTGCTGGCGGCGACCTGGCTGGCGGTGGCGCGCGGCCTCGATCCGCTGCGCCGGCTGTCGGTCACCATAGCCGCGCGCGGCCCGGACGAGCTGCAGCCGCTCGGGGTCAATCCGGTGTATGCCGAGCTGACGCCGCTGACGGCGGCGATCGACCGGCTGGTGGCGCAATTGCGCGGCAAGATGCAGGCCGAGCGCGGCTTCGTGCAGGATGCCGCGCACGAATTGCGCACTCCGCTGGCGGTCATTGCGGCGCAGGCGCACGTGCTGGCGCGCACGCCTGGCGGCGCGCGGCGGGCCGGCGCCGAACGCGACATGGACCGCGCGATCGAGCGCGCCGCGCGCCTGATACGCCAGCTGCTGGCGCTGGCGCAGGTCGACAGCGCGCCGGCCGGCGAGGCGATCACGCTCGACGTCGCGCAGCTGGTGCGCCAGGAGCTGGCGTTGCTGGCGCCGGCGGCGATGGCGCGCGGCGTGGAGTTGTCGATGGAGTCGCCCGATGTGCTGATGCACGCGCTGGAGGTACCGGCGTTGCAGTCGATCCTGCACAATCTGCTGGCGAACGCGGTCGCGTATGTCGGG
This sequence comes from Pseudomonadota bacterium, assembly GCA_030272785.1. Lineage (GTDB taxonomy): Bacteria > Pseudomonadota > Gammaproteobacteria > Burkholderiales > Burkholderiaceae_D > JAFCUW01. The sequence goes on from JARXKM010000076.1 coordinate 10,388, forward strand.
CAGGGCGGGCAGGTGCTGGTGACGCTGGCGGTGCGTGCAGGCGGGCTGACCGTGTCGGTTGCTGACGACGGTCCGGGCATCGCGACGGAGGATCAGGCGGAGATTTTCGAACGCTTCCGGCGCGGCCGCGCACAGGACGCACCAGGTTCGGGCCTGGGACTGGCAATTGTCAAACAGGCGGCGGCGCGGCTGGGGGGCGCGGTGCGGCTGGCCGCCGGCATCGGCGGGAAGGGCTGCGCGTTCGTGGTGGAGCTGCCGTAAGTGGTAGCGGGGTCAGGTCTGACATTCACACATTTCATAAAGACGAAATGGACGAATATCAGACCTTACCCCATTCAGGTCTCACCCCATTCAGGCCTCACCCCGATGACTTTACGCCGCTCGGGCGGCGATCAGGTCTTCGGCGTCGTCATCGCCTGGCGGATCATCACGCAACGCTGGTCTTCCTGGTGGGTGCCGAGCAGCGCGCGGCGGGTGCCGGCCGACAGGTCCTTGTACTGCGCGGCCGCCGCTTCAAGGCGCTTGACGCTGGCCGGGGTGCAGTTCGCCGGGATCATCTGGGTAAAGCTGCGCATGTAGACCGGGCCGGCGTCCTTGTCCATCGCCGGCAGCCTGGCCAGCCGCTCGGCGGCACTCGCTTCGCTCAGGTCGCGCTGTTCGACCGGATACAGGCTGCCCATGACGACGCGCACCTTGGAAAACGGCAGCGTGGTCTTCAGGTCCTCGACCTTCGAGAGCCATTCGGCCTTGGTCTTCGCATCGGGCCGGATCACGGTGGCGGCGAGCGCCGCCGCCTGGCCGGTGTCGGACTTGTCGCGCGCCAGTTCGGCGGTGATCAGTTCGGCGCTGCCGGGATAGGCGAAGCGGTTCAGGTGGCCGATGATCGACCAGCGCAAGTCCTGGCTGACGGCCAGGTTCCCGACCACCAGTTTGCCCTCGAGGATGGCGGCGAGGCGGTCGAGCGCCGCCTTGCTGGTGGCGGTGCCGAGGTAATGGCCAAACCAGCGGCGTTCGAAATTGCTGTCGGCCGTGTTGGCCTGCACGCCGGCCCAGGCCAGGTCCTCCATCGCCTGCGTGGTGGTGCGCGTATAGGCGGCGTCGGCATGCATGGCGTCGAGGTAGTACTTGGACGACGAGATCATGCCGAGCACCTTGCCGAGCAGGGTGTAGTCCTTTTCGCCGGCCGCGTTGGCCAGTGCGGTGGTGATGAATTCATTGAGCGGCAGGTGGCCGTCGCGTACGCCGTCCCACAGGCTTTGCCACAGCATCGAGCGCAGCAGCGGATCCTCGACCTTGGCCAGGCTGGTTTGCGCGGTGCCGAACGAGCGCTTGTCCAGCTGGACCTTGGCGAAGCCCCAGTCCTGGTAATTCGGATACACCAGGTCGGGACAGGCGCTGCCGACCAGTGCCGGTACCTTGGTGGCGGCGCCCGAGTAGGTCAGCGCGACGTTCTTGTCGAGTACCAGCTTGCCGCCATCGAGCTTGAAGGTGGCCACCTGTACGCGCTGTTCGCGCAGGGTCGGCAGGGCGGCGCTTGGCGCGCTTTGCTGCAAGGTGAAGCTGTTGATCTTGCCGGCCGCGCAGCTGTACTTGGCGGCGATAGTGTTGACGCCGGCGTTGTAGAGCCACTGCCTGGTCCACGGGCCGAGGTCGCGCCCGGCGGCGGCGCCGAGGCTGCCGATGAAGTCGTCCAGGGTGGCGTTCTTGTAGGCGTACTTGACCAGGTAGTTGTGCACGCCCTTGCGGAATACGTCCTCGCCGAGCAGGTGGCGCAGCTGCATCAGCACCGAGGCGCCTTTCGCATAGGTGATCGAGTCGATGTTGTCGAACGCGTTCGCGGTCGACGGCACCGGCACCTCGATCGGGTGGGTAGTGAGCGACTGGTCGGTGATGTAGGCGCCCTGCTTGCCGCCCGAGTAGAACTCCTGCCAGGCGTTCTTGAATTCGGTCGATTCGGCGGTCGCCAGGGTGCCCATGAAAGAGGCGAAGCTTTCGTTGAGCCACAGGCCGTTCCACCACTTCATCGTCACCAGGTCGCCGAACCACTGGTGCGCCATCTCGTGCATGATGACGCTGGCGAGGTTTTCGCGCTGGGCCGAGGTCATCTCCGCCTTGTACAGGAAGCCGCGCTCGGCGAAGGTGATGGCGCCGGCGTTTTCCATCGCGCCGTAGAGGAAGTCGGGCACCAGCAGCTGGTCGTATTTTTCGAACTGGTAGGGCACGCCGAAATACTCATCGAAGAAGGCCAGGCCGGCCTTGGTGTACTTGAACCAGTCGGCCGGCGACACCTGCGAGGCCACCGACTGGCGCGCCAGCAGGCGCATCGGGTACTTGCCGCTGGTGTCTTCCCACACCTTGTACGGGCCGGCGTGCATCGAGAAATTGTACGGGCTCAGTTTCTTCGTTGGCGGGAACGTCCAGCGCTGGCCGGCCGCATCGGGCTGCACGCCGCTTTCGCGCGTGGTCGAGACGACGATCCAGTCGGCCGGCGCGGTGACATTGACCTGGTAGGTGGCCTTCAGGTCAGGCTGGTCGAACAGGGCGAACATCTGGTGCGCGGCGGCCGGCTCGAAGTGCGAATAGGTGTAGACCTTGCCGTCGGCCGGGTCGACCATCCGGTGCAGGCCTTCGCCGTTGGTGCTGTGCAGGCGCGTGTAGCTGACCGCCACCGTGTTGCGGCCCTTGACCAGGTCGTGCGCTTGCAAGGTGATGAAGAACTGGTTGTACTGCGGCGCCAGCGGCTTGCCGTTGACGACCAGCGAGACGATGGTCGCCTTGTCGAGATCGATGGTCAATGGCGCGGCCGTGTCGGCCAGGTCGAAGCTGATCGTGCTGGTGCCGCTGAACGACTCCTTGCCCGTCAGCGCAAAGTCGAGCACGTAGTCGACATTGGCGACGCGCGCGGAGCGGGCGGCCGCTTCGACCTGGGTGAGGAAGGTGTTCGCGGCGCGCGGCGGCGGCGTGCCGGCGAAGACGGCGCTGCTGGCCAGCGCGGCGGAGATGGCAACTGCAAGCACACGGGGGGCGAAGTGGTTCACTGATCATCCTTGAAAACGGCGCAGCCGGAGGGGCGCGCACAGTTGAAGCGAAGCAGAATAGCACGACGATACGAGAAAGAAAATCTTGACTTGATATGCATGCGGGGCTATTTTACCAACTGGTTAATTACGTTTTTGGATGGGCACGATGACGCCGGACCGACTCAGCCTGACATTTGCCGCGCTGGCCGATCCGACCCGGCGCGCCATCCTGAGCCGGCTGGCCGATGGCGAGGCATCGGTGAGCGAACTGGCCGCGCCGTTCGCCATCAGCCTGCCGGCCGTGACGAAGCACCTGCACGTGCTCGAACGGGCCGGGCTGGTGTCGCGCAGCCGCCAGGCGCAATGGCGGCCCTGCAAGCTTGAAGCGGCGCCGCTGCGCGCGGCCGGCGGCTGGATCGACGGCTACCGGCAGCATTGGGAAACCAGCCTGGACCGGCTGGACAGTTATCTGCAAACATTGCACACCAAGGAGGGCTGACGATGAATGAACCTGACAACGCCGATGTGGATTTCCGCATCAGCCGCACCTTCAACGCACCGCGCGCGCTGGTGTTTCGCAGCATGACCGAGACGGAACACCTGCAGCATTGGTGGGGGCCGAAGGGCTGCCGCATCGAGGTCGCCCGCAACGAGCCGCGCCCCGGCGGCCTGTTCCACTATTGCATGCATTTTCCGGGCGGCGCGGCCATGTGGGGCCGCTTCGTGTACCGCGAGATCGTCGCGCCGGAGCGCATCGTGTACGTCAACGGTTTTGCCGATGCCCAGGGCAACGCGGTGCGCAATCCGATGAGTCCGGACTGGCCGATGGAAATGCTGATCACGATCCTGCTGACCGAGGTGGACGGCAAGACGGAGTTGAACCTGGTGTCGCAGCCGCTCAACGCCACCGAGGACGAACGTGCCACCTTCAAGGCCGGGCACGCGTCGATGCAGGGCGGTTTCGGCGGCATGTACGACCACTACGAGCAGTACCTGGCAACGCTGTAAGCGCCGGACAACCGTCGAAACAGGGATTCCCACCGCGGCGGCAATCCCTGCCGTGCGCCTTACGCCTGCAGCGCCGGGTAGTCCGTGTAGCCTTCCGCGGCGGGGCCGTAGAACAGCTGCGGGCGCGCCGGGTTGAACGCGGCGTTGGCCTTCAGGCGCTGCGGCAGGTCCGGATTGGCGATGAACAGCTTGCCGAAGGCGACCGCGTCGGCTTTGCCGGCCGCCAGCAGCTGTTCGGCGCTGTCGCGCGTCATCTGTTCGTTGGCGATGTAGACGCCGCCGAACTCCTTTTTCAGCAGCGGGCCGAGGCTGTCGTCGCCGACCGCTTCGCGCGCGCAGATGAAGGCGATGCCGCGCTGCTTGAGCGCGCGCGCAACGTAGCCGAAGGTGGCCGCCGGATCCGAATCGCCCATGTCGTGCGCATCGCGGCGCGGCGCCAGATGCATGCCGACGCGGCCGGCGCCCCAGACGGCGATGCAGGCATCGGTCACCTCGAGCATCAGGCGGGCGCGGTTCTCGACCGAGCCGCCGTAGTTGTCGGTGCGCTGGTTGCTGCCGTCTTGCAGGAACTGATCGAGCAGGTAGCCGTTGGCGCCGTGGATCTCAACGCCGTCGAAACCGGCCAGCTTGGCGTTTTCGGCGCCCTTGCGGAAGGCGGCGACGATGCCGGGCAGCTCATCGGTCGTCAGGGCGCGCGGCACCGGGTAGCCGCGTTCGGGGCGCAGCAGGCTGACGTGACCCTTGGCGGCGATCGCGCTCGGCGCCACCGGTGCATCACCGTTCAGCAGCTGCGGGTCCGAGATGCGGCCGACGTGCCACAGCTGCAGGAAGATGCGGCCGCCGGCCTGGTGCACGGCGCTGGTGACCTCTTTCCAGCCTTCGACCTGTTGGTCCGACCAGATGCCCGGGGTGTTGTCGTAGCCGACGCCCTGCGCGGTGACCGAGGTGGCTTCCGACAGGATCAGGCCGGCGCTGGCGCGCTGGACATAGTATTCGGCCATCAGCGCGTTCGGCACGCGCGCGCCGCCGACCGCGCGGGCGCGCGTGAGGGGGGCCATGATGACGCGGTTCGGCAACGTGAGCTCGCCAATGGTAATCGGATCAAATAATGTGGTCATGTGCTGCTCCTAGAGTCCGTGATGAATGTGGGTGAGGAAGGCCTGGATGGTCTCCTCGTTGCGTTTATAGAAAATCCATTGGCCGACCCGGCGCGACGTGATCAGTTCGGCGCGCTGCAGGGCGGCCAGGTGCGCCGACACGGTCGACTGCGACAGGCCGGTGTGGGCGTCGATCAGGCCGGCGCACACGCCCAGGTCGAGGCCATGCTCCTGGTGCGCGAAATGCTCCTGCGGTTCTTTCAGCCAACCAAGAATCTGGCGCCGGACCGGATTGGCCAGTGCCTTATGGATCGCATCGATGTTCATGGTGAAGTCCTCGTATCGGGTTTCTGCGAACCTAATATCGTAATTCTACGATATATCCAAAAAGCCTGCTTGCGCCCCGAGGGTCAGTGCCGGCAATCGTACACGAGCCGGGCTGTACCCGTCCGTCGCTGCCCGACACCCCTGGGGTCAGTGCCGGCATTCAGACACGGACCGGGCCGTACCAGTAATTTCAGCCAAAGCCGTGAGCGCGCGCAACGCCTCTTACAGATGGGTTCGTGTACGATTGCCGGCACTGACCCCCGGGGTAACGGATGGGTTTGTGTACGATTGCCGGCACTGACCCCTGGGGCGGACCCCTGGGGCGAGTTGTGTCAGCCGAGTATCAGCAGCGCTAGCGCCAGCACGGCAGGCAGCGCCTGGATATACAAGATGGTTTTTTTGACCGTGACAGCGCCCCACACGCCAGCCACCGCCACGCACACCAGCCCGAACACGGCGAACGCGCGCGCCACCACCGGGTCCGGATGCAGCAGGCCGAGCACCAGCGCCGCCACCAGGAAGCCGTTGTAGCAGCCCTGGTTCGACATGGCCGGCGCCATTATTTCGGCCTTCTCGGCCGACAAGCCGAACACGCGCCGCCCGCGCGTATTGAACAGCACCGTTTCGAGCAGCACGAAATACACATGCAGCAGGGCGATCAGGGCGATCAGGACGTGGACGACGATGGCCATGGCGGCTCCTTTGATTTCAGTGAGAATGACAGTGGCGCATAGTGTACAGCGTGCTGAACAGCCTGCTGAACAGCCTGTTACCGGGCCGGCCTCGCCATCGCCCACAGGCGCCCGCCGA
>JARXKM010000076.1:16749-17849 GCA_030272785.1 Pseudomonadota bacterium
TGCTGAACAGCCTGTTACCGGGCCGGCCTCGCCATCGCCCACAGGCGCCCGCCGAACAGGTTCAGCGCCAGCCCGCCGAGCACCAGCACGCCGGCCGCCAGCTTCCACCATTGCAGCGCTTCGCCAAGCACGATGGCCGCGCTGAGCATGCCGGCGACCGGCACCAGCAGCGAGAACGGCGCTACCGTCGCGGTCGGATATTTGCGCATCAGCATCGACCAGATGCCGAAGCCGAGCAGGGTGTTGGGGTAGGCCTGGAACAGCACGGTGGCAAGCGACGTCAGGTTGAAGTTGTGCGCCGCCAGCTGCCAGGCGGCGCCGCCTTCGACCAGCCACGACGCCAGTAGCAGCGGCGGCGTCGCCACCAGGCTGCCCCACACCACCAGCGACAGCGCATCGACCTGGCCCATCTTCTTGGTGGTGATGTTGGCTACCGCCCAGCATACGCCGGCCAGCACCACCAGCACGAAGCCGATCACGGTGGCCGTGCCTTCGAGATGCAGGGCGACCAGCGCCATGCCGCCGAACGCCACCAGCGCGCCGAGCAGCTGCACCCCTTTCGGCCGTTCGCCCAGCGTCAGCACGGCCAGCCCGATGGTGAAGAAGGCTTGCAGCTGGATCACCAGCGAGGCCAGGCCGGCCGGCAGGCCAAGCTTGATGCCGGAAAAGAGCAAGGTGAACTGGAGGGCGAACTGGAACATGCCGTACGCCAGCACCAGGCCGACCGACGTCCGCGGGCGCTTGACGAAGAACACCAGCGGCAGCGCGGCGAACAGGAAGCGCAGGGCGGTAAATAAAATCGGCGGCAGGTGCTGCAGGCCGATCTTGATGACCACGAAATTGACGCCCCAGATGGTGACCACGCCGAGCGCGATGAGGATATCGGGGAGCGTCATCGTGTGCTTCATCTGGCTGGCCTTGGGCGCGGGAATGGAGCATCGATTATGGCGCACATCGGCGTACCGCGCTGGCGGCCGGGCTGAGAGGCTGAGAGTCTTTCGATCATGCCCGCTTATGACACCAGAATGCGCCCGCTCGTCGTTGTAAATGCTCGCCATAGCCCGAGCTATGGCTGTGCTTTGCGCCTCGATCGGCCACTT
>JARXKM010000077.1 GCA_030272785.1 Pseudomonadota bacterium
GTACAGCATCGCGCCGCCATCGAAATAGTAGTTGTAGTCGCCGACGATGACGTCGCACCACTTGGCCATCTCGCTGCCCAGGTAGTAGGGGCAGATGGCGTGCGCCAGCGCGGTCTGGCGCAGCGCGGCGCGGTCGAGCACGGGCAGCTGCGCGGCGGCGGCGCGGGCGGCCGGCAGGCGGTCGTAGAAGCCCCTGGCCAGCGGACAGGAGTCGCCGTGGCAGGCCTTGTCGGGATGCTCGCAGGCCTTGTCGCGCGCGGTCAGTTCAAGCACCCGCAGCGCGATGCTGATACCGGGCGCGCCGGCGCGGATGGCGGCCAGCGCGTCGAGCGCGAGCTGGCGGCCGGGCGTCTTGGCGGCCAGGTAGAACACCTTGTCGAGCCGCGCGCCGGGTGCCGCCTTGAGCACCGGGAACAGGGTGCCGACCGTTTTGCCGATGCCGGTGGGCGCCTGCGCCAGCACGCAGCGCCCGCTGCTGTTGGCACGGAAGACGGTTTCGGCAAGGTGTCGTTGGCCGGGGCGAAAGGCCGGATGGGGGAACTGCAGTGCCGCGAGGGCACCGTCGCGCGCGGCGCGGTGCGCCAGTTCCTGCGCGGCCCAGGCGACGAAGCGCTCGCACAGGCCGGCGAACAGTGCGGCCAGTTCGGCGGCGCCGGCCGTTTCGCGCAGCACCGTTTCGCTCTGGCGGGCGATGTCGAAGTACACCAGCGCCAGGTTGACTTCGGCCAGGCCGCGCGCCTGGCACAGCAGGTGGCCGTAGACGCGCAACTGGGCCCAGTGCAGCTGGCGGTGGCGCTCGGGCAGGCTGTCGAGGCGGCCCCGGTAGGTCTTGATTTCTTCGAGCAGGTTCTGGTGCGGGTCGTAGCCGTCGGCGCGCCCGCGCACCAGCAGCGCACCGTGGCTGCCCGACAGGCTCAGTTCGGCCTGGTAGCCGGCGCCGCGCCGCGCCGTCACCGCCGCGTGGCCGGCGATGCCTTCCTGGGCCGACGGCGAAGGCGTGAAGCGCAGGTCGAGGTCGCCCGCCTTGGCGGTGAACTCGCACAGCGCGCGCACGGCGACGACGTAGCTCACGCGGCCGGCTCCCGCCATTGCAGGTAGCACACCGCGACCGGCATCTGGTGGACGGCGCAGTAGTCGATCCAGCGCAGCTGGTTGTCCTGCAGGCGGTCGCCCGGGCCCTTCACTTCGATCATCGTGTAGCGACGTTCGGCGGGCCAGAACTGGATCAGGTCGGGAAAGCCGCTGCGGTTGGCCTGGACGTCGAGCAGGATGCGCTCGAACAGGCGCTTCAGGTGGGCCGGCGGGATGCATGCCAGCGCCAGCTCGAGCAGGTCGGCGCCGACGATGTCCCAGTCGACGAAGGGCGACTGGATGCCGGCCTTGGCGCTGAAATTGGCGCGGATGGTGGCCAGATAGGCGTCGCTGTCGAGTTCGGCCAGGCAGGCGCCGAACTCGGGCGCGCGGCGCTGGCAGAAGTCAGGGCTGTACAAGTCGGCGGGGCCGCGGTGGAACGGGTGGAAGAAGGCGCCCGGGATGGCGCTGAAGATGGCGCGCCAGCACAGCAGGCCGAACAAGGCGTTGACGAGGGCGTTTTCGACGTAGAACACGGGCGCGTCGGGACGCGCCAGATGGTCGCGTACCACCGCTTCGACCGACCACGGCGCCGCCGGCTGCGCCAGGCGCAGTGCCAGTGTGGCCACCACCGGCGGGCGCGGCGCGCGCGTGGTCGGCCGGCCCAGCCGTCGCGTCAGGCGCGGCGACACGCGCAGCAATTGCTGGCGCTCGGCCTCGCTTTCGGGGGCGCGCTGGGCGGCCAGCAGCAACTGGTAGGCGAGCGCGTATTGCTTGTCTTTTTCGAGCACGCGGATGGCGCGCCCGCGGGCGCCGGGAAAACCGCAGCGCGCGTACAGGGTGTAGGCCTTGGCCCAGTCCTTGTGCTTTTCGTACTGCTGGGCGATGCGGTACAGCAGCCGTTCGCGCCGGCTGTTGAGCCAGTCGTTCTCGAACGGCGCCTGCGGCAGCTCGCGCAGCACGTCGTCGGGCGCGGCGCTGGCGCGAAAGCGCTCCTTGCACTGGTGCAGCTCGAGATAGTGCTCGATGTCGCGGCGGGTGCGAAAGCCGCGCGAGGCGGGCGAAAATTCCACCTGTTCGTAGCGGTACACGCCGAGGTCGGACAGCACGAATTCGGTCCAGTCCTGGCGGAAATTGCCGAAAAAAATCAGCCGCAAGCGGTCGCACAGGGGCTTGACCAGGATATGGAATACCTGGTCGGTGCAGCCGCGGTGCCAGGCCGAAAAGCGCCGCGCGTCGCGGAAGCCGCCGCGCAGAGCGGCCAGTTGCTCGGCCTTGCGTGCGCCTTGCGCGTGCGGCGACAGGGCGAACAGGCTGCCGATTTCGGGCTTTGAGAGCAATTCGAACAGGGCATCGATCGACAGCACCGGGTCGGACTCGATCCAGCCGGTCGGCAGCAGGTGGCGCGCCGCCTCGAGCGGGCAGCCTATCTCGGCATAGTTGAGCTTGCTGGCGCGAAACAGCGTGCCCTTGCGCATCACCATGCGCACGAACAGCGCCTGCGACGGCTGTGGCAGCGCCGCAAAGGTAGCCAGGAAGGCGAGTTCGTCGCCGCTCAGCAGGTCGCGGTAGCGCTCACCGATCCAGTCCAGCACGCGCTGGAAGTTGTCCAGGTAATAGAACGGGTTGTCGAGTACTTTGTTCATATTGGACTGCCGGGACGGCTGATTGCCGGACCGCCGGACTACCTTGTAATACTGTGATTATATACAGTATAACCGAGGAAGCCGGCGCATCCCAGCGAAATTCGGCAGGCGCGCGCTACGCGCTGAGTACTCAAGCAAAATTTACTGTAAATTCGCGCATCTCTCGACGGTTGCTGCTTGGATATGCGGCCACTTACCTCACTCAATCGCGCCTGAAGAGTACAGGCGTCGCTCTGCACCGGCGCCAAACTGTTGACCTTCGTAGGCAGCTCCTCGAACGCTTTCTATGACCTGTCCACGCGCCGCTCGATGAGCTTTGGCCGGCGCCGATTATCGAGCAGGCGCGATCAAGCAGCACTGAAAATTGCTATCACATAGCAATTGTTGTGCTATTCTAAATCCACTTCGTTGCCTAGTCGATGAAGCAATCGTTGTTGAAATGCCCACCAAACATCAAAATCCGCGTTCCACACCCACAGGAAAACAATGAAAAAGAAATGGATCGTCATACCGTCTTTACTGGTGCTGACCGCGATCGGCGCATATGCCGCCATGCCCGTGTGGCGGCCTTTTTGGGAAGCACAGAGGCCGCAGCCAAAGGTTGTCGTCGACAGCGCGATGCGGGTGGAGGCGGTCGATACGCTGGTGGCGAAGCTGAACGATCACTATGTCTTTCCCGACAAGGTCAAGCAGATTGAAGCGCTCCTGCGTCAGCGCCAGCACGAGGGCAAGTACGATGGGATGACGGACGGCGAACAGCTGGCAAAGCAGCTCACGGACGACCTTCACGGCGCCGCCCATGACCTGCATATGGCGGTGGAGTTCAGCCCCGGACAGGTTCCGCCCGACGATGCAGTCGGGCCTCCACCGGCGTCGGAAGCGGAGTGGGACCAGCGCAACAGCCTCGTCAGGCGCCTGATGGTGGGCGTTTACCGCCGCGTGTCAAACCTTGGCGTCGAAAAGGTCGATCACCTGGGCCCCAACATCGGCTACCTGAAGGTTTCCGAGTTTCCTCCTCCTTTCTTCGTGGCCGAAAAATACGCCGCAGCCATGAATAAACTCGCTGACACCGACGGTCTCATCGTGGACTTGCGCGCCAACCGCGGCGGCGGGCCGGAAACGGTGGCCTTACTGGTCAGCTATTTCGTAGACCAGCGTACACGCCTCAACGACCTCTGGGATCGCGATACCGGCATCACCACGCAGCAATGGACGCAGGATAAGCTTGGCGGCAAACGCTATGGCGGCCAGAAGCCGGTCGTCATCCTGGCCGGCCCCGGCACGATGTCCGCCGGCGAAGACTTCGCTTACACAATGCAGTCACTGAAACGCGCCACGGTGATCGGCGAGCGGACCTGGGGCGGAGCCCACCCCGCGCGCCCTTTTCGCCTTGGCGACCATTTTTATGCCGTGATACCTGGCCGGCGCACCATCAGTCCAATTACCCATGCCAACTGGGAGGGAGTGGGCGTCATCCCGGATATCGCAGCGACGCCGGACAACGCGCTGGCGGTGGCCAAGGACCTGCTGCAGCGTCGACTTCACGGAACCGCCGCGCTTGTCGCCGCGGGACATTGACGCCGCCGCCGCACCTTCTCGGCGCCGCGCGACGAGGAATGCCGCAGGCATTCCGGCTTCCCCGACACACGGCGCGTTAGGTAGTCTCCCGGTTCTTGCGGTCAAAGCAGATTAGGCAAGAAGCAGGAGCTGAAACGATGAAACTGTTGGTGCTGTCGAAGGACGAACGGCGGATGCTGCAAGAGATGGGGATTTTCCACCCGCATCCGCGGACGCGAATGCGAGCGCAGGGCATCTTACGGTTGAGCCATGGGCTGACGTTACAGCAGACTGCGGACGAGTTCATGGTCCATTTGACCAGCGTCGAACAGTGGTGGCAACGCTGGGACAAGCTCGGGCTGGCCGGACTGTATGAAGGTCATCACACTGGTTGGCCAAAGAAGTGGGCGTCCCGGCGGCGGCAGGCCTTGGGCGAGTTGGCGCAGCATCGCCGCCGCTGGGCCAAGAATGGGCTGTGCTTGTACCATCTGCCACCCTACAGTCCAGAACTCAACCGCATCGAGATACGCTGGGAGCTGTGAATTTTCCGTAAATTTTGGGTGAGTACTTAGTGAGTACTTAGTCCGTGGTTTTCGGCGCCGCCGGCGCCGCATCGCACGGCTTGCCGCCGCAGCGTTCGTTGGCATGGCGGCTGGCATGCATCAGGATCGCCGACAACAGCGCCACGTCGCTGTCGAGCGCCGGTTCGGCCGGTGCCGCCGGCACGGCTTTCTTCGGCCGCGGCGGGGCGGCGGGCGGACGGGGCGCGGCCGGCTTGGCGGCCTGCGCCAGCACCGGCGCGACGACCGGATGGAGCGGCGCCGGCCTGGCCGCTTTCACCGCGACGCTCTTGCGCGCGGCGACGGCGGCCGGCCTGGCCTTTGCCGGCGGCGGCGGCGCGGCGTCGGTCCTGATGGGCGCCGCCGCCGACTCCCTAAGCAACATCAGCGGCGGCGCCTGGGCCGCCATGTCGGCCCGGGCGCCCTGGTGCTCCGGCTCACTGGCCGGCGCGGCGGCGGGCGCCGACGGTGGCGTGAAGTCGTGCGCCGAGACCGCGTGTTCGGCTGGCATGTCCGCGGCTGCCGGCTTGGCCCCGATGACCAGCGGCGGCCGGTGCACGGTGATGTTTTCGCGCGCCAGCGAGGCCAGCGTGGCGATCAGCGCGACGATCGCCAGCGCCGCCAGGCCGCACCAGGCGATCCACGTCTTGCGCCACGGCGCGGCGGTCTTGCCGCGCCTGGCCTCGCGTTCGAGCCGCGCCAGGATGTTGTCCTCGCCGCCGAGCGGGCGGCGCGAAGCGGACAGGAAGGGCGGTCGCGTGGAGCCGTTTTGATTTTCGTCGGGGGGGCGCACGATATTACTCCTAAGATTGGATCTCGAATTCCGATTAGAAACAATCTGGGGAAAACCATGCTGATCTTTATCGCATTCGTGTATTTTTGTTTGGCGTGCAGCGGCATTTGGCTGGCGTTGTTCCCGTCGGGACGCGATTTTCTCGGCCAATGGTGGACCGGCATGGGCCAGCGGCGCGCGCCGCCGCCGCAGCGCGCCGTCCAGGCGGCGCCGCGCCCGGCCGAGTGGCGGCGCTGGGGCGCGCGCCCGCGCAAGTTCGTGCGCCGTCACGCGCTCGCCTGCGCGGCCGGCGTGCTGCTGGTGATGGTGCCGTCGCTGCTGGCGTTGTTGATGAGCCATCCCGGCATGCTGCCCGGCTACGAGCCGAGCAGCGTCGCGCCGGACGCGCTGGTGGCCGAATTGCTCAACGGCGAACGGCTGGCGCCGCCGGTGGCGCTGCCGCCGATGGCCTTCACCACCGTCGAAGTCGAGCAGGTGCGGCCGATGCTGGTCGATGCCAGCCGCAACTGGACCTTGCTGGACGCCGACTTCAGCCAGCGCCTGTTGCTGGCCTTCAAAATCATGAAGGAAAAGCATGGCTACGAAATGGCCCTGCTGGAAGGCTACCGCAGTCCGGCGCGCCAGACGCTGTTGGCGAGCATGGGCAGCCACGTCACCAGCGCCGGCGCGTTCCAAAGCTGGCACCAGTACGGCCTGGCGGCCGATTGCGCGTTCTGGCGCGATGGCAAGCTGGTGATCTCGGAAAAGGATCCGTGGGCGATGCGCGGCTACCAGCTGTACGGCGAGATCGCCGAGTCGCTTGGCCTGACTTGGGGCGGGCGCTGGACGATGATGGATTTCGGCCACATCGAACTGCGCCGGGCCGGCGTGATGCGCAAATAACCGGGCCGGGCGCCGCCGAATGCCGCTCGGCGCCGTCGCGCATCGCGGCCGCGCGTCGCCGCCTAAGGTTTGTCCCCGCTCAAATTTACGCCAGGGTAATGGTGCCAACATTGCCTGCCGGATTTTGTTTCCAACCTTCACGGACGCTGCTGACCATGGCCCGACTTTGGCAATTGCTTACCGATAGCCGCGTGCTGGGCGTGATCGGACTGGCCGCGCTGGCGGCGTTTCTGTTGCTCGCCGCCGACACCTTGCACGTGGCGGCGATCTGGGCCGCGGTGGCGGCGCTGGCGCTGCTGGCCGGCTGGGGCGTGTACTGGGGCGCGCGCTACCACTACCGGCGACGCTCGGCGGCGCTGCTGGGCGAGACGGTGGCGCCGGCCAACCACGAGCGCGCCGCGCTGGCCGAGGGTAGCGAAGTGAAGGTGCTGCGCACCAGCGTGCTGCAGGCGATCACCACCATCAAGACGTCCAAGCTGGGCATCAACAGCGGCGCGGCGGCGCTGTACGAGCTGCCGTGGTACATGATCATCGGCAACCCCGCAGCCGGCAAGAGCAGCGCGGTGGGTCACTCCGGCCTGCAGTTCCCAATCGCCGGCAGCAAGGCCGTGCAGGGGGTCGCCGGCACCCGCAATTGCGACTGGTTCTTCACCACCGACGGCATCCTGCTCGACACCGCCGGGCGCTATTCGGTGGTCGACGACGACCGCGCCGAATGGTTCAGCTTCCTGGCGCTGCTGCGCAAGTACCGCCGGCGCGCGCCGATCAACGGCATCCTGATCTGCGTCAGCGTGGCCGAGCTGATGGGCGTCAATCCGAAGAAATCGCACCAGCTGGCGTGCAACCTGCGCACCCGCGTGCAGGAACTGACCGAACGGCTGGGGGTGTTCGCGCCGGTCTACGTGATCTTCACCAAGGCCGACCTGATCGCCGGCTTCGGCGACTTCTTCCACGACACCGAGCGCGCCGAGCGCGACCGTGTATGGGGCGCCACCTTGCGCTACAACCGCCGCAGCACCCACCAGGACGTGCTGGCGTTCTTCGACCAGCATTTCGACGAACTGCACGACGGCCTGAAGGAAATGAGCCTGGCCAGCATGGCCGGCAACCGCAGCACCCGGATGCGGCCCGGCGTGTTCACCTTTCCGCTCGAATTCGCCTCGATCAAGCCGGCGCTGCGCGCCTTCCTGGCCACCCTGTTCGAGGAAAACACCTACCAGTTCAAGCCGGTCTTTCGCGGCTTCTATTTTACCAGCGCGCTGCAGGAAGGCCGGGTCGAGAACCAGTCGTCGAAGCGGGTGGCCAGCCGCTTCGACCTGGCGCTGCGCGAACAGCAGGCTGGCGAGGCGGACGAGCAGTGCGGCTTCTTCCTGCTCGACCTGTTCCGCAAGGTGATTTTCGCCGACAAGGACCTGGTGTCGCGCTATACCAAGCCGAACAGCGCGCGCGTGAAGGTCGGCGCATTTTTCGCCGCCACCGTGCTGCTGGGCTGCTCGCTGGGGCTGTGGAGCTGGTCGGCGATCAGCAACCGCCAGCTGGTGAGCAATGTGCAGGCCGACCTCGACAAGGTGGTGCGGCTGCAGGTCAGGCGCACCGACCTGCAGTCGCGCCTCGAGGCGCTGGAGATCCTGCAGGACCGCATCGAGCAGCTGCAGTCCTACCGCAGCGGCAAGCCGTGGATGCTCGGCTTCGGCCTGTACCAGGGCGAGGCGCTCGAGCGCAAGCTGCGCGACGAGTATTTCGGCGGCGTGCGCGAAGTGATGCTGCAGCCGGCCGGCGCGGCGCTGGAGGCCTTGCTGGCGCAGATGAACGCCAATCCCGGCCGGCTGGGCGCGGCGGCGCCGGCCGATGCGCCGGCGGCGCGGCCGGGCCAGCCCTACCAGGACGCCTCGCCGGCCAGCGTGGCCGACTGCTACAACGCGCTCAAGACGTACCTGATGTTGGCCGACAAGAGCCGCGCCGAAGCGGCCCACCTGAACGACCAGCTGACGCGCTACTGGCGCGGCTGGCTGCAGGCGAACCGCGGCGCCATGCCGCGCGAGCAGATGGTCCGCAGCGCCGAGCGGCTGATGACGTTCTACCTGACCCAGATCGGCGACCCGGGCTGGCCGCAGCTGCAGGCCAAGCTGGCGCTGGTCGACAGCGCGCGCGAGAACCTGCGCGCGGTGGTGCGCGGCACGCCGGCGCGCGAGCGCGTGTACGCCGACATCAAGGCGCGCGCCGGCACCCGCTTCGCCGCCGTGACGGTGGCGCGCATCGTCGGCGAGCAGGATCAGGCGCTGGTGGTGGGCAGCTACGCGGTGCCGGGCGCCTTCACGCGCGACGCCTGGGAGCAGTTCGTCGCCGGCGCCATCAAGGACGCCTCGAACAAGGAACTGCAAAGCACCGACTGGGTGCTGAAGACGGCGGTCAAGGACGACCTCACGCTGGAAGGCAGCCCGGAGCAGATCCAGAAGTCGCTCACTGAACTGTACAAGGCCGACTACGTCAAGGAGTGGCTCAAATTCGTGCAGGGCGTCACCATCGGCGAACTGGGCAGCTTCGACGGCAGCGTGCGGGCGATGAACCGGCTGGGCGATCCGCAGACCTCGCCGCTGGCCAAGCTGCTCGGCGCGCTGTACCAGGAAACCTCGTGGGACAACCCGTCGGCAGCGCGGGTCGGGCTGGCGCGCGCCGAGGCCGGCCTGTTCACCCGCATGAAGGAAGCGGTGGTGGGCCGCGCGCCGAGCGAAGCGCGCGACGCCATCGCGCTGCCGGAACCGGCGCGCGGGCGCGGCGAGGTGCCGGCGACGGGGCCGATCGGGCGCGAATTCGCCGGCGTGGCGCGGCTGGTCGGGCTGCGCGACAAGGATGCCACGCTGATGAACGGCTACCTCGACAGCCTGTCGCGCCTGCGCACGCGCCTGAACACGCTCAAGAACCAGGGCGACCCGGGTCCGGGCGCCAAGCAGTTCATGCAGCAGACGCTCGAAGGCAGCGGCTCGGAACTGTCGGATGCGCTCAAGTTCGTCGACGAACAGATGCTCGTGGGCATGAGCGACAGCCAGAAGGTGGCGCTACGTCCACTGCTGGTGCGCCCGCTGATCCAGACCTTCGCGGTGATCGTCATGCCGAGCGAGGCGGAGCTGAACAAAACCTGGCGCGCCCAGGTGGTCGATCCGTTCCAGCGTGCGCTGGCCGGCAAGGCGCCGTTCGCCGCCGGTGCGCCCGAGGCCAGCGCGGCCGAAATCGGCCTGGTGTTCGGCCCGGACGGCGCCATCGCCAAGTTCGTCAGCGCCTCGATGGGACCGCTGGTGGTGCGGCGCGGCGACATGCTGGCCGCGCGCACCTGGGCCGACATGGGCATCACGCTGGCGCCGCAGGCGGTGGCCAGCCTGCCCGGCTGGATCGCGCCGCTCGGCGCCGGCGGCATGGCGGCGGCGCCGCCGCAGACCGTGTTCCAGCTGCTGCCGCAGCCATCGGCCGGGGTGACCGAATTCACGGTCGAGATCGACGGCCAACAGCTGCGCTACCGCAATACCGCGCCGGCCTGGGTCAACATGGTCCATCCGGCGCCGTCGGCGGTGCAGGGCGCGCGTATCAGCGCGGTCGGCGCCGACGGCCGCACGGTCGAGCTGCTCAACGAACTCGGCCCGCAAGGGTTGAAACGGATGATCGAGCTGGCCACCCGAAAGAAGAAGGACGGCGGCGTGTTCGAACTGCGCTGGAGCAGCGGCGCGCTGACGGTGGCGCTGGACCTGAAAATCGTCAGCAATGGCGAGGCGGCGGCGCCGTCCGGCCAGGGCTTGCGCGGTCTGCGGCTGCCGCCGGCCATCGTCGGGCGCGAACTGGCGCCGGCCGGCGCTACCCTGGCGGCGATCGGCGGGGTGGCGCCATGAGCCGCGCCGCGCCGCAGGAGCGCATCGGCTACTTCGGCAAGCTGCCGGCGCGCAGCGACTTCATCAAGCTGGCGCCCGATACCGGCCTGATGGGGGTGCTGGACGACTGGCTGGCCGAAGTGATGAGCCGCCTGCCGGACCAGGCGCGCTGGAAGCAGCACTACGACACGCTCGCGCCGCTCAGTTTCGCCTTCGTCGGACCACGCCGCCACCACGCCGTCGCCGGCCACATCGTCGCCAGCTGCGACCAGGCCGGCCGGCGCTTCCCGTTCCTGCTGATGCGCACCCTCGAGGTCGGCGATCCGGCCGCGTTCGTGACCCACGCGCCGCTGGTGCTCGCGCCCCTGTTCGGCTATTTCACGACGATGGCGGCGAAGGTGCGGGCGGCGACCGATCCGGCCGCGGCGCTGCAGGAAATCGCCGACGCCGCGCTGCCGCTCGACGAGCAGTGCGGACCGGCGCTGGCGGCGTTCATGGAGACCGGCACGATCGCCTCGCTGGCGGCGCTGCTGGGGCGCGCCGACGTGCGCGAACTGATCCTCGCGCTCGGCCTGCTGCTGCAGCCGGTGATGGCGATCGGCGCGGCCGACATCGAAAAAAGCCTGGTGCTGCCGCTGCCGCAGGCCGCCGGCGCGCGCGCCGCGGTGGCGGCGTTCTGGATGGCGCTGATCGCACCGTTCCTGCGCCTGGCCGACCTCGACCTGGTGCTGTTCGTCACCGACATCGACGCCCAGCCGGCGCTGGTGGTGGGCTTTTGCGACGCCTGCGTGCACAGCCTGCACGCGATCATCGACCCGCTGGTCGGGCGGCGCCAGCTGGTGCGCTTCGCCGACACCGGCTGGGTGCACGACCAGCTCGGCGTCGACGTCGACGTGCGCGCGCTGGCGAGCTACCTGGAGCAGCCGCAGTTGCCGCTGACCCTGGCGCGCGACCTGTTTCTCGACACGTTTATCGGAGCCGACCTGTGAAAACAACCATCTTGCTGGCCAGCGCCTGGTTCGCTGCCGGCGCCGCGCTGGCGCAGTCGGCCGCCGCGCCGGCCAGCGCCACTGCGCCGATCGTGGTGCGCGGCACCGTCGCCGACGGCGCCGCCAAGGCCGCCCTGCTGGCCCGCTTGCGCCAGCTGTTCGGCGCCGAGCGAGTGGTCGACGAGCTCAGTGTCGGCCCGGTGGCGGCGTCGCCCGGCTGGAATGAGCAGCTGCACCGGCTGGTCGGCCCCGGCCTGAAGCTGGTCAGCCATGGCCAGTTGCAGGTCGACGGCAGCGCCGTCAGCCTGCGCGGCGACGTCGCCAGCGAGGCGCAGCGCCAGCAGGTCGGCGCCGAGTTGGCCGGCGGCCTCGATCCGGCGTTTTCGCTCACCAACAGCGTGCGCGTGGCGGCCTCCGACCAGGGCATGCTCGACCAGGCGCTGCGCGGGCGCATCATCGAATTCGACACTGGCAAGGCGACCCTGACCGATAGCGGGCGCGCGCTGCTCGACGAGATGAGCGCCGCGCTGCTCAAGCTGAAAGACCAGAAGGTGGCGCTGATCGGGCACACCGACAACGCCGGCGCGCGCGCCAGCAACCTCTCGCTCAGCCAGGCGCGCGCCGAGGCGGTCAAGACCTACATGATCGGCAAGGGCATCAAGGCGGACGCGATGCTGGCCTCGGGCGAGGGGCCGGACCGGCCGGTGGGCGACAACCGCAGCGCCGACGGCCGCGCGCGCAACCGGCGCATCGAGTTCAAGGTGCTGCAGTAAGGCCAGCTGCCGCGGCCGCTACGGCAGGCTGATGGTGACATTGGCCGCGCGCGGCGGCAGCTTGATGGTGTCGTCGTACGATGCCATCGCCTTCGCGGTGGCGTGCGCGAGGCTGGCGCGAAAGCCGACATAGGCGCCCAGGCCGGCCAGGGCGAACACCGCCGTCAGCACCCACAGCGACAGGTCGCTGCGCAGCTTGTTGGCGATCTGGTCGGGCCGCTCGGCGTGCGGCGCGAAGGCGCGGCTCTTGCCGCGCATGCGGGCGATCTCGTTGCCCAAGGTGGCGCACAGGAAGTTGAGCCGTTCGTCGCCGTCGAGCGCGTAGCGGCCCTGGAAGCCCAGCAGCAGGCACATGTGGAACACCTCGAGCGCCTGCAGGTGGGCGCTGCCGCGCGCGCGCAAGTCCTCCAGCTTGTGGAAGAAATGTTCGCCGGCCAGCTGGTCGCCGAACAGGCGCAGCTGCAGCGGCCGGGTCTGCCAAGCTTCGCGGATCGCGTACTGCGAGCGCAGGATGATTTCGTCGACCGCCGCGCAGAATGCGTACTTGGCGGCATGGACGTCGTCGGCGTGCACGCCAAGCTGCTTGGCGTGGCGGTCGACGTCAGCCAGGAAGCGCGCCATGTGGTCGGCAAAGCCGGCCGGCTCCTGCGGGCTGCTGCCGTTGCTCAGCAGGTAGAGCGCGTAAAAGCCCTCGTACATCAAATCGAGCAGGCTTTGCGGGGCGGTGCCGCCGGCGCCGCGGTTCGCCAGCAGGGTCGGCGCGGCGCGTCGTTCGACGTGCTGGCTCATGGCAGGCCCGCCGACGGTTCAGTGGCCGGTTCACGCCTCGGTTGCAGTGGCGGTTGGTGGCGCGGTTGCGGTCTCATGCGTGCCTCGCAATCATGGTTGCAGGAAACGCTCAGCTTGCGGCAACAGGCCGCCATTCACGTGAGCTTGCGCAACTTTTTGCACGAAATGTGGCGAAATGGTAAATCGTTCTTTGCTTGACCGGGCGCAATAACTTGCCATCTGCTTGTCCAATAATGGCGTCTGGATAAACGGTTCCGGAGAGCAAGCATGATCAGCACACGCCACCTGCCGCACCTCGCCTGCCTCGGTGTGCTCACGGCGTGCGCGGCCAATATGCCGGCGCCGGCACCGGCGCCGCCGGCCATGGCGATGGTGCTGGCTGACGCCGACGCCGCCGTGCGGGGCGGACGCAACGACCAGGCACTGGCGATGCTGAAAAGCGCGGCGCTGGCCAACCCGACCGACAAGGCGCCCTGGCTGCGTATGGCCCAGCTGCGCTTCGAGGAAAAAAATTACGGCGAAACCATCGTCAACGGCCTGGCCGTCATCGAGCGCGACCCGGACGACATGCTCGCTTACAGCCTGGTGGCGGCCAGCGGCCTGCGCGTGTCGGCCAAGGCGCTGGCGGACCTGTCGCAGAAGAACGGCTTTGCCGGCTCGGTGCGCAGCGAGGCGCAAGACCTGGCCAACCTGCTGCACAGCACGCTGAAGGAAAAGGTCGTGCCGTTGAAGGCCGCGCCGGCCGCATCGATGGTGAAAGCGCCGGCCGGCGCCGCCAGGGCGAGCGCCGCCGCGGCCGCCGCCACCGCCACTGCCACCACTTCCGCCACCACCGACAAACCCTGCGCCGGCACATTCTGCCTGCTCGATCCGAGCAAGAAGTAATTTCCCCGGACCGGCGCTCGCCGGTCCTTCCCGCAACCCCTGGAGTCGACATGGCCAAGAAAGAAAGCGTGCAGAAACGCCTGCAAAAAGTACGCGCGCCGCGCGTGCAGATGACCTACGAGGTCGATATCGGCGATGCCAAAGAAAACAAGGAGCTGCCGTTCGTGGTCGGCGTGATCGGCGACTTCGGCGGCGATCCATCGGTGGCCAAGACGGCGCTGAAGGACCGCAATTTCGTCAAGGTCGATACCGACAATTTCGATGCCGTGCTCGAAGGCGTGGCGCCGGTGGCGACGTTCCGGGTCGCCAATCACCTGAGCGGGGAGGGCGGCCAGTTCGGCGTGCAGCTGCAATTTCGCGAGATGGCCGATTTCCGGCCCGAAGCGGTGGTGCGCCAGGTGGCGCCGCTGCGCGGCCTGCTCGAGGCGCGCACCAAGCTGGCCGACCTGCGCAACAAGCTGGCCGGCAACGACAAGCTCGAAGACATCCTCTCCGAGGTGCTCAGCAACACCGAAAAACTGGCCAGCCTGCGCAAGGCCGCCACCACGGAGGAGCAATAACATGGCCGCCATCCTTGAGACCGTGCAGGCCGGCGCGCCGGCAATGGACACATCGCTGCTCGACCAGATTGTCGCGCAGAGCCGGGTCGCCAAGTCGGCCAGCGAGCACGCCCGCGCGCGCGACATCATCTCCGAACTGGTCAGCCAGGTGATGGAAGGTACGGTGGTGATGTCGGACAACCTGTCGGCCACCCTCGACGCGCGCGTGGCCGAGCTGGACCGGATGATTTCGGCCCAGCTGTCGGCGGTGATGCACGCGCCCGAATTCCAAAAGCTCGAACGCAGCTGGACCGGCCTGCATTACCTGGTACGCAACTCGACCTCGGGCAGCGGCCAGCAGATCCGCATGATGAATGCGACCAAGAAGGAACTGGTGAAAAATTTCCAGTCGGCGCTCGAGTTCGACCAGAGCGCGCTGTTCAAGAAGGTCTACGAGGAAGAGTTCGGCACCTTCGGCGGCGCGCCCTACGGCACCCTGATCGGCGACTTCGAGATCACCCGCCAGCCCGAGGACGTGTATTTTCTCGAACAGATGTCGCACGTCGCCGCGGCCAGCCATGCGCCATTCATCACCTCCGCCTCGCCCGAGCTGTTCGGCCTCGAGACCTACAGCGACCTGGGCAAGCCGCGCGACCTGGCCAAGGTGTTCGACACGGCCGAATACACCAAGTGGAAGGCGTTTCGCGAGTCGGAGGACTCGCGCTACGTCGGTATCACGCTGCCGCGCTTTCTTGGCCGGCTGCCGTTCAACCCGGTCGACGGCATGACGGTCGAGGGCTTCAATTATGTCGAGGACGTCGACGGTACCGACCATCAGAAGTACCTGTGGTGCAACGCGGCCTACGCGTTCGCCACCAAGCTGACCGGCGCCTTCGAGGACTACGGCTGGTGCGCGGCGATCCGCGGCGTCGAGGGCGGCGGCCTGGTCGAGGACCTGCCGACCCACACCTTCAAGACCGACGAAGGCGAGGTGGCGCTGAAGTGCCCGACCGAACTGGCGATCACCGACCGCCGCGAAAAGGAGTTGAGCGACCTCGGCTTCATCTCGCTGGTGCACTGCAAGAACACCTCGTACGCGGCGTTCTTCGGCGCCCAGTCGGCGCAGAAGGCGAAGAAATATGCCAACGACGCCGCCAACGCCAACGCGGTGCTGTCGTCCCAGCTGCAGTACATCTTCGCCGTCTCGCGCATCGCCCATTACATGAAGGCGATGATGCGCGACAAGATCGGCAGCTTCTCGGCCGCTTCCAGCGTCGAGGAATTTCTCAACCGCTGGCTGACCCAGTACGTGCTGCTCGACGACAACGCCAGCCAGGAACAGAAGGCCCAGTTCCCGCTGCGCGAAGCGAGCGTGCAGGTGTCGGAGGTGCCAGGCCGGCCCGGCGTGTACCGCGCGGTGTCGTTCCTGCGCCCGCATTTCCAGCTCGACGAGCTGTCCGTTTCTCTCCGACTGGTCGCGGAGCTGCCGCAGTCGACCAAGAACTAAAGTCCCCTCCGATCCCCCTCACCAGGAGTAGAAAATGGCAATTGACGTGTACCTGCAAATCGATGGCATCAAAGGCGAATCGACCGACGACAAGCACCGCGACTGGATCGAGTGCAAATCGGTGGCGTGGAACGTGTCGCAGCCGAAATCAGCCACCGCCTCGACCGGCGGCGGCCACACGGCCGAGCGCTGCGAGCACAGCGAAATTAGCATTTCGAAGCTGGCCGACCTGGCCACGCCGATCCTGCTGCAGACCTGCTCGTCGGGCAAGACAATCCCCAAGGCGAAGTTCGAATTCATGCGCGCCGACGGCAAGGGCGAGCGCATCAAGTATTTCGAGATCGAACTGGAAAACGTGCTGATCGGCGACGTCAGCCCGGCCGTCGGCGAAGGCGACATCATGACCGAAAACCTCGGCCTGAAGTTTTCCAAGGTCAAGTGGAAGTACACCCAGCAAAAGGTCGGCGGCGGCTCCGGCGGCAATACCTCGGGCGGCTGGGACCTGGCCACCAACAAGGTGGTGTGAGGTGGCGCGCCTCCTGCGGCGCGCTTGAACCGACCGCGCCCGCTGCGGGCGCTTGGACCGACCGCGCCCGCCGCGGGCGCGTGGACCGACCGCGGCCGCTGCGCCGCGGTCCTTGTTTGGGAGTGCCGATGAAAGGCTATACCCCTGGCCTGCTCGACCGCCTGCTCGGCGAGCGCACGCAAGCGGTCGTCAACGGCGTCGTCGCGCGCCTGTCGATGGAGCAGCTCAAGGACAGTGTCGCGCGCGACCTCGAGGCGCTGCTCAATACCCGCCTCGGCATCGACCCGGCGCTGTTCGACGCCTACCCCGGATGCCGCCGGTCGATCATCGGCTACGGCCTGATCGACTTCGCCGGCTTTTGCCTGTCCAGCACCGACGACCGCGCCGCCATCTGCGCCAGTTTGACGGCGGCGATCGAGCAGCACGAGCCGCGCCTGCGCGACGTCAGCGCGTCGCTCGAGCTGGCGCAAGGCAGCGTGAACCGGCTTAACTTCGTCATCAACGCCACCCTGCAGGTCGACGCGACCAGCGAACCGGTTAACTTCAACGCGGTGCTGCAGCCGTCGTCGCTCCACTATTCGATCAGCAAGGCGGCGCGCAGCGTGCGCGCCTGACAGTCAATAAGGAAGCTCCACCATGCCCTCTATTTCGGTTAATCCACAGAAATTCATCGGTACTTCAGTAGGTAACGGACAATGTGTCGCATTCGCGCGATCCGCGGCACAGTTAGGGCACACGAGCACCTGGACACGCGGTCAACTTGTCCGAGGTGCAACGCTCGCGATTGGTACGGCTATCGCGACATTTGGCCAGAACGGCAAGTACGAAAATGATTCACATGGCAAATCGCACGCGGCGATTTACATGGGACAGGACCCGGTTGGAATCACAGTGCTTGATCAGTGGGTAACCAAGACAACGGGTGGGGATAGCAAAATTCGAACTGTTCACAAGCGAGTACTGTCATTTCGCAACCACCTCAAACCGGTGGACGATGGGAGAAACTACTATGTCATTGAATAGCGCTTTCGCCGCAGCAGTGTTGTTGCTGCAGGTGGCTAATGGCGCGTCGGCACAGTTGACGGTGTGCCCTCAAACGCATAGCGACGGCAGGAAGACGGGGAAGCTTGAAAATGCCAGTGTCTACGACGGACCACCAGAAATGTTAGTCGATCTCATGCCTGACCTCGAGACAGCGACGTGGGATATTTCGTTGGCCCAGAGTGATGTCAGGCAGCGGGGCGCGTCGATGTATTTGGTGTGCCGATACACGCGAACCGATACCGTAGTCACGCTGAAAATCCACCATGATGCCGGCTATTGCAAAGTCGATGGCATCAAGGGCGTCACGCGTGCTTATTGCGACAAGACTCCCCTCAAAGCGCATGCGACATCTCACTAAGGATCAATTCCGATGGACATCAACCTCAAGACACTGATAGGTAAACTCAACGACTGCAGCCGCGC
>JARXKM010000078.1 GCA_030272785.1 Pseudomonadota bacterium
CCGGCCAGCCCGAGCAGCAGCGCGAAGACGACGGCGAGCACGATCGAGCCGGCATAGGCCAGCAGCGCGGCCACCACCGGCGCGCTGAAGTACAGGCCGAGCGCGGTGCCGATCACCCACTGGCCGGCCGCGCGCACCCGCAGCGGCGCGCGCAGCGGCGCACCGAGCATGCAGGCGCCGGCGGTGGCGAACAGCGGCCCGATCATCCATGGCAGCGGCGTGTCGAGCCAGATGCACAGCTGCGCCGCCACCAGCGCCAGCAGCAGCGCGCCGATCAGGGGCCGCTGCGCCGATGACTTCAAAATACCCAGAGCTTGTCGGCGGGCATCTGCAGCCAGTAGTTGCCCGCTTCGAGGCGGTACTTGGAGTAGGCGCGCAGGCTCAGCGCGCCGCGCGTAAACAGGCACTCCCAGCGGTCGCCCAGGTACATGCAGGTCAGCAGCGGCAGTTCGAGCGCATTGTCGACCGCGCTCGCGCTGATGCGCACTTCTTCGACCCGGATCAGCGGCTGCACGTCGGCGCCGGTATTGGCGCCGCGCGCGGTGCCGTGCAGCGCGACGCCGTCGACCAGCAGTTGCACGGCCGTGCCGTTGCGGCTGACCACGCTGCCGGGCAGGCGGTTGTTGCTGCCCATGAATTCGGCGGTAAACAGCGTGTCGGGGGTCTCGTACATGCTTTGCGGGTTGCCCTGCTGTTCGATGCGGCCGTTGTTGAGCAGCAGGATGCGGTCGGAGATCGCCATCGCCTCGGCCTGGTCGTGGGTGACCATCAGCGCCGACAGGCCGAGCCGCACGATCAGCTCGCGCAGGAAGGCGCGCGCTTCTTCGCGCAGCTTGGCGTCGAGGTTCGACAGCGGTTCGTCGAGCAGGATCACCGGCGGGTTGTACACCAGCGCGCGGGCGATCGCCACGCGCTGCTGCTGGCCGCCCGACAGCTGGTGCGGAAAGCGCTCGCCCAGGTGGCCCAGGCCGAGCTGGGTGAGCACCTCGTTGACCTTGGCGGCGATCTGCTCCTTGGCCATCTTGCGCAGCTTCAGGCCGTAGGCGACGTTGTCGAACACGGTCTTGTGCGGCCACAGCGCGTACGACTGGAACACCAGCCCCAGGTTGCGCTGCTCGGCCGGCATCTCGTAGCCGGTGGCGCCGTCGAACACGCGCCGTTCGCCAATGTTGATGTCGCCCTGCTTCGGGCTTTCGAGCCCGGCCACCGCGCGCAGCAAGGTGGTCTTGCCGCTGCCCGATGGCCCCAGCAGTGCGACCACTTCGCCGCGCTGGAGGTGCATCGAGACGCCCTTCAGGATCGGGTTGGCGTGCGCGCCGGTGCCGTAGTCGAGGTGCAGTTCGTTGACGGATAATTCGTTCATGATGGAGTCTCGTTGTTTAGTTGTGCAGCTTGACGCCGAAGCGCAGCGCGATGCCAAGGCCGATCGCGACCAGCGTGATGTTGATGAAGGAAAGCGCGGCCACCAGGTCGGTCGAGCCGCCGGCCCACAGCGATACCAGCATCGCGCCGATCACTTCGGTGCCGGGCGAGAGCAGGTACACGCCGGTCGAGTATTCGCGTTCGAAGATGAGGAACACCATCAGCCAGGCGCCCAGCACGCCATATTTGACCAGCGGCAGGGTGACGTCGCGGGTGACCTGGCCGCGGGTGGCGCCGACCGCGCGCGCCGCCTCTTCCAGTTCCGGGCCGACCTGCAGCAGCGCGGTCGAGATCAGCCGCATGCCGTAGGCCAGCCACACCACCGAGTAGGCCAGCCACAGGGCGAAGATGGTCGAGCGCACCGCGCGCAGCGCCGGGATCACGTGTTCGCTGAGCCAGACGGCGACGCCGCTGTCGCTCATCTTGAGGAAGCCGTCGAGCCAGCTCGGCACGAACAGGAACACCCACAGGAAAGACAGGCCGGCCAGCAGGCCCGGGATGGCGCGCGGCACCAGCACGGTGTAGTCGAGCAGGCGCGTGATGCCGTCCGCCTTGCGGTGCATCGCCAGCGCGATGGCGCTGTAGCACACCACCGACAGGGCGCCGCCGATCACGCCGATCAGCACCGTGTTGAGGATGCCGCGCATCAGCGAAGGCTGCTCGGCGATGTCGCGGAAGTGCTGCAAGGTGAGCACGTCGGCCAGCTTGACGCCCTCGCCCCAGTACTGCACGAACGAGCGCAGCACGATGCCGGAGATCGGCAGCACGATGGTAAACACCAGCCAGCCGGCCAGCAGCGCGAAGGCGATCCACTTCCAGCGGCCCAGCGGCATCACCTTCTGGCGCGCGCCCTTGCCCTTGATCGAGACGTACTTGCTGGCCGACTTGAGCAGCCAGCGCTGCATCATCACCAGCGGCATCGTCACCATCACCAGGCACACCGCGACGGCGGCCATCAGATGGTACGACGGCGTGCCGAGCTTGTTGGTGAGCTTGTACAGGTAGGTCGCCAGCACCAGGTGGCCTTCCGGATCGCCCAGCACCAGCACCAGGCCGAACACCTCGAAGCCGAGGAAGAACACCAGCACGCCGGCATACGCCAGCGCCGGCATGATCATCGGCAGCGAGACGTTGAGCATCACCTGCAGCGGCGAGGCGCCGGCCACGCGGGCCGCTTCCTCGACGTCCGAGCCGAGGCTTTTCAGCGCCGACGAGGCATACAGGTAGACGTGCGGCACGTGGGTCAGGCCGGCGATGATGACGATGCTGGTAAACGAGTAGATATTCCACGGCACGAAGCCGATGATCTGCTTGACCCAGGTCGAGTAGAAGCCGACCGGCCCCATCGAGACGACGTAGCCGAAGCCCATCACCATCGGCGAGACGAAGATCGGCACCAGCAGCAGCGGCGCGATCCAGCCGCGGCCCGGCAGATCGGTGCGGATCATCAGGAACGCCAGCATGGCGCCGAGCGGCACGGCGATGGCGGCCAGGCCGGCGGCGAGGATGAAGCCGTTCTTGGCCGCCAGCCAGAAGTCGGAATCGTCGAAGATGAAGCGGTAGGCGTCCAGGCCGGCCGTCTTGGCCGGCATGAAGAACGGCGCCGACAGGAAGCTCTGGTAAAAAATCAGGAACAGCGGCAAAAAGACGGCGATGCAGGTGAGCGTCACCACCAATCCGCGCGGCCAGTTAAGGCGGCGCGAGCCGGGCAGGGAAAAGGTAGACATGTGGATTTCCGATGAACGATGCGGGTACGGCGACAGGCAAACGGCGGTCCGGCTGGCGGGCCGCCGTCGTTGCTCTTTACTTCTTGCCGGCGGTGTCTTTCCACTGCTTCAGGAAGGCCATGCGCTTGGCGGGTACCAGGTACTGCAGGATGATCGGGTGGACCGGCACCGGCTTGATGTTCTTTTCGCCGATGACCTTGATCAGGTCGGCCGACGTGGTTTCACCTTTGACGTCGGCGCGGATCGCATACAGCTTCGAATCGTTGGCGACGATGGTCTGGCCGCGGTGCGACAGCATGTAGTCGAGCCACAGCTTGCCGGCGTTGACGTTCTTGGCGGTCTTGTTGATGAACAGGACGCGCGACAGGATCAGGGTGTAATCCTTCGGCAGCACGATGCCGATCGACGGATCGGTCTTGGCGCGCACCAGCGCGTAGGAGCCGAGCACGTTGTAGCCGATCAGGTTCTCGCCCGACGAAATCCGTTCGAGCATGGTGCCGGTGGACGACTGCACGCGCACGCGCGCGGTGCCGAGCGCCTGCTCGAGCGCGCCGAACTGTGCGTACTCGTGCGAATCCTGGGCCATGAACATGAAGCCGACGCCGGATTTTTCGATGTCGTAGGTGGTGATCTTGTCCTTGAATTTCTCGTTCGTGATCAGTTTGGCGAAGTCGGCGTGCGTCTGCGGCACTTCGGCCGCCGTCACCAGGCGCTTGTTGTAGACGATCGCGGCCGGCTCGAACGTGGTGCCGTAGGCCATGTCGTTCCACACCGCCCAGCCGGGGATCTTCGACGCTTCGACCGACTTGTAGGCCAGCGCGTAGCCGTCCGAGGCGAGCCGCACCTGCAGGTCCATGGCGGACGACCACATGACGTCGGCGGTGTTGCCGCCGGCAGCAGCTTCGGAGATGAAGCGGTTGTACACTTCGGTCGAATTCATGTCGTTGTATTCGACCGTGATGCCCGGGTAGAGGGCGGAAAAGTCCTTGATCAGCGGCTGCGTGGCCTTGCTGTCGGTGGCGCCGTAGATCACCAGCTTGCCTTCCTTCTTGGCGCCGTCGATGATCTTCTGGTAGTCGGCCGGGTAGCCGGCCGGGACCTGGGCGAACGCGCTCATGGCGGCGCCGGCCAGGGTCGCTGCAATGGCAGCGCTCATCATTGTCTTGGTAAGGTTCATGTCGTCTCCTGGATGTTATGGGTGTAGTGCTGCATTTTCAGTGCTGCATTTTCAGTGGTGCATTTCAGCGGACCAGTTTGAACTGCGTGGCCTGCCGGTGATAGTCGTCGATGGCTTGCTTGACGTAGCCGGTCAGGGCTGCGCCGGTCATGCTGAAGGGGTACAGCCCGTAAGCGGCGCGCATCTGCGCAAATTCGGGTGTCGCTTCCATCTGGTCGAACGCGCGCACCCAGCGCTGGTAGTCGGCGTCCGCCACTTTCGGCCCCATCCACACGCCGCGGATGATCGGCCAGATCACGTCGATGCCCTGCTCGCGCGCGGTCGGCGCATTGGCCAGCACGCCGGCCAGGCGATGCTCGGCCAGCACCGCCAGCACGCGCACCTTGCCGCCGCCCGAATACAGCGTCGCCTCGGAGGCGTCGCCCGAGACCACGTGGACGTAGTTGGCGTCCATCGCGGTGAATGCTTCGCCGCCGCCTTCGAGGGCGACGAAACGCAGCACTTTCGGGTCGATGCCGGCGCGCTGCGCCACCAGCGCCATCTTCAGCCAGTCCTGGCTGCCGATGGTGCCGGAGACGCCGATCAGCACCTTCTGCGGATTGCGCCGCAGCGCCTCGAGCAGGTCGGCCAGCGTCTTGAACTGCGAATCGGCGCGCACCGCGATCATGCCGTAGTCGGCGCCCAGCGCGGCGACCCAGCGCACGTCGCCGGCGCCCGCCTTGCCGAACTTGCCCTGCGCGAGATTGAGCAGCGAGCCGCCCGAAAACGCCACCAGGGTGTCGGCCTCGCTGGCGCGCTGCGACACCAGGGTGTGCCAGGCGACCGCGCCGATCCCGCCGGGCAGGTAGGACAGGTGCATGCTCGACTTGCCGTGCAAGGCCTTCTGGGCCAGCTTGCAGGTCAGGTCCATCGCGCCGCCCGGCTTGGACGGCACGATGCACTCGGCGGCGCCGGCGCGCGCCGTGCCGCCGCAGAGCAGCATGGCGGCGATCAGCAGGGGCAGGCGCGCGCGCATGGCGCTCAGAAGCGGTGCTGGATGCCGACCGTGACGCCGGTCTGCGTGGTGCCGAAGCCGGCGTCGTCGCGCGACAGGCCGACCAGCTTGCCGTTCTTGGCCTTGGCGTAAGCGGTCGCCGCGTACAGGTCGGTGCGCTTGGACAGCGCGTACAGCACACGCGCCACGTACATGGTCGGATCGGCATCCTGGCCGGCGGCGACGTTCTTGACGTCGACGTGGTAGACCGCACCGGTGAGGGTGACGGCCGGCTGCACCAGGTAGCTCACGCCGCCCCAGTAGGTGTCGGCGCGCACGTCGGCGGTGGCGGCCTTGCCGGCCACCAGCTTGTAGCCGCGCATGCCGCCGGTCAGGCGCCAGTCGCCGGTCTTGTAGTCGGCGGCCAGGTGATAGGCGGTGGTCTCGTCGCGGTTGAACGTGACCGGCAGCGTGTTGCCGTTGATTTGCTCGTAGGTGCCCATCAGGCCCAGGCCGGCGTGGGTCCACGAGGCGCCGACCGAGTACTTGCGGCTGTCGGCGCTGCTGCCGGCCTGCTCGCCCAGGCCGACGGTGGCGCCGTACTTGAACTCGCCGGTGCTGCCCGAGTATTTGATCAGGTTGTCGAAGGCGGTGTTCATGCCGTATTTCGACGGGCCGGTCGCGTTGCTCGACGTCGCCCACGAGTAGTTCGGCGCGTAGCCGAGCGGGTCGAACAGGATCACGAAGTCGTACGTGGTGGTAAACGAACGGCCGATGACGATGCGGCCGAAGCTGCCGTCGAGGCCGACGAAGGCCTGGCGCTTGAACAGCGGACCGTCGGCATTGCCGGTGTCGAGCAGGATGCCGCCTTCAAGGCCGAACACGGCTTTGAGGCCGCCGCCCAGCTCTTCGGTGCCGCGAAAGCCCCAGCGCGAGGTATTCTTGCCGCCCGAGATCACCTTGGTGACGGTGTTCTGGTTGGCGTTCGCGTGGTTCAGGGATTCGACGCCGGCATCGATCAGTCCATACACCTGGACGTTGGTCTGCGCCTGGGCAGGTGCGCCGATGGCGAAGGCGGCGAGGACGGCGAGCGAAAGCGCTGATTTGTTCATTGATGTCTCCTGGACGTGTGTTTATGGTTATAGATGCTGGTAATTCCAGACATACTATATGTGAATGATCCTTTCAATTGCCTTTCACGATCATCTGATCGGCAGCGCATGTCGCGCCGCGGTCACAGCGGCCGCGCTTGGACGAAGCGCCCGCTTGGGCTTACACTGCACGCCATGCGCATATTATTAGTTGAAGACCACCTCGAATTGTCGCACTGGCTGGCCAAGGCCCTGCGCGACGCCAAACTGACGGTCGAAACGGCCGACAACGGCGCCGACGCGGACGCCCTCCTGCACACCCAGGACTACGCGCTGGTCATCCTCGACCTGACGTTGCCGAAAATGGACGGGCTCGAAGTGCTGCGCCGGCTGCGCGCGCGCGGCGGCCCGCGCGCCAAGACGCCGGTGATGATCCTGACCGCGCGCGGCGGCCTGGAAGAGCGCGTGCAGGGCCTGAACCTGGGCGCCGACGACTACCTGGCCAAGCCGTTCGAGCTGACCGAACTGGAAGCGCGCGTAAAGGCGCTGCTGCGCCGCAGCCAGGGCAACGAGGCGCTGGTGCACCAGTGCGGCGCGCTCAGTTTCGACACCGTCACGCGCATGTTCGCCTACGACGGCGCGCCGCTGGCGCTGACCCCGCGCGAACACGCGGTGCTCGAAGCGCTGATCAGCCGGCCGGGCCGCGCGGTGTCGAAGGAAAAGCTGTTCGACGAAGTGTTCGCGCTGGCCGACGACGCCAACCTCGACGCCATCGAACTGTACATCCACCGGGTGCGCAAGAAGCTCGACCGGGTCGCCGTCAACGGCGCCGCGATCACCACCCTGCGCGGCATCGGCTACCTGCTGCAGCCGCGCGACGCCGGCTGAGATGGCGCCGCTGAGCACCCTGCTGCTGGCGCGCTTCGGCGCCGGCGCCCGGCTCGGCAGCCTGCGCAACCAGCTGCTGCGCTGGCTGCTGATCCCGCTGGTGATCCTGGTGGCGGTCAATTCGGTCTCGGTCTACAACAACGCGCTCGAGGCGGCCGACCTGGCCTACGACCGCTCGCTGCTGGCGTCGACCCGCGCGCTGGCCGAGCGCGTCTCGATCCGCGACGGCAAGGTGGTCGCCGACGTCCCCTACGTCGCGCTCGACAGCTTCGAGACCGACACGCTCGGGCGCATCTACTACAAGGTCAGCGGCCTGAAAGGCGAAACCGTGTCCGGCTTCGCCGACCTGCCGCCGGTGCCGGCCAACGTGGCGCGCTCGGAAGCGTATCCGGCGCTGGTGCGCTTCTATCACGCCGACTACAACGGCGAGCCGGTGCGCATCGCCGCCCTGCTGCAGCCGGTGTACGACGATTCGATGCGCGGCATCGCCCTGATCCAGGTCGGCGAAACGCTCGACGCGCGGCGCGGCCTGTCGCGCAAGATCCTGTTCGACACCTTGCTGCGCCAGGCGATCATGCTGCTGGCGGTGGCCACCCTGGTGTGGTTTGCGGTGCGGCTGGTGCTGCGCCCCTTGATGCGGCTGAAGACGGAAGTCGAAACGCGCGACCTGAAGGACCTGTCGGATGTCGACCCGGCGCTGGTGCACAAGGAGGTGCGCCCGCTGGTGGCGGCGATGAACAGCACCATGGCGCGCATGCAGCAGCTGATCGCCAGCCAGCGCCGCTTCATCGCCGACGCCTCGCACCAGCTGCGCACGCCGCTGACGGTGCTCAAGACCCAGGCCGAGCTGGCGCTGCGCGAGAACGACGCGGCAGCCATGCGCGCCATCGTGCAATCGATCGCCGCCACCACCGACGCCACCGTGCACCTGGCCAACCGGCTGCTGACCCTGGCGCGCGTCGAGCATGGCAGCGAGGCGGCCGCCATGGCGCCGGTGTCGCTGCCCGACATCGTGCGCCAGGTCGGGCTGGAACTGGCGCTGCCGGCGGTGCAGAAAAAGATCGACCTGTCGCTGGAGGCGCCGGCCGAGGTGCTGGTGGACGGCCAGGCGCTGATGCTGCACGAGCTGGTGACCAACCTGGTCGACAACGCGATCCGCTACACGCCGGCCGGCGGCCAGGTGGTGCTGCGGGTGCTCGCGCAAGACGGCGGCGGCGCGCTGCTGGAAGTGCAGGACAGCGGGGTCGGCATCGCCGAAGCGGAGCGCGACAAGGTGTTCCGGCCGTTCTACCGGTCGCACGCGTCGCTGGCGAGCAACCAGGACGGCACCGGGCTGGGACTGGCGATCGTGCGCGAGGTCGCCGCGCTGCACCGGGCGGCGATTGCCTTGTCGGCGGGCATCGACGGACACGGCCTGACGGTGCGGCTGACCTTTCCGCCGGCGCGGCAACTAGATGCACCAGCGTTATGAAAGTGCCGGCAAGCCGGGCCACATTTGAGGCGCATCAAAAGCGCCGCGCCCGCGGCGGTTCGGCGCGCCGCGGCACCGCGTAAAATCGGCGCATGAAAACGCCCAACCCCAACACCACCATCGTGCTCGACTTGAACGCGCTCGACGACGAAGACCTCGAGCTTCGCGACCTCATCACCGTCGACCTCGAGGACGACGACGCGCCGGCGTACCAGGCGGTCGACGAGTTTTCGGATGAGTTCCTGCTGCAGGCGCCGCGCAGGGGGCGGTGAAGGTCTGAAGGCGGCAAGGTCTCTCGGGGTAAGGTCTGTCATTCGTACATTTCGGCTCTTTGAAATGTGCGAATGTCAGACCTGACCCCGGCGCCAAGGATGCTGCCAACGCTGGGGTCAGGTCCGCCATTCGAACATGTCACACCCCGACATGTCCGAATGACGCACCTTACCCCGTCCTTTAGCTCAGGCTCTCGAGCCGGATCCGCGTCACGCTGCCCACCACCGTCTCGAGCGCTTCGATCTTTTCGATCGCCGCGTCGATGTTCTTTTCGCGCGTCTGGTGCGTGAGCATGATGATGTCGAGCCGCGTGGCGCCTTCGGCCGGCTCCTTCTGCAGCACCGCGTCGATCGAGATGCGGGCGTCGGCCAAAATGCGCGTCAGGTCGGCCATCACGCCGAGCCGGTTCTTGACGTAGACCCGCAGGTAGTAGCTGGTGTTGATCTCCGACATCGGCCAGATCGCCACGTCGGTCATCTGGTTCGGCTGGAACGCCAGGTGCGGGACGCGGTATTCCGGGTCGGCCGTGGCCAGGCGGGTGATGTCGACCAGGTCGGCGATCACCGACGAGGCGGTCGGCTCGGCGCCGGCGCCTTTGCCGTAGTACAAGGTAGCGCCGACCGCGTCGGCCTGCACCAGCACCGCGTTCATCGCCCCTTCGACGTTGGCGATCAGGCGCTTGGCCGGGATCAGGGTCGGGTGCACGCGCAGTTCGATCCCTTCGACGCCGTCGATCACGGTGCGGCGCGTGATGCCGAGCAGCTTGATGCGGTAGCCGAGCTGCTCGGCGTAGCGGATGTCGACCGCCTCGAGCTTGCTGATGCCTTCGACGTGGGCTTTGTCGAACTGCATCGGGATGCCGAACGCGATCGCCGCCATGATGGTCAGCTTGTGCGCCGCGTCGACCCCTTCGATGTCGAAGGTCGGATCGGCTTCGGCGTAACCGAGCCCCTGCGCCTGCGCCAGCGCGGTGGAGAAATCGAGACCCTTGTCGCGCATCTCCGAGAGGATGAAGTTGGTGGTGCCGTTGATGATGCCGGCCACCGATTCGATGCGGTTCGCGGTCAGGCCTTCGCGCAGCGCCTTGATGATCGGGATGCCGCCGGCCACCGCCGCCTCGAACGCGACCATCACGCCCTTGTCCTGCGCGGCGGCGAAGATTTCGTTGCCGTGCAGCGCCAGCAGCGCCTTGTTGGCGGTGACGACGTGCTTGCCGTTGGCGATGGCGCGCATGACGAGCGCGAACGGCAGCTCGTAGCCGCCGATCAGTTCGACGACGATGTCGATGTCGGGATGGTCGACGACGGCGAACGGGTCGCCGACGACGTCGATGCCGGCGCCGACCAGGCCGCTGGCGCGGTCGGTGTTGCGCGCCGCCACCATGGTGATCTCGATGCCGCGCCCGGCGCGCCGGCGGATCTCCTCCTGATTGCGTTTGAGGACGTTGAACGTGCCTTCACCGACGGTGCCGATGCCTAACAGGCCTACTTGGATGGGTTTCATATGCTTTGCTGGTGAGGGTTTCAGCCGCGCCCGTGGCGGCGACGGTAGCCGTCGAGGAAACGGGCGATGCGGCCGCATGCATCGGTCAGGTCATCGGAGTTCGGCAGGAACACCAGCCGGAAGTGATCCGGGGCGATCCAGTTGAAGCCGGTGCCCTGGACGATCAGGACTTTTTCCTCGGACAGCAGGTCGCAGGCGAACTGCTGGTCGTCGGCGATCGGGTACATCGCCGGGTCGAGGCGCGGGAACATGTACAGCGCCGCTTTTGGCTTGACGCAGCTGACGCCCGGTATGTCGGTCAGTAATTTGTGGGCGAGGTCGCGCTGCTTGAGCAGGCGCCCGCCGGGGGCGACCAGTTCGGCGATGCTCTGGTGGCCGCCCAGCGCGGTCTGGATGGCGAACTGGCCCGGCGCGTTGGCGCACAGGCGCATCGAGGCGAGCATGTTGAGCCCTTCGATGTAGTCGCGCGCGTGGCGTTTCTCGCCCGACACCACCATCCAGCCGGCGCGGTAGCCGCACGAGCGGTAGTTCTTCGACAGGCCGTTGAGGGTGACGAACAGCACGTCGTCGGCCAGCGCGGCGATCGATTCGTGCTCGGCGCCGTCGTACAGGGTCTTGTCGTAGATCTCGTCGGCGTAGATGATCAGCTGGTGCTGGCGCGCCAGTTCTATAATTTCCAGCAAAATTTCGCGCGGGTACAGCGCGCCGGTCGGGTTGTTCGGGTTGATCACCACGATCGCCTTGGTGTTCGGCGTGATCTTCCTGCGCATGTCGTCGATGTCGGGCAACCAGCCGGCCTGCTCGTCGCAGACGTAGTGCACCGGATTGCCGCCCGACAGGCTCACCGCGGCGGTCCACAGCGGGTAGTCGGGCGCCGGCACCAGCACTTCGTCGCCATTGTTGAGCAGCCCGTTCATCGCCATCACGATCAGTTCCGAGGCACCGTTGCCGAGGTAGATGTCGTCGATCGCCACGCCGGCGATCTGCTTGCCCTGGGTGTAGTGCATGACCGCCTTGCGCGGCGCGAACATGCCTTTCGAATCGGTGTAGCCGGCCGCGCCATGCATGTTCATGATCATGTCGCGCACGATCTCGTCGGGCGGGTCGAAGCCGAACACGGCCAGGTTGCCGATGTTGAGCTTGATGATCTTGTGGCCGTCTTCTTCCATCTGCTTGGCCATTTCCATCGCAGGGCCGCGAATTTCGTAGCAGACGTCGTCGAGCTTGTTCGATTTCAGAATCGGTCGCAAAGTAGTTCCCTGTCAGTGGCGCGCCATGTTGCAGTGCGAAAAAACCCCATTTTGCCGAAAGCGCCCGATTTAATCAACCGGCAATAACGCAATAGATGCTTTCCATAGACGGCAGGATGGCGGAAATTCGCGCTTCAAAGCCGTTTGTGGCATGCTAACGCCCGCACGCGGCCGCCTGCCGCCCCCACCACGAGCGCTTATTGTCCGCCTACCGTCCGCCTATCGTCCTCATCGTCCCCAATCATGAAGCTCCATTCCAGCTCTACCCAACAATACCAGACCGTCACCGGCTACTTCGACGGCGGTGTCGAAATCAATGCCGTGCCCTACACCTTCAGCCTGACGGTGATGCCCGAAACGGCGCCGCGGCCGTGGCCGGTGGGCGCCTTCGAGGAGCTCAGCGCGGCCCATTTCGAGGCGA
This sequence comes from Pseudomonadota bacterium, assembly GCA_030272785.1. Classification (GTDB taxonomy): domain Bacteria; phylum Pseudomonadota; class Gammaproteobacteria; order Burkholderiales; family Burkholderiaceae_D; genus JAFCUW01. Next base: position 12,197 of record JARXKM010000078.1, read on the forward strand.
TCGCGCATGACGCGCCCGACGTCGTCATCCTCGGCACCGGCGCGCGCCAGCGCTTCGTCCACCCGCGCCTGATCGCCAGCCTGTCGGAGCGCCGCATCGGCGTCGAATGCATGGACAACCAGGCCGCCTGCCGCACCTACAACATCCTGATGGGCGAAGGCCGCAAGGTCACGCTGGCGCTGATCCTGCAGGCGCCGGCCGCCTGATGAACGACCTGCACAAGTCGCGCACCTTCCTCTGGAGCCTGTTTGCCGTCTTCGCCGTCACCTGGCTGGCGATGCTGGGGGTGCGCACCCTGGTGCCGCCCGACGAGGGCCGCTACGCCGAAATGGCGCGCGAAATGCTCGCCACCGGCGACTGGGTCACCACGCGCCTGAACGGCATCAAGTACTTCGAGAAGCCGCCGCTGCAGACCTGGATGAACGCGCTCTCGTTCGCCGCCTTCGGGCTGGGCGAGTGGCAGGCGCGCCTGTGGACCGGCCTGTGCGGGCTGTCCGGCGTCGCCCTCACCGGTTACGCCGGCAGCTGCGCGTTCGGCCGGCGCGCCGGCTGGTATGCCGCGCTGGTGCTCGGCTCGTGCCTGTTCTGGGTCGGCGGCGGCCAGTTCAATTCGCTCGACATGGGCCTGTCGGGCATGATGACGATCGCGCTGTGCGCGCTGCTGATCGCCCAGCGCGACGGCGCCGGCGCCGCCGAGCGGCGCAACTGGATGCTGGCCTGCTGGGCCGGCATGGCGCTGGCGGTGCTGGCCAAGGGCCTGATCGGCGTGCTGCTGCCGGGCGCCGTGCTGGTGCTCTACACCTTGTGGACGCGCGACTGGGCGCTGTGGACCCGGCTGCACCTGGTCAAGGGCCTGCTGCTGTTCTTCGCCATCGCCACGCCCTGGTTCGTGCTGGTGGCGCTGCGCAATCCCGAGCAGCCGCACTTCTTCTTCATCCACGAACACTGGGAGCGCTTCTTCCTCAAGACGCACCACCGCGAAGGCGCCTGGTACTACTTCTTCGCCATCCTGGCAGTCGGCTTCGTGCCGTGGCTGGGCGTGCTGGCGCAAAGCCTGCGGCTGGGCGCGCAGCGCGAGGCCGGCCGGTTCCGCCCGCGCCTGATGGCGCTGATCTGGGCGGTGTTCATCTTCGCCTTCTTCACCAAGTCGAGCTCCAAGCTGCCCGGCTACATCCTGCCGATCTTCCCGGCGCTGGCGCTGCTGGTGGGCAGCTACCTCGACGTCGGCTCGCGCCGCAGCCGCATGCTCAACGCCGCCCTGATGACGGCGATCGGCGTCGCGCTGCTGGCGGCGACGCCGTTACTGCCGCGTTTTGCCAAACAGGCCGGCGACGCGCTGCTGTACCAGGCGGCGCAGCCGTGGCTGCTGGCGGCCGGCTTCGCCGCGCTGGTCGGCGGCGCGCTGGCGATGCTGTATGTGCGCCAGATGCAGCGCGACCTGGCGGTGCTGGTGCTGGCACTGGCCGGCTTCGCCACCACCGAGCTGGCATTCGTCGCGCTCGAGCCGGTCGGCCAGGTGCGCGCCGGCGTCAACCTGCTGCCGGCGATCCGCGCCGAACTGACCCCGGCCACCAGGCTCTACGCGGTCGGCACCTACGAGCAGTCGCTGGCGTTCTACCTGGGCCGCAGCGCCACCCTGGTCGACTACACCGACGAATTCACCTTCGGCCTCGAACAGCAGCCCGAGCTGGCGATCCCGACGGTGGCCGCCTTCGTCGCACAATGGACGCGCGACGCCGGCGCCGGCGTGCGCGACGTGGCCATCATCCGCGCCGATATTTTCAACGACCTCCAACAGAAAGGCGTGCCGATGCGCGTGGTGGCTGCCGACAGCCGCCGCACCGTGATCGCCAACGACATCCATCCATGAACCTGTCCACCTTCGCCTTCATCATGACCGGCGTGCTGCTCAACGCCGCCGCCCAGCTGCTGCTCAAGGCCGGCACCAACGCGCTCGGCGGCGCGATCCACCTGACGGCCGAGAACTGGTTCGCCACCGGCATCAAGGTCGTCTCGCAGCTGCCGATCCTGGCCGGCCTGGCCTGCTACGCCATCTCGCTGGTGGTGTGGATCATCGGCCTGTCGCGCACCGACGTGACGATCGCCTACCCGATGCTCTCGCTCGGCTACGTCGTCAGCGCGGTCGGCGCCTGGATGTTCCTCGGCGAGGCGGTGTCGCTGCAGCGCATGCTCGCGCTCGGCGTGATCGTGGCCGGCGTCGCGCTGCTGTCGCGGACCTGACCCGCAAGGCTGATAAAATGCGCTTTTGGCACGCCGCCGCCAGCCTGCGCTTGTGACCGTTTGTGACCGCTTGTGACCGCTTGTGACGGCCATTGCCGGCAAAAAAACCTTGAATAAGAGAACCCGATGACTGCACCCGTATCCGCCCCCGCCCCGCTGCCATTCCTGCCCTTCTCCCGCCCGACCATCGACGAAGACACCATCGCCGCGGTCGGCGACGTGCTGCGCTCCGGATGGCTGACCAACGGCGGCCCCAAGGCGGCCGCCTTCGAAGCGGAACTGTCGACCTACTTCGGCGGGCGCCCGGTGCGCTGCTTCAATTCCGGCACCTGCACGATGGAGATCGCGCTGCGCATCGCCGGCATCGGCCCCGGCGACGAAGTGATCACCACGCCGGTGTCGTGGGTGGCCACCGCCAACGTCATCCTCGAAGTGGGCGCCACCCCGGTGTTCGCCGACATCGACCCGGTCACCCGCAACATCGACCTCGACAAGCTCGAAGCGGCGATCACCCCGCGCACCCGCGCCATCATCCCGGTCTACCTGGCCGGCCTGCCGGTCGACATGGACCGCCTGTACGCGATCGCCGACAAGCACCGCCTGCGCGTGGTCGAAGACGCCGCCCAGGCGTTCGGCTCGACCTGGAAGGGCCGCCGCATCGGTTCGTTCGGCGACTTCGCCTCGTTCAGCTTCCAGGTCAACAAGAACCTGACCACCGGCGAAGGCGGCTGCCTGGTCATGAACACGCCCGAGGAAGCGCGGCTGGCCGAGAAATATCGCCTGCAGGGCGTCACCCGCACCGGCATCGACGACATCGATGTCGACGTCCTGGGCGGCAAATACAACATGACCGACATCGCCGCCGCCATCGGCCTGGGCCAGATGAAGACCATCGACGCTGTCACCGCGCACCGGCGCACCCTGGCCGAGCATTACTTCAAGGCATTCGGTCCCGAGTTCGAAGCGCAGACTGGCGCGCAACTGCCGCTGCAGGCGTTCGAGACGTCCAACTGGCACCTGTTCCAGATCATCCTGCCCGATCGCGGGCCGAGCACGCGCGCCGACTTCATGACGCGCCTGCTCAAGGAACACAACGTCGGCACCGGCTACCACTACCGGGCGATCCACCTGTTCACCCTGTACCGCGCGCTCGGTTTTCACGAGGGCATGTTCCCCGAATCGGAGCGCATCGGCCGCCTGACCGTCACCTTGCCGCTGTTTTACGCCATGACGACGGCCGACGTCGAGCGCGCGGTGCACGCCGTCAAAGCGGTGCTGGCAGCATGAACCTCGCCGTCCTCAAGCCCGAGCTGTCGGTCGTCATCCCGATCTACAACGAGGAAGCCGGCCTGGCCGCCCTGTTCGCCCGCCTGTATCCGGCGCTCGACCAGATCGGCATCCCGTACGAGATCGTGTTCGTCAACGACGGCAGCCGCGACAACTCGGTGGCGATCCTGGCCGAGCAGTTCCGCACGCGCCCGGACGTCACGCGGGTGATCCTGTTCAACGGCAACTACGGCCAGCACATGGCGATCCTGGCCGGCTTCGAGGCGACCCGCGGCGAGATCGTCGTCACGCTCGACGCCGACCTGCAGAACCCGCCCGAGGAAATCTACAAGCTGGTCGAAAAGATCCGCGAAGGCTACGATTACGTCGGCTCGATCCGCCGCAAGCGCCAGGATTCGGCCTGGCGCACCATCGCCTCGAAGGCGATGAACCGGCTGCGTTACCGCATCACCAACATCCAGATCACCGACCAGGGCAACATGCTGCGCGCCTACGGGCGCAACGTCATCGACCTGGTCAACCAGTGCGGCGAGGTCAATACCTTCGTGCCGGCGCTGGCCTACAAGTTCGCCCGCAAGCCGACCGAGATCATCGTCGAGCACGAGGAGCGCGCGGCCGGCGAATCGAAGTATTCGCTCTACAGCCTGATCCGCCTGAACTTCGACCTGGTGACCGGCTTCTCGCTGGTGCCGCTGCAGATGTTCTCGATGCTCGGCATGCTGATGTCGCTCGCCTCGGCGCTGCTGGTGCTGATGCTGCTGGTGCGCCGCTTCATCCTCGGCGCCGAAGCCGAAGGCGTGTTCACGCTGTTCGCCATCGCCTTCTTCTTCATGGGCGTGATCTTGTTCGGCATCGGCCTGTTGGGCGAATACGTCGGCCGCATCTTCCAGCAGGTGCGCGCGCGTCCGCGCTACGTGGTGCAGACCATCTTGCAGCACGTGCCGGGCCATGACGCGCAGATCGACCTGGCGGTCGAAAAGCGCCAGGTGGCGCGCTGATGACGGGCGTCCAGCGCGCGGTGGTGTTCGCGTACCACAACGTCGGCGTGCGCTGCCTGAAGGTGCTGCTGGCCGGCGGCGTCGACGTCGCGCTGGTGGTCACCCACGAGGACAGCGCGGGCGAAAACATCTGGTTCGAATCGGTCATCGCGCTGTGCCGCGACGAAGGCATCGCCTGCGTCACGCCGGCCAGCGCCACCGATCCGGCCCTGCTGGCGCAGGTGGCGGCGGCGCGGCCCGACCTGATGTTCAGTTTTTATTACCGCAACATGCTGCCGGCCGCGCTGCTGGCGCTGGCGCCGGCGTACAACATGCACGGCTCGCTGCTGCCGCAGTTCCGCGGCCGCGCGCCGGTCAACTGGGCGGTGCTGCACGGCGCGACGCAAACCGGCGCCACCCTGCACGAAATGACGGTCAAGCCGGATGCCGGCGCCATCGTGGCGCACAGCGCGGTGCCGATCCTGCCCGACGACACCGCCTACGAAGTGTTCGGCAAGGTCACCGTGGCGGCCGAACAGGCGCTGTGGCAGGTGCTGCCGGCGCTGCTGGCCGGCAGCGCGCCGCGCAGCGTCAACGACCTGACCGCGGGCGGCTATTTCGGCGGACGCAGGCCGGAGGACGGCCGCATCGACTGGTCGCAGCCCGCCCAGCAGGTGTACAACCTGCACCGCGCGGTGGCGCCGCCCTACCCCGGCGCGTTCACCGACGTGGCGGGCCGGCGTTACGTTATCGAACGGGCAAGATTGGCCGCCCACGGCCGGCTGGCCGAGACGAGCAAGTTGCCACCGGGGCTGGCTGTGGTGGATAATTGCATGGTTGGCGTTTGCGGCGATGGCCGCATGCTGGCAATTTCCAGCCTGCTGGCCGATGGCGATCCAGTCACGCCGGCGCAACTGCAAGAGCGCCTGGCCGACCCGGCCCAGGCCTGATGGCCATTACAAGAAACGAGCATACCCCATGAAAAAAGTCCTCATCCTCGGCGTCAACGGCTTCATCGGCCACCACCTGTCCAAGCGCATCCTGGAAACGACCGACTGGCACGTGTATGGCATGGACATGCAGTCCAACCGCATCACCGAGC
>JARXKM010000450.1 GCA_030272785.1 Pseudomonadota bacterium
CAAAATGTCCGATTGTCAGACCTGACCCCAGCGTGCTGATGTGTGAAATGGTGCGGCTCGGCTAGAATGCCGCACCGAATCGTTTCAAATAGGAAAATATGCTGCAAAAATCGATGGGCGCCGCGGCGTTGGCGTGGCTCCTGCTGGCAAGTGCGCCAGTGTTGGCAGGCGGCTGCCCGGCCCACTATATGGATGGCCGCTTGCCGGAAATCCGGAATCAGAAGCTCGCCGCCGCCACCAGGGAATTGTGCTTCGAGGTGTTCGGGGTGATGCACTCGGGGGTGACCCGCACCCCGCTGTGGTCCGCCGAACATTTGCGCGCCGATAGCGTCGAGGCGGCCCAGGAGTTGCCGAGGGAGAATTCGTTCCACGCCGAGCCGCAACTGCCGCCGTCGCAGCGCGCCGAGCTGTCCGACTACGCACGCAGCGGTTTCGACCGCGGCCATATGTCGCCCAACGGCGATATGCCCGATCGCCAGTCCCAGCACGAAAGCTTCACGCTGGCGAACATGGTGCCGCAGGACGCCGATATCAACCGCCATGTGTGGGCGGGCATCGAGGGCGTGGTGCGCAAGATGGCCAAGCAGGAGGGGGCGTTGTATGTCATCACCGGGCCGGCCTTTATCGGCAACAGTTTGCGCAAGGTCGGCAACGTGATGGTGCCGAGCCATGTGTATAAACTGGTGTACAGCCCGCGCCAGCATGCCGGCGCCGCCTGGTTCATCGAGAACCGCCCGAACGCGCAGTATCAGGCCATTTCGATCGCCCAGCTCGAACAGGCGATCGGCATCGACTTGCTGCCATCGCTGTCGCAGCGCCAGAAGGAAACCATGCTGACGCTGCCGAACGTCAAGCGCAAGAAGTCCGCTTACCTGATGCGATTTTAATTGAGGAGTCCTGCCATGTCCGCCAAGCCAACACCGTTCGTCCCGTACGCCAATGAAGCCGATGTGCTCCAGGTCGGGAACATGATGATCGAAAACCGGCTCGATCGCATCACCCTCGACGGCGACGTCGACCTGACGCTGGACCAGGCCGGTCTGGCAAACGCAAGGCTGCTCCACCAACTGCTCGGCGCCGTGGTGGCGAAGCTGGAGGCGGCCGACTTGCCTGTCGCGCTGCCTGCGCCTACGGTGAAAACGGTCAACAACCCGTTCAACTGAGCGTCCGCGCGGCAGCGACCGCTAAATGCCGCGTGCCTGCAGTCGCACGGCCGTGCACCGCTACATCCCGTGGCAGCCATGCCGTGACAGCCATGCCGCGGCAAATAGCGCTCGCTCGCGGTGAAGCGCTGGCCCGCAGCGCGCGCATCACCTCGCGCATGCGTCGACAAGCTGCCCGCACGTCGCCAGGGTTGAGAGGCTGATAGTCTTTCGATCATGCCCGTTCATCCCACCAGAAAGCGCCCGCTCGTCGTTGCACATGCTCGCCACGCCACGCCACGCCACGCCATAGCTTGAGCTATGGCGGTGCTGTGCGCCTCGATCGGCCACATTCTGGCACGCTGCTCTGGCACGCCCGAACAACTCTCAACCTCTGATCCGCCTGCCGCCGCGTGCCCCCTGATGTGCTGTGTTGCAGAGTCGCTGATTCAATCTGGCGAAGGCGATCCATATGTCGCAAATGGGCGCGACGTCCCGGCCTTGCTGCGCTTCGCTCCTGGCCACGGGCCGTTTTCGCCATTTTCATTTGTTTACGAACTAGCCCCTCAGGAAACTAGCGCTCCAGGATATAGCTCCCCGGTGCCGCCCCGATCCCAGCACCGACCTCGCGCAGGGCGACCTGGCCGGCGGCCGAATTGCGGGCGAGCCAGGCGCTCCACGCCGGCCACCACGAACCGTCGCGCTGCTCGGCGCCGGCGACCCAGCTGTCGGGATCGAGGTAGCAATCGCCCTGGCGGCGCGTCGCAATATGATAGTGGCGGTTGCGGTGCCCCGGTTCGCTGACGATGCCGCCGTTGTGGCCGCCGCTGGCGAGCACGAAGGTGAGCTCGCAGTTCGGCACCAGGTGGATCTTGTGCACCGAACGCCATGGCGAGACATGGTCGCCCACCGTGGCCACCGCGAAAAGCGGCCGGCCGATGTCGGTCAGCGCCACCGGCAAGCCGTCGACCCGGTAGCGTCCGGAGAACAGATCGTTGTGCAGGAATAGCTGGCGCAGATAGTCGCTGTGCATGCGCCGCGGCATGCGCGTGGCGTCGGCGTTCCACGCGATCAAGTCGGTCATCGGTGCGCCTCGCCCCAGCAGGTACTCGCCTACCGCCACCGACCAGACCAGGTCGTTCGAACGCAGCATTTTGAAGGCGCCGGCCATTTGCCGATTGTCGAGATAGCCTTGCTGCCACATCAGGTCGTCCAGCCAGGCGATCTGGCCTTCGTCGATGAACAGCATCAGCTCGCCCGCTTCGGTGAAATCGGTCTGTGCGGCCAGCAGCGACAAGCTGTTGATCCGATGCCGTCCCTGAGCGGCGAGCGCGGCGGCGGCGATCGACAGCATGGTGCCGCCGAGGCAGTAGCCAACCGCGTTGATCCTGGGGCCGGGCACGATCTGGCTGATGACGTCGACGGCGCCGATCACGCCGTCGTGCAGGTAGTCATCCATGCCGAGTTCGCTGTCGCCAGCGCCCGGATTGTGCCAGGAAATCATGAACACCGTGTGGCCTTGGCCGACCAGGTAGCGCACCAGGGAATTGTGCGCGGACAGGTCGAGGATGTAATACTTCATGATCCAGGCCGACACGATCAACAGCGGCTCGGCGCACACGCTGGGCGTAGCGCATACTGGATCAGCTCGATCAGCCGGGTGCGGTACACCACCCGTCCCGGCGTGGTGGCGACCTCGCTGCCGGGCCGAAATTGCCCGGTGCCGGCGGGCGGCTCGCCGGCAATGTGGCGGCGCAGGTCCTCGGCAAAATTGATCGCGCCGCGCACGAAGTTGGCGCCGCCTTCGCGCAACGCGGTGGCGCAGACTTCGGGATTGGTCGCCACGAAATTGAGCGGCGACACCTTGTCGAGCGCCTGGCGCGCGGCGAACGACACCATCTGCTCGTGGTGCCCTGTGACGCCGTCGATGCCGGTGGTGACGTTGTGCCACCATTGCTGGTTCAGCAGAAAGCCTTGCTGGATCAGATTGTACGGCCAGGTTTGCCACAATTCGTTGCGGAAGCGCCGGTCCTGCGCCAGCGGATCGATGCAGGCCGGGCACGGTTGGCCGAGCGTGACATGCGCGGCGTAGTTCCACCAGCGCATGTGTTTCTTCCACGCTTACTCTACCAGTTG
>JARXKM010000451.1 GCA_030272785.1 Pseudomonadota bacterium
CGCCGGCGTCGAACTGGTATTTGCCGGACAGGAAGTTGGCGTTGCTGATGTTCATCGTCGAGGCCACCAGGCCGCCGACGTCGACGCTGGCGCCAGGGGCGAAATACACGCCGGCGTTATTGACCAGGAACACCTGGCCGTTGGCCGTCAGCGTGCCGAAGATGCGCGACGGGTCCGAGCCGATCACCCGGTTCAGCGCCACCGCCGTCGCGCTCGGCTGCACGAAGCGCACCGTTTCGCCGGCGCCGATCGAAAAACTCTGCCAGTTGAGGATGGCGTTCTGCGACGTCTGGTTGACCTGGGTGGTCGCGGTGTTCGGCTTGAGCACCGTGGCGCTGCCGGCCACCACCACGCCGCCGGTCGGCGCGGCGCCCACCAGGCCGGGCACGAAGCCGGACAGCAGCGCCAGCAGCATGGCGCTGATGGTGCGGCGTCGGCCCGGCCAGTAAGTCACGCTGAGCTTGCGCGACAGTTTGAAGACGACTGGTTTGATCGAGGTGCGCACAAAGCGGCTGAAGCTGCGTTTGTTGGCGGGCGTGGCGTGGCTGGTCAGGGTGGTGTTCGACATGATATTTCCTCAATGAGACTCAACGGCATCGATGAAAACGGGACGGCTGGAAACCGGGCGGCGCGGCATGCCCATCTGCGGGCATGCGGGCCGGCGCCAGCATTGCAGTGTCGCGCGGTACTTTTCGCTGGATCAGAATGCGTAACTGGCCAGGGCCCACGCGCGCGCGCCGCTCTTCGGCTCGTTGATGCGGGTACCGCTGGCGACGTCGAACTGCTCGAGGCCCTTGACCGGCCAGGCCACCGACAGCTTGAACAGGAAGCTGTAGCCGTATGCAATGTTGAAGCCGACGCCGTAGCCGGAAATGGTCGACGTGTTGATCGGGTTCAGGTCGCGGCTGTTGTCGTGGTTGCGCGTGACGCGGCCGATGTCGTAGAACGCCACGCCGGCCAGGTCGAGGCGGTCGAACTTGAGCGCGGCCGGCGTCCAGCGCAGTTCGGCGGTGGCGGTGGCGCCCTGGTCGCCGACCAGCGTACCGACCGGAAAACCGCGCACGGTGCTGTCGCCGCCGATGGAAAACTTTTCCGCCGACGTCAGGTTCTTGTTTGTATATTGGCCGCTGGCACTGAACATCCCGTGCAGGCCGGGCAACAGTTGCTGCAGCCGCTGCACCGAGAACAGCAGCTTGGCGAAGTTGCCCTCGGTCTGCAAGCCAAGCGCATCGTTGGCCACCCGCACCGGGTCATCGTCGTGCAGCTTACCGGCCGCCAGGCTGACGTTGAACACCGTGACGCCGGCGAAATCGTCGCGCGCGTCGCCGCTCAGCTGGAAGCGGGCCGACGTCAGCGCGTGCTTGTCGGACGAGAACGGCGACGTGGTGCGGTCTTCCAGGTTCTTGCGCTCGAGCATCAGTTGCGTATACAGGTTGCTGTTCCTGCCGCGCCGCAGCGGATAGTCTATGTTGGCCGACAACACGTTGGCCACGCCATTCGGCTTCAGCACGGCGAACAGGTTGCCCAGCACGTAATCGAGCCGCGCCAGGCTCACGCCGACCCGTGCGCCACCGGCGCCGACCGGCAGGTTGTAGCCGGCGCGCCCGAAGGCGTTGCCGCTCTGGCTGGCGACGAAGCCGCGCAGCGACAGCGAATCGCCCAGCCCGTACGGATTGTTCAGGTTGACCTCGGCGCCGAGGCGGGTCGAGCCGGTCACCTTGCTGCCGTAGTTGTCGAGATCGACGCGACCGCTGATCACGCGCACGTCCGGATCCTTGACCAGGTTGATGGCGATGCTGGCGGTGCCAGGCACGCTGCCGGGGTTGATGACCGACTTGGCATCGACCCGCGGCAGGTCGCGCAGCAGCAGCAATGGCGCCTCCAGGCCGGTTTCGGTGATGGTCTGGCCGCTCTGCAGGTGCGCCGCCACCAGCCGGTTGGCATAGTCGGCGCTGATCGGCGCATCGGGCGCCACGTTCACCGTCAGGCGGTCGATGCGCCCTTCCAGCACGGCAATTTCGACGATGCCGTTGGCCGGCTGCTGGGCCGGGATGTAGGCCTGCGCCAGGAACCATCCTTTGGCGCGGTAATGACGCTTGATGACATCGGCCGCTTCATTGAGTTGAGCCAGCGTCAGCGACTTGCCAACGTAGCGCGTCAGCAGCGGCGCCAGGAGCTGTTCCGGCTGCGAGGCGTTGCCGCTGAAGCGGAACTGCGCTACCGCGATGCTGACGCCGCTATCGGTCATGACGGGCGCGCCGGCGTCGGCGCTCGGCGCGACCCGCACCAGGTCGGCCGGCGCCGGTTTCGCCGGCAGCGCCGGCTTGCGGGCGGGCTCCTCGGTTTGCGCACCCGGCACCTGGTCGGCAAAGGCGCAGGTCACCGTCAATGCGGCGCCGCAGCCCAAGGCGGAGATCAAATAGCGTGTCCTCTTGACTGTTCTCATTTGTGGCTATCCCGGTTGTTTTAAAAACGATTTATTCGGACACAATTACTATAAATAGATAATCGAAATCAGATAACCGATAGCTATTTACAATAATATTGCTCACAGCAAAAACCTGTATTCACTGGAGAAACGATATTAATTAAATATCAAAGATCGAGCCGCCACAAATACAAAATGAACAACAAATATAACGGATTTGCATTCAAATGTTTACCTCTTTCTAAAAAAGCAAAAAGCTTTTGTTCAGATGGTTTTTATAGCCGGAAACAGGTGTACGATGTGAGGCCGGCAGCCATGCCGAGGCCGCCAGGTCGGGCGGTTTGTCAAGCGAAGTGGGGGCGATCGAAGGCAAGGAAGGGGCTGGGATGGGCGCAGCGCAGTTGCGCCGGCCGATCGTATTGCTGGATTGTTATTAACTTTTACGTAAAGAATTCACATATTCGGCGATGCGCTCGGCGCTATCGCCTGGCCGCGCCATTGCGCCCAATTAAAGCGGCGCAAAATTATTTTTCTGAAAACATCCATTTGGCATAAATTCGCGCAGTTTTCCATATGCCATTCGGCATTTGCGTCGACCATCACTTGCTGCTGCCAAACCAGGCCCAATGCCGTTTTGAATGGAAGTTGACTTCGGCTACCATGTCGGCTACCGCTGTGAATGCCTGATTTGATCGTGACCATGACCATCGCGAGTCTCGATGCAATACGGCTCGGAACAGGGTCAAGGGCGGGCTGCGCGAAGCGCTGCCCGGCGAAGCGAACCCTTGACGCTGTGCAGGGCCAATACGCTGGGGCATGGCCGTCGACATG
>JARXKM010000452.1 GCA_030272785.1 Pseudomonadota bacterium
CCGGATGTCAGACCTGACCCCAGCCTTTTGTCCGAATGTCAGACCTGACCCCAGCAAAATGTCCGAATGTCAGACCTGACCCCACGGCGGGAGTTGTCGGCCAGATACGAGTTCGGCGATCGCGCGCCCAGATCCGCATGCCATCGTCCAGCCGAGCGTGCCATGCCCCGTGTTCAGGTACAGGTTGGGGTAGCGCGTCGGCCCGATGTAGGGCACGTTCGACGGCGTCAGCGGCCGCAAGCCGGCCCAATAGGTCGGCGCGCTGTAGTCGCACGCGGCGGGAAACAGCTCTCGCACGCGCCGCGTGATCGCTTCGCAGCGCACCGGATTGAGCGCGCGCGAATAGCCGTTCAGCTCGCACGTGCCGGCCACCCGCAAGCGCCCCCCCAGCCGCGATAGCACCAGCTTGTGGCCGTCGTCCGTCAGCGACACCGTCGGCGCGGCGCCCGCGTCGATGACCGGGTAGGTCGCCGAGTAGCCTTTGCCTGGATAGATCATCAGCCGTATCCCCAGCGGCGCCAGCAAGCCCGCCGAAAAGCTGCCAAGCGCGATCACGCAGGCGTCCGCGCGCAGCACCTGGTGGCGACCTTCGCCGTCGATGATCTCGACGCCATTCACCCGCCCGCCGTCTGCCAGCAGCCGCGTGACCGTGCTGTTGTAGCGGAAGACGATGCCGGCCGCGCCGCCCAGCCGCGCCAGCTGCACGGTGAACTTGAAGACGTCGCCCGATTCGTCGCTGGCGGTGTAGTCGCCACCCACCAGCTTCGCCCGCACCGCCGCCAGCGCCGGCTCGATCCGCACCACCTCGTCGGCGCTGACCGGCATGCGCGCACAGCCCAGCGCGCGCATCGCCGCCGCCGCATGGCACGACTTGTCGAACTCGCGCTGGTCGGTGTAAAAGTGCAGAATGCCGCGCGCCAGGCTGTCGTATTCGATGCCGGTGTCGGCGCGCAGCGCTTGCAGACTTTGCCGGCTGTACTCGGCGATGGCGACGATGCGGCGCAGGTTGGCCGCCACCCGCGCCGGCCGGCATTCGCGCACGAACTGCAGGCACCAGCGCCATTGCTGCGGATCGGCGCGCAGCCGGAACAGCAGCGGCGCATCCTCGCGGCCGAGCGCGCGCAGCACCTTGACCAGCGTCGCCGGATTGGCCCACGGCTCGGCGTGCGAGACCGATATCTGGCAGCCGTTCGCAAAGCTGGTCTCCTGCGCCGGACCGGGCTGGCGCTCGAGCACCGTCACCTCGTGCCCGGCCTGCCGCAGGTACCACGCGGTGGCGGTGCCGACCACGCCGGCGCCCAGCACGATCACCTTCATCGCAGCCGCCGGCGCCTCATCGCGCGAACAGCCGCGCGAATTCGTGCATGGCGACGTCGATCACCGGCGCGCCGTACACGCTGCTGATCGCCGCCACCATGTCGGCGCCGCGCGCCACCAGCGGCTCGGCGTTCAACGGCGTCATCCCGCCGATCACCACGCACGGCAGCGCGATCTCGGCCTTGGCCCAGCTGACGATATCGGCCGGCGTGGTGACCGGATACTCTTTCACCCTGGATGGGTAGAAGCCGCCGAAAGCGACATAGCTGGCGCCGCCCGCGCAGGCGTCGCGCGCCAGTTGGCGCTCGCCGTAGCACGACGCGCCGACGATCTTGCCGTCGCCGAGCGCCTGCCGCGCCGCCGCCACCGAGGCGTCGGTGCCGCCCACATGCACGCCGTCCGCGTCCAGCTCCACACACAGCGCGACGTGGTCGTTGATGATGAACGGCGTGCGGTAGCGCCGGCACAGCGCCAGCAACTGCGACGCCTGCGCGTGCCGCAGCGCAGGGCTGGCGCTCTTGTGGCGGTATTGCAGCATCGCCACGCCGGCACGCAAGGCCTGTTCGGTGGCGGCGATCAGCGCCGCGGTGTCATCCCACTCGGGCGTGACCAGGTACAGTCCTCTCATGGAGCCTCCTGAAAAAATATTTGCGTGGAACGCAGCGGGATGCGCTGGCCGTCGGCGATGGAAAACGATGCGGCCAGCGCGTGATGGCACCAGCGCTGCGCCGCGCCGAGCGCCGCTTCCATGCTGTCGCCGCACGCCAGCCGCGCCGCGATGGCGGCAGCGAGCGTGCAGCCGCTGCCGTGGAAGGCGCCCGGCAATCGCGGCCAGCGCCACGCCCGCTCTGCTCCCTCGCTGAACCAGCGGTTGACCACCTGCGCACCGTCCGCATGGCCGCCGGTGATCAGCACATCGCCGCAGCCGCGCGCGCGCAGGCTCGCCGCTTGCTGCGCGACGCTGCCGACATCGCCGCACAAGGCGCGTGCCTCCGGCAGGTTCGGCACCAGCAAGGTCGCCAGCGGCAGCAGCGGCGCCAGCGCATCGGCGTGCGTGAGCAGGTCGCCGCCGCCGCTGGCCAGCACCGGGTCGAGCACCACCGGCAAACCAGGCTGGCGCACGCGCAGCGCGACGATCAAGTCGGCGATCGCCTCGGCGTTGGCGCGGTTGCCGGGTATGCCGATTTTCACCGCGCCGATGGCGATCTTGTCGATCAGCGCCTGCGCCTGGCGCCGCACCACCGCGCCGCCCACCGGCAGCACTTCGAACACGCGGTCGTTGTCCTGCACCGTCAGCGCGGTGATCACCGGCAGCGCGTGCGCGCCCTGCGCGGCGATCGCCAGGATGTCGGCGGCAATGCCGGCCCCGCCGCTCGGATCGGCGCCGGCGAACACCAGCACCGTCGGCCGCGGCTTCACGCGATGCGCCCCGCCATCGGCGACGACGGCGATGCCGCAAACCGCTTCGGGATGCGCCCGGCCAGGAAAGCTTCGCGCCCCGCCTCGACCGCCATGCGCATCGCGCGCGCCATGCGCACCGGGTCGCGCGCGCCGGCGATCGCGGTGTTCATCAGCACGCCGTCGCAGCCGAGCTCCATCGCGATGGCGGCGTCGGACGCGGTGCCGACGCCGGCGTCGACCAGCACCGGCACGTTCGCCTGCTCGATGATCAGCGACAGGTTCCACGGATTGAGGATGCCCATGCCCGAGCCGATCAGCGACGCCAGCGGCATCACCGCGACGCAGCCGATCTGTTCGAGCAGCTTGGCCTGGATCGGGTCGTCGCTGCAGTAGACCATCACGTCGAAGCCGTCGCGCACCAGCGCTTCGGCCGCCACCAGCGTTTCCGGCATGTGCGGGAACAGCGTCTTTTCGTCGCCCAGCACTTCGAGCTTGACCAGCTTGTGGCCGTTCAGCAGTTCGCGCGCCA
>JARXKM010000453.1 GCA_030272785.1 Pseudomonadota bacterium
CTCACGCTGTTCTGCCTGCGTGGCCTGTCGGTGCGCGCCAACTGGTCCGACAAGCTGCTCGCGCCGATGTTCTGGTCGCTCAATATCGGCCTGGCGATGATGGTGTTCATCTCGCTGGTGCCGGCCGGGATCTACCAGGCCTGGGCCAGCATCACCCAGGGCATGTGGTACGCCCGCTCGCCGGAGGTGGTCCATTCGGATCTGATGACGACCCTGGTGTGGATGCGCGTGCCGGGCGACATCGTGTTCTCGATCGGCGTGCTGTTCCTGGTGCTGTTCGCCTGGCGCCTGCTGGTCGGCGGCAAGCCGGCGCCGCAACGCGTACCGGTGCCGGCCAAGGTGCGCGGCGCCTGAGTCGCCTGAGTCGCCTGAGTCACCGGAGTCGCCTGAGTCAATCGGCCTGGGTAGGCCAGTAAGGTACGGAGGGGCGGGGCCGCATGCCCCGCCTTGCCATTTATCTCAATAATGAGGAGAATCACCATGGTGCACGATTGTTCGGCTGCCGCCAGCAGCACGGTTCATCAGTTCGACGCGCGCGGCATTGCCAAGCGCTTCCGCCACGCCGCCATTTTCGGCGCCCTGAATGCGCTCGACAGCGGCGAGACGATGCGCTTTATTAACGACCATAACCCGCTGCCCTTGCTGGCGCAGATCGATCAGTACTTCGGTCCGCACATCAAGGTCAGCTACGTTGCGAAAGAACCGGGCGAGGTCATCATCGACTTCCTGGTCGCGACCTGAAAGGCCAGTTGGACTATTTCACGCTCAAGCATTTCCACATGGGCTGCGCCGGCATCAGCGGCAGCCTGTTCCTGTTGCGCGGCGTCTGGATGCTGCAGTCTTCGCCGCGCCTGCAACAGCGCTGGGTGCGCGTCGCGCCGCACCTGGTCGACACCTTGCTGCTGGCCAGCGCCGTCACCCTGGCGATCTGGAGCGGCCAATATCCGTTCGCCCAGAACTGGCTCACCGCCAAGCTGCTCGCCCTGTGCGGCTACATCGTGCTCGGCGCCATCGCGCTCAAGCGCGGCCGTACCAGGCAGGTGCGCGCGCTCGCCTTCGTCGGTGCGTTGGCGATGTTCGGCTACATCGTCGCGGTCGCCGTGAGCAAGCATGCGCTGCCCTTCGCGGGCTGAAAATTAACTTGCATCAAGCATTTCAGAAACACTTTCCGCACGCATTGACCCCACTACATTTAGTCACTAACCTTCTAACAAACACCGTATGTAGTGTTTGTTACCGGAGGCACCATGACTGCATCATTCCCTATTTCCATCCTCAAGCGCGACGGCAGCGCGGCGCCGTTCGACGCCGCCCGGATCGTCGCGGCGCTGCTGCGCGCCGGCCTTGCCAGCGGTGAGTACGGCGCCGCCGAGGCGGCCCGGCTGGGCGCGCGGGTGGCCGGCCAGCCAGCCTTGCAGCAGGCCGGCGCCGCGCTGAGCGTCGAGCAGGTCCAGGACGCGGTCGAAGCGGCGCTGTTCGAGGCCGGCCACCGCGCCACCTTGCGCGCCTTCACCGTCTACCGCGAACAGCACCGCGCGCTGCGGCACGAGCGCGGCAGCACCATCGAGGTCGAGTCATCGATCAACGAATACCTCGAGCGGCGCGACTGGCGCGTCAACGCCAATGCCAACCAGGGCTATTCGCTGGGCGGGCTGATCCTGAACGTGTCGGGCAAGGTGATCGCCAATTACTGGCTCAACCACGTCTATCCGCCGGCCATCGGCGCCGCCCACCGCGACGCCGACCTGCACATCCACGACCTCGACATGCTGGCCGGCTACTGCGCCGGCTGGTCGCTGCGCACCTTGCTGCACGAAGGCTTGAACGGGGTGCCCGGCAAGGTCGAGGCGGGGCCGCCGAAACACCTGTCGAGCGCGGTCGGCCAGATCGTCAACTTCCTCGGCACCTTGCAAAACGAATGGGCCGGCGCCCAGGCCTTCAGCTCGTTCGACACCTACATGGCGCCCTATATCCGCCACGACAGTCTCGACTACGCCAGCGTTCGTCAGGCGATCCAGGAGCTGATCTACAACCTCAACGTGCCGTCGCGCTGGGGCACGCAGACGCCGTTTACCAACCTGACGTTCGACTGGGTCTGCCCGGAAGACCTGCGCGCCGAGGTGCCGGTCATCGCCGGCGCGGCGATGCCGTTCACCTACGGCGAGCTGCAGCTCGAGATGGACATGATCAACCGCGCCTACATCGACGTCATGATGGCCGGCGACGCCAAGGGGCGCGTGTTCACCTTCCCGATCCCGACCTACAACATCACGCCCGACTTCGTCTGGGACAGCCCGAACGCCGACGCGCTGTTCGAGATGACCGCCCGCTACGGCCTGCCGTACTTCCAGAACTTCGTCAATTCCGAGCTCAAGCCGAACATGATCCGCTCGATGTGCTGCCGGCTGCAACTGGACCTGCGCGAACTGCTCAAACGCGGCAATGGCCTGTTCGGTTCGGCCGAGCAGACCGGCTCGCTCGGGGTGGTGACGATCAACTGCGCGCGCCTCGGCTACCTGGCCAAGGGCGACGAGGCGGCGCTGCTGGCGCGGCTGGACGTGCTGCTCGAGCTGGGGCGCGACAGCCTGGAGATCAAGCGCAAGGTGATCCAGCGCTACATGGACGACGGCCTGTTCCCCTACACCAAGCGCTACCTGGGCACCTTGCGCAACCACTTCTCGACCTTGGGCGTGAACGGCATCAACGAGATGATCCGCAATTTCAGCGACGGCGCGCACGACATCACCAGCGCGTGGGGGCACGCGTTCGCGCTGCGCCTGCTTGACCATGTACGTGCGCGCATGCTCGCGTTCCAGGAGCAGACCGGCCACATGTACAACCTCGAGGCGACGCCGGCCGAGGGCACCACCTACCGCTTCGCCAAGGAAGACGGCAAGCGCTACGGCCGCGCCATCCTGCAGGCCGGCACCGCCGACATGCCCTACTACACCAATTCCTCGCAGCTGCCGGTCGGCTTTACCGAGGACCCGTTCGAAGCGCTCGAGCGGCAGGATTCGCTGCAGCGCAAATACACCGGTGGCACGGTGCTGCACCTGTACATGACGGAGCCGCTGTCGAGCGCGAGCGCGTGCCGCGAACTGGTACGGCGCGCCACCGGGCGCTTCGGTCTGCCCTACATCACGGTCACACCGACGTTCTCGATTTGCCCGCGCCACGGCTACCTGGGCGGGCGCCACGAATTCTGTCCGAAATGCGACGAAGAGCTGATCGCGCGCAA
>JARXKM010000079.1 GCA_030272785.1 Pseudomonadota bacterium
CGTGGGCCGACATGGGCGCCATCGGCTGGCTGGTCGACGGCTCGGCCATCATCAACCAGATCCCGCTGTGCCGCTGCTCCTACGGGCCGTATGCGCGCGCCATGATCCGCGTCTGCAAGGAAGAATCGTTCCATGCGCGCCAGGGCTACGACATCATGCTCAGCCTGTGCAACGGCACGCCCGAGCAAAAGGCGATGGCGCAGGACGCGCTGAACCGCTGGTGGTGGCCGTCGCTGATGATGTTCGGCCCGTCCGACGCCGAATCGGTCAACAGCGCGCAGTCGGCGCAGTGGCGCATCAAGCTGTTCTCGAACGACGAACTGCGCCAGCGCATGGTCGACCAGACCGTCCCGCAGGCCGAATTCCTCGGCCTCAGCGTGCCCGACCCCGACCTCAAGTTCAACGCCGACACCGGCCACTACGAATTCGGCGAGATCGACTGGAGCGAGTTCCACAACGTCCTCAAGGGCAATGGCCCGTGCAACAAGGAGCGCCTCAAGACGCGCGTCAAGGCATGGGACGACGGCGCCTGGTTCCGCGACGCGCTGGTGGCGTACGCCGACAAAAAAGCGGCCCGCGCCGCAGCCTGAATCAACGCACATACCTGGAGCAGACAATGAGCAAAGAATGGCCCCTGTGGGAAGTCTTCATCCGTAGCCAGCATGGCCTGGCCCACAAGCACGTCGGCAGCCTGCACGCGCCGGACGCCGAGATGGCCGTCAACAATGCGCGCGACGTCTACACGCGCCGCAACGAAGGCGTCTCGATCTGGGTGGTGCGCGCCACCGACATCGTCGCCTCCAGCCCGGCCGACAAGGGCGTGCTGTTCGAGCCGGCCAACAGCAAGGTGTATCGCCACCCGACCTTCTTCCCGATGCCCGAAGAAGTGAAAAACCTGTGAGCGCGGTCATGGACGAGAAGATCAACTACCTGCTGCGCCAGGGCGACAACGCCCTGATCCTGTCGCAGCAGCTCTCGCAGCTGTGCGGCAAGGGCCCGGCGCTGGAAGAAGACATGGCGCTCACCAACGTCGCGCTCGACCTGCTCGGCCAGACCCGCATGTGGTATGGCTACGCCGCCGAACTCGAAGGCCTCGGCCGCAGCGAAGACGACCTCGCCTTCATGCGCGACGCGCCGGCGCTGCGCTGCTGCCTGCTGGTCGAACAGCCGAACGGCAACTACGCCGACACCATGATGCGCCAGTTCTACTTCGACACCTGGCACTACTTCCTGATGAAGGCGCTGACGGCGGCCAGCGACCCGCGCGTCGCCGAGATCGCCGAAAAATCGATCAAGGAAGTGACCTATCACCTGCGCCGCAGCGGCGACCTGATCGTGCGCCTCGGCGACGGCACCGCCGACAGCCACGCCAGGACCCAGGCCGCGGCCGACCAGTTGTGGATGTACACCGGCGAGATGTTCACCTACGACGCCGTCGACGACGCCATGGTCGCCCAGGGCATCGCGCCGGCCGCCGCACCGCTGCGCGCCGCCTTCCTCGAACATGTCGCCGAGATCTTCGCCGAAGCGACCCTCACCATGCCCCCGGCCGAGGCCTGGATGCAGCGCGGCGGCAAGCAGGGCATCCACAGCGAACACCTCGGCTTCATCCTCGCCGAGATGCAGTTCCTGCAGCGCGCCTATCCCGGAGCGCAGTGGTAATGAGCGCGCCGGCAGCGTCCACCGCCCAGGTCTGGGACTGGCTCGGCCAGGTCACCGACCCGGAGATCCCGGTGATCACCATCGTCGACCTGGGCATCGTGCGCGACGTCGCATGGCAGGACGACGAGTGCGTCGTCACCATCACGCCGACCTACTCCGGCTGCCCGGCGATGCAGGTGATCGCCGACGCCGTCACCGACGCGCTGCACGGCCGCGGCGTGGCCAGGGTGCGGCTGGTGAACCAGCTCTCGCCGGCCTGGACCACCGACTGGATGAGCGAGGCGGGCAAGCTGGCGCTGAAAGGCTACGGCATCGCACCGCCGGCCCAGCAGGTGATCGACATCAGCGGCCTGCACGCCGGCGTCAAGCGCACCGGCCTGGCGCCGAAGCTGACGGTGGCCTGCCCCAACTGCGGCTCGACCCACACTGAACTGACCAGCCAATTCGGCTCGACCCCATGCAAGGCGCTCTACAAGTGCCTCGACTGCCGCGAACCGTTCGATTACTTCAAGTGCCACTAAGGCCCCTCATGAGCAAATTCTATCCCCTCACCGTCGCCGCGGTGCGCAACGAAACGCGCGACACCATCGCCGTCACTTTCGCGGTGCCGCCCGAACTGGCGGCCAGCTTCGAGTACCAGCAGGGCCAGCACCTGACCTTGCGCGCGCTGATCAACGACGAAGACGTGCGCCGCTCCTACTCGATCTGCTCGGCGGTGCAGGACAAGCTGCTGCGCGTGGCGATCAAGCGCTGCGGCGGCGGCGCCTTCTCGACCTGGGCCAACGACACCCTCAAGGCCGGCGCCGTGATCGACGTGATGCCGCCGATGGGCCACTTCAACGTGCCGCTGGCGGCCGGCCAGGCGCGCAACTACGTCGCCTTCGCCGCCGGCAGCGGCATCACGCCGATCCTGTCGATCATCAAGACCACCCTGCTGACCGAGCCAAACAGCCGCTTCACGCTGTTCTACGGTAACCGCGCCTCGTCGAGCGTGATCTTCAAGGAAGAACTGACGGACCTGAAGGACATCTACCTGGACCGCCTGCAGCTGGCCTACGTGATGAGCCGCGAACAGCAGGACATCGACCTGTTCAACGGCCGCATCACCAAGGAAAAGACCGAGCAGTTCCTGCGCCACTGGGTGCGCGTCGAGGACATCGACATCGCCTTCATCTGCGGCCCCGAGGACATGATGCTGGGCGTCTCGGCAGCGCTGCAGGAAGCCGGCATGCCCAAGCAGAACATCAAGATCGAACTGTTCGCCGCCAGCATCCCGAAGCACCAGCACAAGGCGCGCCCGCAAGGCGCCGACGCGCCGCACGAGACCGAAGTCACCGTCATCATGGACGGCAACCACACCAGCTTCACGATGGACAAGGACAAGGAATCGATCCTCGACGCCGGCCTGCGCGCCGGCATCGACATGCGCTATTCGTGCAAGGGCGGCGTCTGCTCGACCTGCCGCTGCAAGCTGGTCGAAGGCAAGGTCGACATGGACGCCAACTACGCGCTGGAAGACTACGAAATCGCCCGCGGCTTCGTGCTGTCGTGCCAGAGCTTCCCCGTCACCGACAAGGTCGTGGTCGACTTCGACCAGGCCGAATAAGCCTTACCCAGCACATCAAGAACCCGGAGGCAGCATGAAATACGACAGCATCTTGTTCGAGATCCAGAACGGCATCGCCATATTGACGCTGAACCGTCCCGATAAACTGAACAGCTTCACCCAGGCGATGCACCTCGAAGTGCGCCACGCGCTGGCGCTCACCGCCACCGACCCGAGCGTGCGCGTGCTGGTGCTGACCGGCGCCGGCCGCGGCTTCTGCGCCGGCCAGGACCTGTCCGACCGCGCGGTCGAGCCGGGCGCGCAAGGCGTCGACCTGGGCGACTCGGTCGAGCAGTACTACGCGCCGCTGGTGCTGTCGCTGCGCGCGCTGCCGATGCCGGTGATTTGCGCCGTCAACGGCGTCGCCGCCGGCGCCGGCGCCAACATCGCGCTCGCCTGCGACATCGTGCTGGCGGCCAAGTCGGCCAGCTTCGTCGAAGTGTTCTGCAAGCTCGGGCTGATCCCCGATACCGGCGGCACCTGGCACCTGCCGCGCCTGATCGGCCACGCGCGCGCCACCGGCCTGGCCATGCTGGGCGAAAAGCTGTACGCCGAAACGGCCGAACAGTGGGGCCTGATCTGGAAGTGCGTACCCGACGCCGGCCTGATGGACGAGGCGATGGCGATGGCCGAGCACTTCGCGGTGGCGCCGACCAAGGGCCTGGCATTCACCAAGAAGGCGCTGCAGGCGAGCTACGCGAACACCCTGCCCGAACAGCTCAAGCTGGAAGGCGAGATGATGCGCGAACTGGGCTACAGCCACGATTACAAGGAAGGCGTCGCCGCCTTCATGGCGAAACGCCAGCCCCACTTCCGCGGAGAATAATCAATGAATGCACTTGAAGCGGGCAGCATCGTCGCCGTCGTCGGCAGCGGCGCGATGGGTTCCGGGATCGCCCAGGTGGCGGCCAGCGCCGGCCACCGGGTCATCCTGTTCGACACGCGCGCCGGCGCGGCCGCCAAGGCGATCGGCGACATCGGCCGGGTCTACGCCAGGCTGGTCGAAAAGGGCCGCATGACGGCCGTCGACGCCGACGCCGCCACCGAGCGCATGCAGGTCGCCGCGACGATCGCCGACGTGCGCGACGGCGCCATCGTCATCGAGGCCATCGTCGAAGACCTCGACGTCAAGCGCGCTCTGTTCGCCGAACTCGAAACCATCGTTGGCGACGACTGCATCCTGGCCACCAACACCTCGTCGATCTCGGTGACGGCGATCGCCGCCGAACTGCGCCGCCCGCAACGGCTGGTCGGCATGCACTTCTTCAACCCGGTGCCGCTGATGGCGCTGGTCGAAGTGATCAGCGGCCTGGCCACCGAGCAGCACGTCGCCGACAGCGTGTTCGCCACCGCCGCCGCCTGGGGCAAGAATCCGGTGCACGCCAAATCGACGCCCGGCTTCATCGTCAACCGCGTCGCCCGGCCGTTCTACGCCGAAGCGCTGCGCCTGCTGTCGGAGCAGGCCGCCGATCCGGCCACGCTCGACGCGGTGATGCGCGAAACCGGCGGCTTTCGCATGGGCCCCTTCGAACTGATGGACCTGATCGGCCACGACGTCAATTTCTCGGTCACCCGCTCGGTCCACCAGGCCTACTTCGGCGACCCGCGCTTTACCCCGTCGGTGCTGCAGCAGGAGATGGTCAACGCCGGCTTCCTCGGCCGCAAATCGGGCCGCGGCTTCTATCGCT
Organism: Pseudomonadota bacterium; assembly: GCA_030272785.1. Lineage (GTDB taxonomy): Bacteria > Pseudomonadota > Gammaproteobacteria > Burkholderiales > Burkholderiaceae_D > JAFCUW01. The sequence continues at coordinate 4,957 of JARXKM010000079.1, forward strand.
ACGGCGACGACGACGTCAGGCCGGCGCCGCAAACCGAAGCGCCGCAGCCGCGCCCCGACTCGGTCAGCGTCAGCATGGAGCCGGGCACCCCCCATGCGGTTACCAGCCCGATGGAGCAGCGCCTCGCCGCCGCCGGCTTCACCGTGGCGCACCGCAAACCCTTGCCCGGCGCGGCCGCACACGAGGCGCCGGCATTCCACTGCAACGGCGCGGCGGTGTTCCTCACCGACGGCCGCAGCGCCACCGAGCGCGCTAGCGCCAACCGCCATCCCGACACCGTGCTGTACGACCTGGCGTTCGACTGCGCCGGCGCCGGGCGCATCGCGCTGGCGCGCGCCGATCAGTGCGGCGACGCCGCCTGGCACGCCGTGGTTGGCCTGTTCCAGGCGGCCGGCTTCGCCGTCACCCGCATCGACGACGTGCCCGGCATGGTGGTCATGCGCACCGTCGCCATGCTCGCCAACGAAGCGGCCGACGCCGTCAACCAGGGCGTGTGCAGCGCCGCCGCGGTCGACATCGCGATGCAGAAGGGCGTCAACTATCCGCGCGGCCCGCTCGCCTGGACCGATGCCATCGGCGTCGCCCAGGTGGTGACCGTGTTGTCCAACCTGGCATCCGGCTACGGCGAGGACCGCTACCGCATATCGCCGCTGCTGCGCCGCAAACTGGCCGGCGCGCCGGCAGGAGCACGTTTTCATGCATAGCAATCCCCAGGCCTTGGCCGAACTGGCCGGCAAGACCATGTACGAACGCGATCCCACCAGCCGCGCGCTCGGCATGCTGCTGGCCGACATCCGTCCCGGCTACGCGCGCATGACGATGCCGGTGCGCGCCGACATGCTCAACGGCCACCAGACCTGCCACGGCGGCTACATCTTCATGCTGGCCGACAGCGCCTTCGCATTCGCCTGCAATTCGCACAACCACAACACGGTCGGCGCCGGCTGCAGCATCGATTACCTGGCCCCCGGCCGCGAGGGCGACGTGCTCACCGCCGAGGCGACCGAGCAGGCGCTGGCCGGCAAGACCGGCGTCTACGACATCAAGGTGAGCAACCAGGACGGCCGCACCGTCGCGCTGTTCCGCGGTAAGTCGCACCGCGTCGCCGGCATGGTCGCCGACGTCCCAGCCTGAAACAGATTTCGAAGAACGAGGAGACTACGATGGTTCAACGCATTCCCGCACCAGGCGACCTGGAACCGATCGAACGCGCCAGCCGCGACGAACTGCAGGCGCTGCAGCTCGAGCGCATGCAGTGGACGCTCAGGCACGCGTACGACAACGTGCCGCATTACCGCGCCGCGTTCGACGCCGCCGGCGTCCATCCGGGCGACCTGAAGTCGCTCGCCGACCTGGCCAAGTTCCCGTTCACCGAGAAGAAAACGCTGCGCGAGAACTATCCGTTCGGCCTGTTCGCCGTGCCGCGCGAAAAAGTGGTGCGCATCCACGCCTCCAGCGGCACCACCGGCAAGGCCACCGTGGTCGGCTACACCCAGAACGACATCGACACCTGGGCCGGCGTGGTGGCGCGCTCGATCCGCGCCGCCGGCGGGCGCGCCGGCGACATGGTCCACATCGCCTACGGCTACGGCTTGTTTACCGGCGGCCTGGGCGCCCACTACGGCGCCGAGCGTCTGGGCTGCACCGTCATCCCGATGTCCGGCGGCCAGACCGAGAAGCAGGTCCAGCTGATCTGCGACTTCAAGCCCGACATCATCATGGTCACGCCGTCGTACATGCTCAACATCATCGAGGAATTCTCGCGCCAGGGCATGGACGCGGCCGACTGCTCGCTGAAGGTCGGCATCTTCGGCGCCGAACCGTGGACCGACGCCATGCGCGGCGAAATCGAAGCGCGCGCCGGCATCGACGCGGTCGACATCTACGGTCTGTCCGAAGTGATGGGGCCCGGCGTGGCCAGCGAATGCATCGAAAGCAAGGACGGCCCGGTCATCTGGGAAGACCATTTCTACCCCGAGGTGATCAACCCCGAAACCGGCGAAGTGGTGGCCGACGGCGAGGAGGGCGAGCTGGTATTTACCTCGCTGACCAAGGAAGCGCTGCCGATCATCCGCTACCGCACGCGCGACCTGACGCGCCTGCTGCCGCCGACCTCGCGCTCGATGCGCCGCATGGGCAAGATCACCGGCCGCTCCGACGACATGCTGATCATCCGCGGCGTCAACGTGTTCCCGACCCAGATCGAAGAGCTGATCCTGAAAATGCCGCTGCTGGCGCCGCACTACCAGCTGGTGGTCTGGCGCGACGGCCACCTCGACAAGCTCGACGTGCTGGCCGAACTGCGCGACAACTCGCAGTCGAAAGACAGCGTCGACGCCCTGTGCCGCCAGCTCGAACACCAGATCAAAACCTTCGTCGGCGTCACCACGCGCGTGACCTTGATGGCCGCCGACGGCATCGAGCGCACCAGCACCGGCAAGGCCCGCCGCGTGATCGACAAGCGCCCGAAATCGTAAGCACCCAAGGAGCAGACATGACCCAATCTAACGACGCATTCATTTGCGATGCCATCCGCACCCCGTTCGCCCGCTTCGGCGGCGCCCTTGCCAGCGTGCGCGCCGACGACCTGGCCGCCTTGCCGATCGCCGCGCTGATGGCCCGCAATCCCGACGTCGACTGGTCCCTGGTGGACGACGTCTACTACGGCTGCGCCAACCAGGCCGGCGAAGACAACCGCAACGTCGCCCACATGGCCAGCCTGCTGGCCGGCCTGCCGGTCGACGTACCGGGCAGCACCGTCAACCGCCTGTGCGGCTCCAGCCTGGACGCGGTCGGCATCGGCGCGCGCGCCATCAAGGCCGGCGAAGCGCAGTTGATCGTCGCCGGCGGCGTCGAGTCGATGACGCGCGCCCCGTTCGTCATGGGCAAGGCCGACAGCGCCTTCTCGCGCGCGGCGAAAATCGAAGACACCACCATCGGCTGGCGCTTCGTCAACCCGCTGATGAAGGCCAAATACGGCATCGACTCGATGCCCGAAACGGCCGAAAACGTCGCGCGCGAGTTCAACATCAGCCGCGCCGACCAGGATGCGTTCGCCATCCGCAGCCAGCAGCGCTGGGCGGCGGCGCACGCGGCCGGCTTCTTCAAGGATGAAATCGTGGCCGTCGCGGTGGCCCAGAAAAAGGGCGAAGCGCGCATCTTCGACACCGACGAGCATCCGCGCCCCGACACCACCATCGAGATGCTGGCCAGGCTGAAAGGCGTGGTGGCGCCGGACGGCAGCGTCACCGCCGGCAATGCGTCCGGCGTCAACGACGGCGCCTGCGCGATCCTGATCGCATCAGGCGGCGCGGCATCGCGCTTCGGCCTGAAGCCGCGCGCCCGCGTGGTCGGCATGGCCACCGCCGGGCTGGCGCCGCGCATCATGGGCTTCGGCCCGTCGCCGGCGTCGAAAAAGGTGCTGGCGCAGACCGGCCTGACGATCGGCCAGATGGACGTCATCGAACTGAACGAAGCGTTCGCCGCGCAGGGCCTGGCCGTGCTGCGCGATCTCGGCCTGGCCGACGACGCCGCCCACGTCAACCCGAACGGCGGCGCCATCGCCATCGGCCACCCGCTCGGCGCTTCCGGCGCCCGGCTGGTGACCACCGCGGTCAACCAGCTGCACCGTACCGGCGGGCGCTATGCCTTGTGCACCATGTGCATCGGCGTCGGCCAGGGTATTGCCATGATCATCGAACGCGTTTAAGCACGACCACCCCGAGGAGACACCATGTTGAAGACCATACTTAAGAAAACCGCCCTGTTCGCAGCCATCGCCGTCGCCGCAGCCGGTGCTTCGGCCGCCGAACCGATCAAGATCGGCTCGGTGCTGTCGGTGTCCGGTCCGGCCGCCTTTCTCGGCGACCCTGAACTGAAGACGCTGCAGCTGTATATCGAAAAGATCAATGCCGAAGGCGGCGTCCTCGGTCGCAAGCTCGAACTGGTGCACTACGACGACGGCAGCGACGCGGCCAAGGCCAACAGCTTCACCAAGCGCCTGATCGAGTCCGACAAGGTCGACGTGCTGATCGGAGGCACCACCACCGGCGCCACCATGGCGATGGCGCCGCTGGTCGAAAAGGCCAGCCTGCCGTTCATCTCGCTGGCCGGCGCAGTGGTTGTGATCGACCCGGTCAAGAAGTGGGTCTTCAAGACGCCGCACACCGACCGCATGGCCGCTGAAAAGGTCTTCGAGGACATGAAAAAGCGCGGCATCACCAAGGTCGGCCTGCTGTCCGAAACGAGCGGCTTCGGCGCCTCCGGGCGCAAGGAGACCCAGGCGGTCGCCGCCAGGTACGGCATCACGCTGGTGGCCGACGAAACGTACGGCCCGAAGGACACCGACATCACCGCGCAGCTGACCCGCATCAAGAGCGCGCCCGGCGTGCAGGCGGTGTTCGTGTTCGGCCTCGGGCAAGGTCCCGCGGTGGTCACCAAGAACTACGGCCAGCTCGCCATGTCCGGCCTGCCGATGTACCAGTCGCACGGCGTCGCCTCGGACGAATACCTGAAACTGGCCGGCAAGGCGGCCGAAGGCGTGCGCCTGCCGACGCCGGCCCTGCTGATCGCCAACGCGCTGCCCGCCGGCGACGCCCAAAAGAGCGTCGTCACCGGCTACGACAAGGCCTACAAGGAGCGCTACAAGGTGGACCCGTCCACCTTCGGCGGCTATGCGCTCGACGCGCTGAACCTGTCGGTCGACGCCATCAAGCGCGCCGGCGGCACCGACCACGAAAAGGTCCGTGCGGCGCTCGAGAGTACCAAAGGATTCGTCGGCACCACCGGCGTCTTCAATATGTCGCCGGCCAATCACATGGGACTGGATCTTTCCGCGTTCCGCATGGTCGAAGTGAAGAACGGCGACTGGCTGCAGCTCAAATAAGGCTTACCCGATGCTCGCTCAATTCCTTCAGTTCCTGTATTCGGGAATGACGGTCGGATCGGCCTACGCGCTTGCCGCGCTGGGCTTCACGATCATCTACAACACCAGCGGTGTGATCAACTTCGCCCAGGGCGAGTTCATCATGCTCGGCGGGATGCTGGCGGCCATCATGGCCGGCGCCGGCATCCCGCTGCCGCTGGCGATCATCGGCGCCGTCATCGCCACCGCCGCGGTCGGGCTGGTGATGGAAAAGGCGGTCATCGAACCGGCGCAGAACGCCCAGGTGGTCACCCTGATCATCATCACCATCGGCGCGTCGCTGACGATCCGCGGGCTGGTGCAGATTTTCCTCGGCAAGGCCACCCATTCGCTGCCGCCGTTTTCGGGCGACACGCCGATCGTGCTGCTGGGCGCGAGCCTGCTGCCGCAAAGCCTGTGGGTGCTCGGCGTCACGCTCGCCGTGGTCGGCGCGCTGGCCTGGTTCTTCGGCCGCACCCTGCTCGGCAAGGCGATGCTGGCGACCTCGCACAACAAGCTGGCCGCGCAACTGGTCGGCATCAACACGCGCCGCGTGCTGCTGCTCTCGTTCGGCCTGTCGGCGCTGCTCGGCGCCCTCGGCGGCATCCTGGTCGCGCCGATCACCTACACCTCGTACGACGCCGGCATCATGCTCGGGCTGAAAGGCTTCGTCGCCGCGGTGCTGGGCGGCCTGGGCGGCGGGGTCGGCGCGGTCGCCGGCGGCCTGATCCTCGGCATCGCCGAAGCCATGACGGCTGGCTACATCTCCTCCTCGTACAAGGACGCGGTGCCGTTCGTGCTGATCCTGCTGATCCTGTTCTTCATGCCGCGCGGCCTGTTCGGCGCCAAGATATCGGAGCGCGTATGAAGGTTCTTCAAGCGCGCCAACGCGGCCTGCTGGCGCTGGCGCTGGTGCTGGCGGTACTGCCGCTGGTGCTGCCGAATGCGTTCTATGTCGACGTCGCGATCCGCATCGCGCTCAACGCCATCGTCGTCATCGCGCTCAACCTGCTGATGGGCTACACCGGCCAGATCAGCCTCGGGCACGCCGGCTTCTATGGTCTCGGCGCCTACGCGTCGGCGGCGCTGACCACCCACTTCAACTGGCCGCCGTTGCTGGCGCTGGCGGCCGGTGCGCTCGCCACCGGCCTGCTGGCATGGCTGCTGGCGCGTCCGGTGCTCAAGCTCAAGGGCCATACGCTGGCGATGGCCACGCTCGGTCTCGGCATCATCATCTCGATCGTCATCAACAACGAAGCGCAATGGACCGGCGGGCCCGATGGCATGGCGGTGCCGTCGTTCGCGCTGGGCGGCCTGACGGTGGCCGGCGAAACCAGCTGGTACATCGTTGCGGCGCTGCTGCTGCTCGCAATGACGTGGCTGGCGCTGAACCTGATCGATTCGCCGGTCGGCCGCGCGCTGCAGGCGATCCACGGTTCCGAAATCGCCGCGCGGGTGGCCGGCGTCGACACCACCAAATTCAAGGTGCGCGTGTTCGTGCTGTCGGCGGTCGTGGCCAGCATCGCCGGGTCGATTTCCGCCCACTACATCGGCTTCATCACGCCCGGCATGGCCGGCTTCTTCCACTCGATCGAGCTGGTGACGATGGTGGTGGTGGGCGGCATGGCATCGGTGTTCGGCTCGATCATTGGCGCCGCGCTGCTGACCATCCTGCCGCAGCTGCTGCAGGCATTCGAAGGCTGGGAAGTGGTGGTGTTCGGGGTGATTTTGATGAGCACCATGATCTTCATGCCGAAGGGCCTGGTGCCGAGCATTGCGCTGCGCCTGCGCGCGCGCCGCGGGAGCAAATGATGCTGACCATCGAACACCTCAGCAAGAGCTTCGGCGGCGTGCACGCGGTGCAGGACGTCTCGTTTTCGGTGCGCGAAGGGGCGATTCATTCCGTGATTGGCCCGAACGGCGCCGGCAAGACCACCCTGTTCAACCTGGTCAGCGGGATCTACACGCCGACCAAGGGGCGCATCATGTTCAACGGCGAGAACGTCGCCGGCATGGCGCCGGACGCGCTGGCGCGGCGCGGCCTCTCCCGCACCTTCCAGAACCTCCAGGTGTGCATGAACATGACGGCGATCGACAACGTCATGGTCGGCGCGCACCTGCGCCTGAATCAGAACCTGTTCGCCTCGATGCTGCGCCTGCCGGCGGTGCGCCGCATGGACGCCGAATGCCGCGTCGAAGCGGCGCGCCTGATGGACTTCGTCGGCGTCGGCAAGTACAAGGACGCCGAGGCCAGCCAGATGCCGTACGGCGCGCTGAAGCGGCTCGAGATCGCCCGTGCGCTGGCCGCCGGCCCCAAGATTCTGCTGCTCGACGAACCGGCCGCCGGCCTCAATCACACCGAAACGGGCGAGATCGAGCAGCTGATCCGCAAGGTCGCGCAGTCCGGTGTGACGGTGCTGCTGGTCGAGCACGACATGAAGCTGGTGATGAACCTGTCGGACCATATCCTGGTGCTCGACTACGGCAAGACGCTGGCCGAAGGCAGCGCCGCCGAAGTGCGCGCCAACCCCGACGTCATCGCCGCCTATCTCGGCGCGGCCGCTTAAAGGAAACCCCATGCGAGACTTTTCAAGCGCGCCGCCGGTGCTGCAGATCCAGCGCCTGCACAGCCACTACGGGCCGATCCAGGCGCTGCACGGCATCGACATCGAGGTACGCCAGGGCCAGCTGGTGGCGCTGGTGGGCGCCAACGGCGCCGGCAAGACCACCCTGCTGCGCGCGATCTCGGGCGTGCAGCCGGTCAGCGCCGGCGCGATCCGTTTCGGCGGCGCCGACATCACCCGCATCAGCGCCGACCAGCGCGTGCGCGCCGGCATCTGCCAGGTGCCGGAAGGGCGCCAGGTGTTCGGCCCGATGTCGATCGAAGACAACCTGCGGCTGGGCGCCTACACCCGCCCGCAGTCCGAACTGGCGGGCGACCTCGAACGCGTCTACGCGCTGTTCCCGGTGCTCAAGGAAAAGCGCGCGCTGACGGCCGGCATGCTGTCCGGCGGTCAGCAGCAGATGCTGGCGATGGCGCGCGCGCTGATGGGCCATCCGAAGCTGCTGCTGCTCGACGAACCGAGCATGGGGCTGGCGCCGCTGCTGATCCGCGAGATCTTCCGCATCGTCGAAAGCCTGCGCGATGAAGGCATCACCATCTTCCTGGTCGAGCAGAACGCGCATGCGGCGCTGGCGATCGCCGACGTCGGCTACGTCATCGAAACCGGCGCCATCGTGCTGTCCGGCCCCGGCCCCGAATTGCTCGACAACGAGCAGGTGCAAAGCGCCTATCTCGGCATGTAAAGGAGAGAGCATGGTCAAGGTCTATGAAATCAATGGGATCACGCCGGTGGTCCATCCGTCCGCCTACGTGCATCCTTCCGCGGTGCTGATCGGCGACGTCATCGTCGGAGCGCGCTGCTACGTCGGCCCGCTGGCGTCGATGCGCGGCGACTTCGGCCGGCTGGTGCTCGAAGAGGGCGCCAACCTGCAGGACTGCTGCGTGATGCACGGTTTTCCCGGCGACGACACGGTGGTCGAAGTCGATGGCCACATCGGCCACGGCGCCGTGCTGCACGGCTGCCGCATCAAGCGCAACGCGATGGTCGGCATGAATTCGGTGGTAATGGACCAGGCGGTGGTCGGCGAAGGGTCGATCATCGCGGCGATGAGCTTCGTCAAGGCCGGCATGCTGATCCCGCCGCGCAGCATGGTGATGGGCGCGCCGGCCAAGGTCGTGCGCGCGCTGGAAGAGAAGGAAATCGCCTGGAAGAGCTTCGGCACCAGGCAGTACCACGAGCTGACGGTGCGCTCGCTGCAGACCATGCGCGAGGTCGACTCGATCGACGAGGCCGAGCCTGGCCGCCAGCGCATCGAGTTCGGCTTCGACATGCATCAACCAAAAGACTGACAGCGCCCCCACACTGGAGAACCACACATGACCAACGTATCCACCCTGCAAAGCCTGATCGGCGGCCGCTGGCTCGGCGCCGAACCGCACCTGCCGCTGCTGAGCGCACTCAACAGCAAACTGGTGTATCACACCCACGCCGAGAAGATCGACTTCGAGGAAGCGGTCGTCTACGCCCGCCGGACCGGGGTGCCGGCGCTGATGGCGCTCGACTTCCAGACCCGCGCGGCGCGCCTGAAAGCGCTCGCCACCTACCTGATGGGCCGCAAGGAAGAGCTGTACGCGATTTCGCACCACACCGGCGCCACCCGCGCCGACAGCTGGGTCGACGTCGAGGGCGGCATCGGCACCCTGTACGCGTTTGCCAGCATGGGCAGCCGCGAGCTGCCGTCGTCGAATGTGCTGCACGAAGGCCCCGCCATCGCGCTGGGCAAGCGCGGCGGCTTCGCCGGCACCCACATCCTGGTGCCGCGCGGCGGCCTGGCGGTGCACATCAACGCCTTCAATTTCCCGATCTGGGGCCTGCTCGAAAAATTCGCGCCGAGCTTCCTGGCCGCCATGCCGTGCATCGGCAAACCGGCCACCGCCACCAGCTACCTGACCGAAGCGGTGGTGCGCATGATGCACGAGTCGGGCCTGCTGCCGGACGGCGCCATCCAGCTGGTGATCGGCAGCACCGGCGACCTGCTCGACCGCCTCAACGGCGCCGACGCGGTCACCTTCACCGGCTCGGCCGACACCGCGCTGAAGCTGCGCGCCAACCAGAACCTGCTGACCAACTCGGTGCCGTTTACCGCCGAAGCGGACTCGCTCAACTGCGCCATCCTCGGCCCCGACGTGACGCCGGACGACCCGGAATTCGACCTGTTCGTCAAGGAAGTGGCGCGCGAGATGACCGGCAAGGCCGGCCAGAAATGCACCGCGATCCGCCGCATCATCGTGCCCGAGTCGCGGGTCGACGCGGTGGCCGAGCGGCTGCGCGAGCGGCTGGCGAAGATCGTCGTCGGCGACCCGAGCCTGGAAGGGGTGCGGATGGGCGCACTGGCGTCGATGGACCAGCAACGCGACGTCGCCGAGCGCGTCGCCATGCTCGCCGAGGGCAACGAAGTGGTATTCGGCGCCAGGGACGGCTTCGCGCCGGTCGGCGAGGGCAGTGCCAACGGCGCCTTCTTCGCGCCGACCTTGCTGCTGTGCCGGAATGCGATGCGCAACGACGCCGTCCACGACGTCGAGGCGTTCGGCCCGGTCAGCACCATGATGACCTACAACGGCATCGACGAGGCGGTCGCGCTGGCCGCGCGCGGCAAGGGCAGCCTGGTGTCGACCTTGTGCACCAAGGACCCGATGGTGGCCGCGCGCGCGGTGCCGGGCCTGGCCGCCTACCACGGCCGCGTGCTGGTGCTCGAGCGCGAGGCGGCGGTCGACTCGACCGGTCACGGCTCGCCGCTGCCGCAGCTCAAGCACGGCGGACCGGGACGTGCCGGCGGCGGCGAAGAACTGGGCGGCATCCGCGCGGTGCGTCACTTCTTGCAGCGCGCCGCGCTGCAAGGCTCGCCGACCATGCTCGCCGCCGTCACCGGCGAATACGTGCGCGGCGCCGCGGTGCAGGAAAGCGCGCTGCACCCGTTCCGCAAATACTTCGAAGACCTGCGGATGGGCGACTCGCTGCTGACGCACCGGCGCACTGTGACGGAAGCGGACATCGTCGGCTTCGGCGGCATCTCGGGCGACTTCTTCTACATGCACTTCGACGAAATCGCCGCGCGCGATTCGCAGTTCGGCAAGCGCATCGCGCACGGCTACTTCGTGCTGTCGGCGGCGGCCGGGCTGTTCGTCTCGCCGGCGCCGGGACCGGTGCTGGCCAACTACGGCCTCGACAACCTGCGCTTCATCACCCCGGTCGGCATCGGCGACACGATCCGCGCGCGCCTGACCTGCAAGCGCAAGGTCGACCGCAACCGCACCGACGAAAAGGGCGTCGGCCAGGGCGTGGTGGCGTGGGACGTGCAGGTCACCAACCAGCATGACGAACTGGTGGCCAGCTACGACATCCTGACCTTGGTGATGAAGAAGCACTGAGCGGTGTGGGGTGTGTTCAATAGGGACTCAGGGAACTCAGGTGACTTTGTTGCTCCGTGGTAAAATCGGAAACACTGAGTCGAGGAGACCAAATGATCCAGATCCTGCCGGAGAACGTACGCAACGCCCCCAGCGTGCCATGTCCGGGTTGCCGCGACGAGGAACCGTTGCGGTTCGAGTTCGACTACGCCTACCAGCCGATCGTCGATTTCGCTGCCAGGAATATCTATGCGCATGAAGCGCTGGTGCGCGGCCCGAACGGCGAATCGGCGGCCAGCGTGCTGGCCCAGGTCACGCCGGACAACGTCTACCGGTTCGACCAGGCCTGCCGCGTCAAGGCGGTGGCCGGCGCCGCGCGGTTGGGCATGCGCGAGCTGCTGTCGATCAATTTCCTGCCGAACGCCGTCTACCGGCCCGAGATTTGCATCCGCACCACGTTCGAGGCGGCGCGCCTGCACAATTTTCCCATCGAGCGGATTATTTTCGAGGTGACCGAGGGAGAGCGGGTGCAGGATCGCGCCCACCTGGTCAATATTTTCCGCGAGTACCGGCGGTTCGGTTTCCAGACCGCGATCGACGATTTCGGTGCCGGCTATGCGGGCCTGAACCTGCTGTCCGAATTTCAGCCCGACCTGATCAAGATCGACATGGATTTGGTGCGCAACATCGACACCAGCGCGCCGCGCCAGGCCATCGTGCGCGCGATTGCGGCGATGTGCGCCGAACTCGGCATCCGCGTGCTGGCCGAGGGGATCGAAACGCGCAGCGAGCGCGATTTCCTGGTCAGCGCCGGCATCGACCTGATGCAGGGGTATTTTTTCAGCAAACCGGTGTTCCTGGGGCTAGGCCGGATCGACCCGGCGGCGTGGCGATAGGACAGCCGGGCTGACCTGCGCAGCCTGCGCCGGCCCGGCGTTGCACGCAGCAATCCGATTCAATTTCCATCGCCTGATTTCCAGCGTTGCGCGCTCGTGCGGCCTTGTCACCTCGGCCGCATCGGCAGATCTGCGTAGAAACGTCTTGTAACCTCGCTTACCTGAACGCGAACGACTAGCGGCGGGTAAGCAGGTCTAATAGTGCGGTAGGTGCAGCAAAGCGGATGTCCTCCGTTCCACCACCACCAAAGGAATCTCATGAACACCAAATCTGCTATCTCGGGCCTGATGGCCGTGTGCATGATGGCAAGTGCTCCCGCTTTCGCCCAACGCTACGATTACGGCAACAACCGCAACGACCAGGTACAACGCGGCGACGACGGCAACCGCTATCAACAGCATGAGCAGCGCGGACAAGCCGAGCGGCGCGACGGCAATGAGCGCGGCGAGCGGCACGAACGCTACGAACGCTACGAACGGTCAGAGCGCGACGACCGCTACGACCACGGCCACGATCGCCAGGCGTACAACGCGTACGACAACCGTCGCGACGGTTATCGGCACGAAATGCGTCGTGGCGAGCAGCTGCCCAGCGAATATCGCAGCGGTCGCTACGTCGTCAACGACTGGCGCGAACGTCGGCTAAGCGCGCCGCCGCGTGGTTACCGGTGGGTGCAAGCGAACAACGACTATATGCTGGCCGCCATCGCCACCGGCATCATCGCCCAGGTCCTGCTGAACAACTAGGCATCGGCAGCCGGTACCGCCTTCACCCCGGGGGTCAGTGCCGGCATTCGTACACGGCCTCGGCCGTGACTGCCGCTACCGATGTGCTCGTGTACG
>JARXKM010000080.1:0-13748 GCA_030272785.1 Pseudomonadota bacterium
CACTGCGACTACATCGTGAAATGGAAATAGCAATTTGCGTGCCTCGCGAGCGCTGCCTGCAAGTGGTACGGAATTTGCGGTCTTCCAGTCTTTAACCTGACATAGCGAGACCACCCGATGAGTGAATATTGCAGTAGCACGGCGACCGACATCCCCGAAAACCTTGCCGCCTTGGTGCCTGGCGATCTCTCCGGCAAGCAGAAGGGGGCCAGCAAGACGGCGCGCATTCCGATCAAGATCATCCCGGCTGAACGCATGCCCAAGCCCGACTGGATCCGGGTAAAAGCGGCTGCGCCCAGCGGCCGGTTTGTCGAGATCAAGGCTATCCTGCGACACGCGCACCTGGTGACCGTCTGCGAAGAAGCAAGCTGTCCGAATATCGGCGAATGCTTTGGCAAGGGCACCGCGACCTTCATGATCATGGGCGACAAGTGCACGCGCCGATGCCCGTTTTGCGACGTTGGACATGGCCGGCCCGACCCGCTCGATGCCGATGAACCGGCCACGCTGGCCCGCACGATCGGTGCGCTGCGGCTGTCGTATGTCGTCATTACCTCAGTTGACCGGGATGATCTGCGCGATGGCGGTGCCGGCCATTTCGTCGCTTGCCTGGAAGCGATCCGCGCCCATTCGCCGGCAACACGTATCGAAATCCTGGTGCCTGACTTTCGCGGCCGCAAGGAGCTGGCCCTGAGCATCCTCACTGCCTGCCCGCCGGATGTCATGAACCACAATATCGAAACCGTACCGCGCCTGTACCGCGAGGCGCGACCGGGGGCGGACTATGCCCATTCGCTGGCGTTGCTCAGGGAATTCAAGGCAATGCATCCGGACGTGCCGACCAAGTCGGGACTGATGGTCGGACTCGGCGAAACCGACGACGAAATCCTCGCCGTCATGCGCGACCTGCGCGCCCATCAGGTCGACATGCTCACCCTCGGTCAATACCTGATGCCATCGGCGCATCATTTGCCGGTGCGCCGGTATGTCCATCCGGAGACGTTCAAGATGTTCGAACAGCAAGCGCACGCGATGGGATTCGTGCACGCGGCAGTCGGACCGATGGTCAGGTCGAGCTACCATGCCGACGCGCAGGCCGAAGGGGCGTTGGCAGCCGCGCCGGTGTCGCGCTAAGTCCTGTTTGCTAGTTCGTTGGATCCCGCCAGCGGCCATCCGGTCGCCGGCGGGGGGGGCTGGAGTTACAGCTCCTTGCGCTGCATCGCGTTGGCGATGTACTCGGCTTGCCGGATCGCCAGCGCCACGATGGTCAGGGTCGGGTTGGCGGCAGAGCTCGAGGTGAACTGGCTGCCATCCGAAATGAACAGGTTCTTGATGTCGTGCGCCTGTCCCCACTTGTTGACGACGCCGTCGCGGGCGCGCGCACTCATCCGGTTGGTGCCCATGTTGTGGCTGGCGGGATAGGCGGGCATGTCGATGACGCGGGTGGCGCCAACGGCTTCGGACAGTTTGCGGAACTGCACCAGGCCGTGGGCGGCGATGGCCTTGTCATTGTCGTGATAAGTTTTCGTGACGATCGGGATCGGCAAGCCGTACTGGTCCTTTTCGCTGCCATGCAGGGTGATCGAATTCTGTTCGCGGGCGAGGTCTTCGCCACACACCCAGACACAACTCATGTGGTCGTACATGTCGAGGGCGGAGGTGATTTCACGTCCCCAGGCGCCCGGCCGCAGGAACGCTGCCGTGTAGGGCAGGCCGAGGGCCAGTCCTTCGAGGTAATAGCCGCCATGAAAACCGCGCCTGTCATTGAGGGCAACCTCATCGGCGACGACCGCGCCGATATCAAAACCGCGGTACATGTAGACCGGCTTCTTGTGGATCGCCACGGCGGCGGCGGTCGCGTGGTTCATGTAGTTCTTGCCGACCTGGCCGGAGGCATTGGCCAGGCCGTTCGGGAACATGCTCGATGACGAGTTCAGCAGCAGGCGCGGCGATTCGATCGAATTGCCGGCCACGCACACCACGCGCGCCTTTTGCAGCTGGGTCTTGCCGGTCGCGTCGACATACAGCACGCCGGACACCTTGCCGTGCTTGTCGTGTTCGATCTTGAGCACCATCGATTGCTGGCGCAGTTCGGCACGGTTCGTTTCGATGGCGCGCGGGATCTCGGTGTAGAGCGTCGACCATTTTGCGCCGACCTTGCAACCCTGCATGCAAAAGCCGATTTGCTGGCACGCCGGACGTCCATCGTTGGGCTTGCTGTTGGAGGCGACTGGCCGGATGATCTGCTTGTAGCCGATCTTGCGCGCACCGGCCGCCATCACCTTGTAGTGATTGTTTTCCGGCATCGGCGGCATGCCGCTGGCCTTGGCGCCGGCGACGCCCATCTTCTTTTCGGCCTTGTCGTAGTACGGCGCCAGCTCGGCGTAGGTGATCGGCCAGTCGAGTACGTTGGCGCCCTCGATCTGGCCGTAGACGCTACGGGTTTCGAAGTCATGTTTCTGGAAGCGCAGCGCGACGCCGGAAAAATGCACGGTCGAGCCGCCGACGCCCTTGACGATCCAGGCCGGCAAATTGGGCCAGGTCTTGGTGTGGTGCCAGCCGCCCGCGGAGATGCGTTTGTCGAGCCATGAAATCTTGTTGAACATCGCCCACTCGTCGTTTTCGAAATCGGCTTGCGTGTAGTGCTTGCCGGCTTCAAGCATGACGACTTTGACGCCGCGCTGGGCCAGCTCGTTGCCGAGCGTTCCGCCGCCCGCGCCGGAGCCGATGATGACGACAACGTCGCTGTCGCTGGTACTGAATTGGGTTGCCATGCTGTTGTCTCCTGATAGCTGCATTGTTTGATCTGGCTTCGTCGGTGTCCGCCTGCGTACGGGCGGGCCGGAAAAGTGGGGCGTTACACCCAGTCGATGTCGTCGAATCCGCGATGCACGTAGCCGCCTTTTTCCCACGACGAGCCTTCGTAGCCGAGCTGCGTGAAGACGGCCTTGTTGTTATAGAGCCCGGTCACGAGGTCGCCGCGGATCTTCTGGAAAAACGGCGACGCCTCGATATTTTTTAACACCACGACCCGGTCGATTTCCAGCGGGATGTTGATGTAGTTCTTCTTGTAGATTTTTTGCGCCGAGGCATTGAGCAGCACAATGCCGTCGAGCAACAAACGCCGGAGTTTTTGGTCCTTGGCGGCGGCGGCATCATACGGCTCGACCGCTTGCAGGTAATATTTTTCGGCGATCTTGTCGTGCGGAAAAATATCCCGCGCCATCACCAGCAATACCTTGCCGGCGTCGGTGCCGAGGGTCGTGAAGCCCCGCGCGTAGGCGTCGGCCGGATTGCCCAGCAACGTGGCCGCACCCGTGACGGTGATGCCGATCGAGGCCAGGCCGCTGCCCTTGATGAAACCGCGCCGGCTCAACGTCGCTTTTTTTTCGACCAGCCGCATGGCCGGACCTGGGACAGCGCTACTGTTTTTCTCTTTCGTTTGCATGATGAAATCTCCCTTGTTTGTTTACGATGTCAACGCCCACTTGATGAACCCTTCAAGGCCATCCCGGTGTCGATGGGGGCAGCGCCAGCGCGTCGTTCAAGGCCCTGCCGAGCGGCGTGGCGATGTCCGCCAGCGACCACGCATGCCCGCTTTGCTGTGCGCACGAGGTGGTCCGCGCGGCAAGGGCGACGATGTCCGATGGCGGCTTTTGCAGCACCTCGCCGAGCCATTCCCAGTGCGGGCGGTCGAGCAGCACGCCGGCCACCAGCAGGATGCCGGTGCGCTTGCGCACTTGCGCCAGGCCGACGATTTTTTGCCGGCCCACGACCACTTCCCACGGCGAGTACCCGCCGAAGCAGGCCCAGCCGAGATCGGCGTCGGTGGCTTCCCGTTGCAGCGTGCGGGCTTGCTCGGGCGTGATCGCCTGCGCCGCGATGCCGCGCCGTTGCAGCAGCGACGCGAACAGTTCGCCGAGCCAGCGATAGCTATTGATCAGGCTGCCTTCGACCAACGCATGGGCGGGCGGCAACGCGATCGACACGCTCAGCATCCACGGTCCGACCAGCACGGCGCCGCCGCCGGCTTGGCGCACCACGCTTTCGACCGGCGCCATGCTGGCGCTGCCGAGCAACGGCGCCAGGCTGCTTTGCGCGCAACCGAGCACCACCGCCGGCGCCCGGTAAGTCCACAAACGCAGCGCCGGCGTGCGCACCGGTTGCGCCAGTTGCGCGCGATTCCACGCCTGTTCCGTGTGACACGATGCATGGACCGGCAGCGGCAATTCGGCGACCGGCAGGGGCAGCGGGCCGTCCATTACAGGCCATCGCAGCTGGTCAGCCGCGCTTGCAGGTCCTGCAGGAACTGGGCGGCCGGATAACCATCGACGGCGCGGTGATCGAACACCAGGGTCAGCGTGGTCATCGCGGCGATCTCGATCTGCGCGCCGCGCACCACGGCTTGTTCGCTGACACGGCTCAGTCCCAGGATGGCAATCTGCGGCGCATTGATGATCGGCGTGAACCACGCGACGCCGGTCATCCCCAGGTTGGTGACGGTGAAAGTCGCCCCCTGGTAACCCTTGATCGGCAAGCTGCCGCTTCTGGTCGCGACCGCCACCTGCGCAGATTCCTGCGCCAGCTCGCCGATCGATTTTTGATCGGCATGGCGCAGCACCGGCACCGTCAGTCCCTCATCGAGCGAGACGGCCAGGCCGAGGTGGATGTCGGGCATCTGCTCGACAGCACCTTCGCGCATCAGCGCGTTCATGGCGGGGAAGGCGCGCAACGACAGCGCGACCGCCCGCAGCACGATCGGCGTGATGCTCAGCCGTTCCAGACCTGCCGTCGCCCGCAGCGCGGTACGCAGGCGCAGGCACTCGGTCATGTCGACCTCGATGGCCAGCGCCACGCGCGGCGCCTGCCAGCCGGCAGTCATGCTGCGTGCGATGGCGCCACGCAGTCCTTTGAGCGGCAACAGCACCGATGCACCCGGGGTGCGCGGGGCCGCCAACGGGGGCGTCATCACGCCCCTTTCAGGTTGGCCAGCGGGTGGCCGCGGGCGATCGTCTCGCCGGCCGGAATCAGGATCTGTTCCAGCACGCCGTCGACCGGCGCGGCGATTTCCACGCTGGTCTTGACCAGCACCACGATGGCCACGGTTTGTCCGGCCGTGACGGTGGCGCCGACCGGCACCGTCCATTCTTCCAGCAATGCTTCGGTACCGGATTCGACATCGTCCCACACGCTGTCGGGAAGCTGAATTGCAATCATGATATGACCTTCGCTGTGATGGTTTTTGAAACAAGGTTTCGCGCGGCGTCGACAATCGAGGCCACTTGCGGAATGACGAATTGTTCGAGCGGACGGGCGTAGGGAATCGGCACGTCCGGCACGGCAAGGCGGCTGACCGGCGCCTTCAGGGCGATCGTGTCGAGGTTCTCGGCGACGATGGCGGCAATCTCGCCACTCAGCCCGAAGCTCAGGTAGTCCTCGTCGGCAATCAGCAGCCGGCCGGTCTTGCGCACCGATGCCAGGATGGTTTTTTTGTCCAGCGGGACGATGGTGCGCAGGTCGATGATCTCGACATCGATGCCTTCCTGTTCCAGTGCTGCCGCTGCCAGCACGGCCTTTTGCACCATCTGGCTGAGGGTCACGATCGTCACCTGCGTGCCGCTGCGCACGATGCGCGCCTGGCCGAACGGAATCGCATATGCCGCTTCCGGCACGGCATTCGTGCTGCCTTCGAAATACGACATCCATGGCAAGCCCATGATCCCTTTGTGGAACAGGAAGATGACCGGATTGTTGTCGCGGATCGAGGCGATCATCAGGCCCTTGGCGTCGTATGCATTCGACGGCACCACCACCTTCAGGCCCGGCATGTGGGCGAAGGTCGCATACAGGCATTGCGAGTGTTGTGCGGCGTCGTTGTAGCCGCCGCCGATGCCGGTCATGAGGACCATCGGCAGGCTGACGCTGCCGCCGGACATGTAGGTGTTCTTGGCCATGTGGTTGTAGATCATGTCCATGCACACGCCGAAGAAGTCGACGAACATCAGCTCGGCGATCGGCCGCATGCCTTCGGCGGCGGCACCGATGGCCGAGCCGATGAAGGCGGTTTCCGAAATGGGCGTGTCCATGACGCGTTCCTTGCCGAACTCGGCCAGCAGTCCGGTGGTGGCGCCGAAGATGCCGCCGTACTTGCCGACGTCTTCACCGAGCACGAACACCTCGGGGTCTTGCCGCATTTCTTGCGCAATCGCTTCAGAAATGGCCTGCGCCATCGTCAACTTGCGGCTCTCTGTGGTTGTCATTGCTTGTCTCCGTAATGGGGGGATGGATCAGGTCAGGAAAACACATGCAGCAGCGCTGCTTCCGGGGCCGGATCGGGACTGCGGCGAGCGAAGTCGTAGGCGTCGGCCACGCGGCGCTTGGCGCCGGCGACGATGGCGCTGTCGCCGGCGTCATCGAGCAGGCCGTGCGCGCGCAGATACGCGGCCAGCTTCGGAATCGGGTCGTGCTTGCGCGCCTCATCGGTTTCGCCCTTGCGACGATAGACTTCCGGGTCGCCCTGGAAATGGCCGTAGTAGCGATCGGTCTTCACTTCGATCAGGGTCGGTCCTTCGCCGCGACGGGCGCGGGCAACGGCGACGCCGGCCGCTTCAAAGACATCGAGCGCGCTGTTGTTCTCAACCAGGATGCCCGGCATGCCGTAGGCCACGGCGCGGTCGGAGTTGTTGGCCACCGAGGTCGAGTCGGCTTTCTCGACCGAGATCGCATATTTGTTGTCTTCGCAAATGAAGACTACCGGCAGCTTCCACAGCGCGGCCAGGTTCATCGATTCGTGGAACGCGCCCTGGTTGGTGGCGCCTTCGCCGAAGAACGCCACCGCGACGGCATCGGTGCCGCGTTTTTTTGCTGCCAGCGCGGCGCCGCAGGCCGGCGGCAGGCTGGCGCCGACGATGCCGCTGCAGCTGAACTTGACGAGCGGATCGAACAGATGCATGTGGCCGCCCTTGCCCTGGCTCAGGCCGGTTTGCTTGCCGAACATTTCGGCCGTCATTTCCGGCATGCGCACCCCTTTTGCGATGGCGAAGTGGTGCGAACGATGGGCGCCGACGACGGTGTCGGTGGCGCGCAAGTGGGCGCAGACGCCGACTGCCACCGGCTCCTGGCCAGCGGCGAGGTGCATCTCGCCCGGCACCGGGCCGGAGCCGATATCGAATGCCAGGCCCTTCTGTACATTGGGTGGCAATTTACCTTCGAGATAGACCTTGACCATGGTCTCTTCGTACTCGCGAATCTCGATCATCGTCTTGTACATCCAGATCATTTGCTCTGATGCGTGTTCCATGTAATCTCCTTTTTATCAGTGTTTCTGGCGGCGTCGAACGCAGGGAGCAGGACGCCGGCGACCTTCGTGTGACAGCGTAAAAACAACCGGCTGCGCTCTGCTCATGGACAGCTATTCGCAACAACCATGCCAACGGCGGTCGGTCACTTTTCAGCTCCGCAGGTGCGCCGCAACCGGCACGGCGGCGACATACCGATGGCGACCGGCGATGGCGATGCGGCGGCGTCGCTGCAGGTGTCGCACGGTCTGCGACAGTTGTCGCGAAGACTGATTTACGGGCGACAAAAAAAGCAGGGGGAGGTTTCCGGCAGCGGATGCCCGACCGGTGCGACCGGCCGGGCGCGGCCGTGCTCAGCGCGCGGCGATGGCGACGACGATGCGCTGGATCAGCCACACCAGCGACAGCGCTGCGCTGCAAAACGCGGTGAGCGCGCGCAGTTGCCCGTACAGTGCGGCACGCAGGCGGCGTGCGCTGGCCAGTACGGCGAAAGCGGTCAGTGCGATGCCGATCTGGCCGCCTTCGACGCCAAGGTTGAAGGCGATCAGGCTGGGGAGCACATGGACGCTGGACTCGGCCAGCAGTTCGCGCAGACCAAAGGCAAAGCCGAAGCCATGCACCAGACCGACCAGCGCGGTGAGCGGCAACGACAGCGAGCGCATACGCCGGCTGGCAAAAATACTGGCCGCCACCAGCAGCAGCGATGCCGCGATCGACACCTCGACCCACGGCTGGAACCATGCCGCGCTCGGCACCCAGCCATAAAACCCCGCGGCCAGCGACAGCGTATGGCCGACGCTAAAGGCCGTGATGCGCCAGGCAATCGGCCGCCACCGAGTATCGCCGACGACCAGGCAGATCACGAACAGCAGGTGATCCCAACCTTCCAGGATATGGCGCATGCCCGCGACGAAAAACTCGCAGAAGGCTAGTCCCAGCGAGCTGCCCAAGCTGACCGCCACATGCAGGTCGCCGGTGCGGTTGTAGGTAGCGGTAGCGCCATCCCTGTGCAGGAAGAAAATGTTGTTGATCGTCGCGTCCGGCGTGGTCGCCGCGGTGAGTGTGCTGGCGAACTGGAAGCCGGCGTCGTTGCGCGCCATCCGGTAGTGCACCAGTGCGTCGACGAGCACGTAGCGGGTTTCGGTTTCGGGGACGTCTTCCGGATAGAGCGCGCCGGCCATGGCGCTGCGCGCCTGCTCCAGCGTCGAGAACGGCGGAACGTGCCCTCTCGGGTGCAGGTGGATCGATCGCAATGTGGCCGCGACGGCCTTGCCGTCGACCGTCAGCAGGTGCCCGTCGGTGAGGCGGCGCCCGAGCGCACCGATGGCGCCGCGCACGCCGGCCGGCGACACATAGTGAAACAAGCGACCGCTTTCGAGCCGGTCGTAGGTGTAAGCGGACGGCCCGGGCGGCAGGCCATCGGGCAAGCGCGGCGCGCCGTCATCGTCGAGCAGCAGTGGCAGCGACAGCCGGTAATACGCCAGCATGCCATCGGCTACCGGCTCGAAATGCACGGCGCGCAGATTGAAGTCGGCCGACGGGTGTGCCCGCGCCGGACTGCCATGCAACAGCGCCGTCGCCAGCAGCAGCGACGGCAACGCGGAAAGGCAGCTGGCACGGGCAGGCCAGGCAAGCAGGCGCCTGGCCTGCCGGGTCAAGGCGCCGTCCATCACGGGTGCGCGCCTATTTCGACGGGTTGCGCGGATCCCACAGCAGCCGCTTGGCGGTTTTTTCGTAGGCCCGGCCTTTCGGATAGCTGACGATTTCCAGTTGCATGCCCCACGGCGCGAGGAAATACAGCCAGGTCAGGCCAGCGGCCGGTCCTTCGGTGAAGGTGCTCGGTTCGCCCAGCATTTTGACGCCGTTTGCCTTGAAGTAGGCCACCGCTTTGTCCATGTCGTCGACATAGAACGCCATGTGATGACCACCGACATCGCTGTTTTTCGGCGGCTGGCTGTTTTGCTTCGGCGCGGCATATTCGAAGATCTCGAAATTGGTGCCGTGGCCGCAGCGCACCATCTGGAAGCGCTTGATCTCCGCGCGCGGATTGACGTTCAGATGCACCTGCATCCAGTTATCGTCGAACTTGAAGGCGCCCAGGTTGAACGAGGCCTCGCAGCCGATCACCTTGACGAAGAAGTTCACCGCATCGTCCATGTTGGGCACCGTGATGCCGAGATGGTCGGCGCCGCGCATGCCGGGCAGGCTGCCGGCATGGGCCGTCTGCACGGCAACAGGCAAGAGCGCCAGCAAGGCGGCACGGCATAGCAATTTTTTGATCATCATCTTTGTCTCCGTTGAGGATAGGTCGTGTGTGACGCAGTTGCGGATGTCGACATCGCGCATCCATCACAGCAAGAAGCAAACCAGCAAGGCGCGCCGAACGGACGGACGCGCGGTCGGGCAGGCAGAACAGAACAGGTGTCGCAGCAAGGTGTCGCAGAATGACACGCATGCAACATTTGTCGCATGACAGCCACGCTGTCTGCGGGGCAGGGGCCGGGATTGCGTTATGGCACCGCTTTTGCTAGTCTAGTTCGCATACTATAAAAATAACCCGGAATAGCTCCGGGTCAGAGGAGACGAACCCATGCTGGCCAGCCAAACACGGGGTCATAGCGACTTCGTCATGTCCAATGCCCGTGACGTTGATCACGCCGCGATTGCACCGATCATTGCCCGTTCGTGGCACCGCTCGCTCGACGTCCACCGCCTCGATCCGCAACGGGCGGCCGCACCGCGCGTGCTGACCGGGGGCTCCTTGCGCGAACACCAGGATCCGATGGAGTCCCTGATGCAGATCGCCAAGGGCGGGGTGGAAAGCCTGTTCCTGCAGGTGCGCGAGGCCGGTTATATCGTGTTGCTGACGGACCATCACGGCGTCGCGGTCGACTTCCAGACTAATCCCTTGTCGCAGCAGGATTTGCGCCGCGCCGGGCTGTATCTCGGGTCGTGCTGGTCGGAGTCCGAGGAGGGCACTTGCGCGGTCGGCACCTGCATCGTCGACAACAGCCCGATCACCGTGCACCAGAATGAACACTTCCGCATTACCAACACCAAACTGACCTGCAGCGCCGCCCCGATTCTTGATCCCGATGGCAAATTGCTCGCCGTGCTCGATGCCTCGGCCTTGTATTCGCCGGACGACAAGCGCAGCCAGGCACTGGTGCTGCAGCTGGTGTCGGCGACGGCGAAGATGATCGAGAACGCCCATTTCCTGAAAACATACGACGACTTCTGGATCATCCGATTGTCGCGCCGGCGCGAGTTTGCCGAAGTTGTCACCGACGGCCTGATTGCGCTGGACCCGCAAGGCCGGGTGCTGGCGCTCAATCGCAATGCCCAGAACGAGCTCATGGGCAGCGAGTACACCTTGCGCGGCAAGCTGATCGAGGAAGTTTTTGACGTGCGCCTCGACGCGTTGATCAGCGGCAGCATGGAGCGACAGCGCCACGCCCTGGCAGTGCGTGGCCTGCACAACAGCCGCCAGTATTACGCCGTCATGCGCAGTCCGTGCGGACGGCTGGTTTCGCCTGCCGTGCCCGCAGGGCGCAGTGCGGCATTGCGCACGCCCTCGGTGAAAGCGTTACTGACCCTGGCTGACCTGGCCGGCGAAGACCCGCAGATGCTCAAGAATGTCGGCGTGATCCAGCGCGTGATCAACAAGGGAATCGCCATCATGTTGCAGGGCGAAACCGGCACCGGCAAGGAAGCGTTTGCCACCGCGATCCATCACGCCAGCGATCGCGCCGGCAAGCCCTTCGTCGCCCTCAATTGCGCGGCGATTCCCGAATCGCTGATCGAAAGCGAGCTGTTCGGCTATGCCAGCGGCGCCTTCACGGGAGCGCGTGCCGCCGGCATGCGCGGCAAGATCGTCCAGGCCCATGGCGGCACCCTGTTCCTCGACGAGATCGGCGACATGCCGCTGCAACTGCAGACGCGCCTGTTACGCGTGCTGGCCGAAAAGGAAATCCTGCCGCTCGGCAGCGAAAAGCCGGTCCCGGTGGATGTCCAGATCGTCTGCGCGACGCACCGCAATCTGCTCGACCTGGTGGTCGATGGCCGCTTCCGCGAAGACCTGTATTACCGCTTGAACGGCATGAAACTGAACTTGCTGCCGGTGCGTCTCCGGACCGACAAGGCGCTGCTGGTGCACTGCCTGCTGGCACGGGTGGCGCATGAAGCAGGACGCGACGGCATCACCATCGAAGCCTCCGCGCAAGCTGCGCTGCTGGCGTATCCATGGCCAGGCAACCTGCGACAGTTAAGCAATGTACTCAGGGCCGCCATGGCCCTCAATGACGACAATCGCATCACGCTCGATGACCTGCCTTCCGAAATCGAAAGTCCGGCGCGCGATCTCCTTGCCGAATCCATGCCGTATATCGAGCATCCGGCGGCAATCAAGACGATGCCGTTGAGCGGCGGCGCGATCTTCGAGGTCGAGGATGACGGCAATGACTGCATGCAATTGATGGCTGCGCTCAAAAAGAATAGATGGAACATCACCCGTGTCGCGCAATCGCTGGGAATATGTCGCGCCACGGTGTATCGAAAGATGGCGAAGTTCCAGATCGTCGAGCCGAATGATCGCGATTAATCGTTTGCGCCGCACGCACGCGCCAGCTGGCGCGGTGCGGCTTTTCCGGTAAGTAGCGGCGACGCGCTTGCCGATTTTCCCTGACGATCCTTGGCGATTGTCGACGTCGTTCTCGACCGATCGTTACGGCCCGCGATCCGGTTCTGCGCGGTCCCTGACCATCAAGTCTCCCACATGATTTTCAAGCGCCAAATGGTCGGCAAAGGCATCGGTGCGCCTGCGAGAAGGGCTGCCCGCCGAGCGCGGTCGAATCGTCAACTGTCGCAAGAGGTGAAACACCTGCCGCACGGCCGGATGGTTCATCGTCTACACCTGTCACAGACCGTCGTCGCACGGCTCCATGGCACACCTCTATTGACGGCGTAATTGCCGCTTCCAGCCGCTTGCACAGACGTATCCATGATCGATAGATGGTGGCATCAATATTGCGTAAGACTTGTTGCGAGAGGGTCGATCGATTTTTCGAAAATGTCGTAGCTGACGACGAAAAATCGGAATGGCTCGCAGCGTCCATCACGAGCGTGAGGTGGATTTACAGGTGGCATATCGCAAATTAAAAATGGAGACAAAAAAATCATGATGCGTACATCAAAAAAAGAGTCGGCGGAGTTCATGTCGACGACGACAGGGATCAGTAAGCACCGCACAATCGGCTTGCGTGGGAGTCTTCCCAAGCCAGCTATTATCGCAGCCGCCGTGCTGATATTGTCGGCCGCATCGGCATCGCAGGCGGCCGATCTCGGGGCTTCCGGCGTGGAGATCGTCGGGATCATTGATGCTGGATTCCTCTATCAGAGCAAGACCGATCAAGCCGGCGGTGGCAGCAAGACATCGATGGAAACGAGCGGCCTGCGCCAGTCGACGCTCGGCTTCAAGGGAACCAGAAATCTGGGCGACGACCTGAAGGGATTTTTTAATCTCGAGGCCCATTTCGATACGAACAACGGCAATTTTCACGGCACGGGCGACGCGGAAGGGACTGGCAACAAGCTGTTTCGCCGCCAGGCAAATCTCGGCCTGAGCGGTGATTGGGGCAGCGTCACGCTGGGCCGCCAATATGGCCCGGCGTTGCTCGCTCACCTCGCAACCGAACCGCGCGCGTTCAAGGAGCAGTTCTCCAACCTGTACGCCTGGGCCTATAACCAATATGCGGCCAGCGCCGGTGGACCTGGCACGGACCGCAATACAAACAACGACGTCGGGATATTCTTCAGCAATGCCGCTCAGTATCGCAATACGCTGGGCCCGGTCAATTTCGGCATCCTGTACGCGTTTGGCGGCAAAGCGGGCAGTCTGGAAAAAAACAGCGCATATGCCCTTGGCGCCACGTACACCGGACCGGTGATCTTGTCGGCGTCCTATCAGGAAGTAAAGGACGAGGCAACCGCTCATAGCAATGTCCGGCACGGTGGACTCGGCATCGCGGTCCCCTTCGGTGATTTCACCTTCAAGGGAAATTACCTGAACGCCAAGAACGATACGCATCTGGGAGCAGCGGTGTCGAACGTGGATGGACGCAGCGTGGGCGTCGATTGGAAATGGAACGCCAAGAACTCTGCGACCCTTGCCTATTACGACAACGAGGACAAGCGGCACACCAACGACCACACCCGCAATATTGTTCTGAGCAATGACTATACGATCATGCCCAATACCACACTGTACGTCCAAATGGCCTACGTGGATGCCGGTTCCGCTGCCACGATCAAGACCAGCATCGTCGCCGCCGGGATCCCGGCGGTGGGGCAGAAATCAACGCTGATTAACGTCGGCCTCAACTTCAACTTCTAAGCGCAGTCCGCGCCTTCGCCTGGTCGCCCGCTCATCCTGCTCGACGCCTACATGCGGTG
>JARXKM010000080.1:13848-15818 GCA_030272785.1 Pseudomonadota bacterium
ATGCGGTGGCGAGCTGTCGATGCCGCAGGCGACTGGCGCGGCCAGGGCTCCTTCGCTAACCAGTCCTGAATGCCAGGGCTACCAATTACAAGGGATTCATCATGTACAAGACCAACAATGCATTTGGCAAGAAAAGTACGCTACTCGAGAGCGCAGTCCGCCTGACCTTGTCGGCGCTGCTGGTATCGCCATTGGTGGCTTCGGCCGTCGGTGTGCCGATCGTCGGGCCCGGCGATGTCGATCCGAACAACTGGACGCAGTACCACCGCACCTCGAACGCCTGGCGCTATTCGCCGCTGGTGCAGATCAACAAGGCCAACGTCGGCAAGCTCAAGGCGGCCTGGATCCACCAGCCGGGCGATATCACTGCTGGTCTGATTTCGACGCCGCTGGTCAAGGACGGCGTGATGTATTACGTCGCGCCGAACAACAACGTGTTCGCGCTCGACGCCACCAACGGCAGCACGCTGTGGCATTACCAGCCGAAGCTCGATCCCGTGTCGGGCCAGAGCTTTTACGCGTCGCTGACCCGCAGCCTGACTATGGCGCACGGCAATATCTATCTCGGCACGCTCGATGGCCGCTTCGTGGCCATCAATGAAAAGTCGGGCAAGGAAGTCTGGTCGACCCAGTTGACCGACCTGAAGAAATGTTTCGGCTGCCTGTTCTCGTCGTCGCCGATCATCGCCGGCGATGTGCTCATCGGCGGCACCACCGGCGGCGACCAGCCGCAGCGCGGCAAGATCTACGGCGTCAATGCGATCACCGGTGCCAAGATGTGGACCTTCGACACCATCCACGATGATCAGAAGAGCTGGCCGGGCGACACCGGTGAAGTTGCCGGCGGCGGTGCGTGGATGCCGGGTACCTACGACGTGGAAACCGATTCGGTGTTCATCGGTACCAGCAACGCCGCACCCGACTTTTATGGCGATGGCCGCAAGGGCGACAACCTGTACACCGCAACGCTGCTCGCGCTCGACCCGAAAACCGGCAAGCTGAAATGGCATCGCCAGGAAATCCCGCACGACACCTTCGACTACGATTCGGCCTACGAGGCACTGGTCGTGAAAAAGGATGGCAAGGATGTCATTGTCCATCTCAACAAGAGCGGCTTCGTGTTCGTGATGGACAAGACCAACGGCAAGCTGGAGAACGTCTGGCCACTGAGCCAAACCTACAACTTCGTCAAGTCGATCGATCCGAAAACGGGCGAACTGATTGGTCGCAAAGAAATGCCAATTGGCAAGGAAACATTGCTGTGTCCGTATTTGCTCGGTGCGCGCAGCTGGAACGCGGGTGCCTACAATCCGAAGACCAAGCTGTGGTACACGAATGCCATGGAGGTGTGCCAGCTCGTGGTTCCTGGCGTGCAGGAAACCAAGGGCATGGGGATCGCTGCCTTGTACCTCGGTGTCGACAAGCTCGAAGCGGTTGCGCCACCGAATCAGCCGGCGGAAGGGCGCCTCGACGCCCGCGATCCGCTGACCGGCAAGGTCAAGTGGAGTATCAAGTACGCCATCCCCGGTCTTGGTGGCGTCCTCACCACCGGTGGCGGCCTGGTGTTCAACGGTGAACCGAACGGCTTCGTGCGCGCCTATGACGCGGACAACGGCAAGGAACTGTGGAAATTCCAGACTGGCTCGGGCATTCGTGGCGGCATCATCAGTTATGCGGTCGCCGGCAAGCAGTATGTCGCCGTGCCGAGTGGCTGGGGTTCGCTGGCACCGGGATTCATGGCCAGTGCGTTCCCTGACATCACCAAGATCAAGGGCGGTGCGGCGATGGTGGTGTTTGCGGTCGACTAAGAAGGTGTTGAAATGCCGGGTGCGTCGCATGTCGCACCCGGCCTTGTTGCCGCGTCCCGGAAGACGATTTTCCCGGTCGCGGCAAGGTCAATTTTTTAGGGAGTTCATTGCCATGTTGCGCGCAATAGCCAGTTTAGCCAGTTTAGCCAGTTTAGCCAGTTT
>JARXKM010000080.1:15918-17561 GCA_030272785.1 Pseudomonadota bacterium
TAGCCAGTTTAGCCAGTTTAGCCAGTTTAGCCAGTTTCGCGATTACCCTCGCGTCCACCATTTTTTTATCCGCGGCGGCGTATGCCGAACCCGGTCCCAGCATGACAGACCCGGCTGCGATTGCCGCCGGCCAGATCCGTTTCAACCGCAACTGCGTCTATTGCCACGGCAATGCCGGCGCTGGCGGCAAGGGCGCCCCCCTGCAGGGACGCGACGACCTCACCGCCGACTATTTGTTCACGACGATCACGCAAGGGAAAAAGCAGGGTTCCCTGCAGATGCCGGCCTGGCGTGATGCCTTCACCGACCAGGAAGTTCGCGAGCTGAGCGCCTATATCCTGTCGCTGCGCTCCGTGAATTCGAAAAAGTGATCGCTGCCATGAACACGCCCGCTCGACGCCACCTGCTCCGTCGCTTGCAAGAGACGCTTCGCCAGTCATTGCATCACGCCGTATTGATCGCTGCCGTCAGTATCGGTTCCATCCTCTCGCCGGCGTCGGCGCGCTCGCTCGACGAGATGCTCGCTGCGCATGAATTTTCCGTGTGTGCGATGGAGGATGACCTGCCGTTTTCCAGTCGGGGAAATGGCGTCAAGGGATTCCATATCGATCTTGCCCAAGCCATTGCCGATCGCCTTGGCGTCGTCCTCAAGGTGATCTGGGTACCGTCGCGGGAAAAGGTCAGGATGACCAACTGCGATGCGATGATGGGGGCAGCGTCGTTCGATGCTGCATCTGGCAGCCAGCCCAAAAGCGAGAACAGGGCACTCGTGGTCAGCGCGCCTTACACGACAGTGACGACGGTTCTGGTCACCCGGCCCGGCGTATCACCGGTGCATGCACTGGCCGATCTGAAAGCGCTGCATGTAGCCGTGCCCAGCGGTTCAGTGAGCCATATTCTGATGAACGACAACGATATCCCTGTCTGGGTAAGGTTTCGCAATGACGCCGAGATCCTTGAAGCGGTTTCTTCGGAGCAGGCTGATGCGGGAGTGGTGTCGCAAGTCGGCCTGGCTTGGTACAACAAACATCACCCGCAGACGAGATTGGGCCGCAACGACACTTTGTTGACCGATCAATCGTTCCAGTTCGATATCGGCATCGGCTTGCGACGCGCGGATCGTGCCATGCTTGAGCGCGTAAATGCCGTCTTGAAAACGATGCGCGAGGATGGAACGCTGACAGCGATCCTTGGTCAATACGGTATTGCGCCAGTGGCATTGCCGCGGCCGGCAAAGTGATCGGGCGTCTGGATGATCCGACCGTTACGCCGGGTTGCCGATCCGTTGCCTTGGAATGTAAAGGATCGGTAAGCTCGGGCTTTATGTACACATGACTTAGACGAAAGGCCCGTCGATAAGTCACTGACGGCCACAAACGGGACGTGGCTCAACGTGGAGCTTTGTAAGCCGGCTAGGGATCAGCGCGCTGTGGGCCGAGAAATATCGAAAGTGACGTCGTCGCTGTGGACGCACCAAGCTCAAGTCGTTCGACATGAGCGACCACTGCGGCAAGGTCTGCCTCGGTTGAGGTGTACTGTCAATAGCGGACACTCTTGTTTCAAGCCGCCTGCGGTTGTTTGCTGAATCCTTCAGCGAACAACGCTGGCGGAACATTGCCAAGGCGTGAGTGACGCCGCTGGCG
>JARXKM010000454.1 GCA_030272785.1 Pseudomonadota bacterium
CCACTCGGTCTTGTGGTGGAAATTGCGCAGCGACACTTCGCGCACGTTTTCGCGCCAGCTGCGCATGTCCTTGATCATCTTCGGCCCGTTGCGCGCGATGCACAGCGCCGTCGAGGTAATCAGGAAGGTGAGGATCAGCAGGAACCACCAGGCCGAATACACCGCATAGAGGCCCATCTTGTCGAACACGGCGAACCAGAACGGCCCGAACTGGTTGACGTAGTTCGGCATCGGCTCGTTCTGCTTCATCACGGTGCCGATCATGGCGGCGATGGCGATGATGGTAAGCAGGCTGATCGCAAAGCGCATCGACGACACCAGCTCGACTGTCTCGGCGAGGCCGCGGCGCTGGGTTTTCAGTTCAATTCCGGTGGTGCTCATGGTGGACAACTTCCTGTGCTGCGGGCCGTTTCAGCCCGCGAGGATACCAACAAAAAGGGCGGCCCGCTCGCGCCGCCGCCCTTTCGGTGATACCGGCAGCGCGCCTGTGCGGCGCGCCACCGTGGGTTACTTCAGGCCGGCGATGTAATCGGCGACGGCTTTCATTTCGTCATCGGACATGCGCTTCGACAGCGCCACCATCGGCGCGCTGTTCTTGCGCGCACCGCCGCGGAAGGCGGTCAGCTGGGCGACGGTGTAGTCCTGGTGCTGGCCGGCCAGGCGCGGGTACTGGATCGGCATGCCATTGCCAGTGGCGCCGTGGCAGCTGGCGCAGGCGGCGACGCCCTTGTCGGCGATGCCGCCGCGGTAGATTTTTTTGCCCAGGTCGAGCGTGTCCTTGTTCTTGGCGGCGCCCGGCTTCTGCTTCTGCGCGGCGAGATAGGCGGCAACGTCGTGCTTCTCGCTGTCGGTCATCATCTTGGCGTAGGTCGTCATGATGGCCTGGTTGCGGTCCGCGCCGCCAAAATCGACGAGCTGCTTGTAGACGTAGTTTTCGATCTGGCCGGCCAGTTTCGGGTTGGTCGCGATGGTCGAGTTGCCGGCCGCGCCGTGGCACGATACGCAGGCAGGCAGGCTGCGCGCGGCGTCGCCGCTGTCGAACAGCGTGCCACCCTTGGCGGCATCGGCCTTGACCGGGGCGGCGACGGCTGCGCCGTGGGCGGGCGCGGCGGCGCCATGGGCTGGTTGCTCAGCGGCACAAACGAGACCGGAGACCGCCAGGGATGCCACCAGCAAGGATTTCACAAATGCCGCAGCGGCGGACGGTAAAGACACACGATTCATTCAAACACCCTGAGACGAGTCAAAAAATTAGTTTTATAGGATTGAAGGCGCGTTGCCGAGGCTAACACCGGCAAAACACCGTGTGGCGGCGCCAAATGTCGGCCGCTTCGCAACAATCGTAACCCCTTATTGTACAATAGCTTTCTCGCGTTATCGCTCCCTTTTGTTGCATTTCCTCCCACTCCATGTCCAAACTCTGGCAAGCCCGCTTCTTTACGACCGTCAATCAACTGCGCGACCTGCCGACCACGCAGGCGCCCGAAATCGCCTTCGCCGGCCGTTCGAACGCAGGCAAATCGACCGCCATCAACATCCTGACCAACCAGAAAGGGCTGGCGTTCGCCTCCAAGACCCCAGGCCGGACCCAGCACATCAACTACTTTTCGATCGGCGGCGCGCACGTCGGCCAGCACCGCAAGGACGCCACCATCGTCGAGGAAATCGAAGCGCTGCTGGTCGACCTGCCCGGCTATGGCTACGCCGAAGTATCCGGCTCGGCCAAGCTGCACTGGCAAAAGCTGCTGGGCGACTACGTCCAGCAGCGCGAGCAGCTCGCCGCGCTGGTGCTGATCATGGATTCGCGTCGCCCGTTCACCGAGCTCGACGTGCAGATGCTCGAATGGTTCGCCCCGACCGGCAAGCCGATCCACTGCATCCTGACCAAGTGCGACAAACTCAACCGCAACGAATCGACCAACGTGCTGCGCCAGGCGCGCATGATGCTCGAGAGCTACGTCGATGAAGACGGCGGCGGTTTCCCGTTCACGGTGCAGCTGTTTTCGGCCCTGAAGCGGGTCGGCATCGACGAGGCGAACGCCAAGATCATCGACCTGCTCGGCCTGACCGACGTGCCGGCCGATCCCGACGCCCAACTGGTCGACCCGGTCGACGCCGACGACTAAGCAACTCACTTCGAAGAGAGCCCATGCCAGCCACCGCCTCCGCCGCCTACCCCGCCATCCGCCTGCGCCGCATGCGCCGCGATCCGTTCTCGCGCGCGCTGATGCGCGAGAACACCATCACGCCGTCCGACCTGATCTACCCGGTGTTCATCCTCGACGGCGAGGGCCAGCGCCAGCAGGTCGCCTCGATGCCGGGCGTGGAGCGGGTGTCGGTCGACCTGCTGCTGGAAGTGGCGCAGGAATGCGTCGCGCTCGGCATTCCGGTGCTGGCGATTTTCCCGGTGATCGACGCGTCGCTCAAGACCTACGACGGCATCGAGGCGACCAACCCGGACGGCCTGGTGCCGCGCGCGGTGCGGGCGCTGAAGAGCCGCTTTCCGGAACTGGGCATCCTGACCGACATCGCGCTCGACCCGTACACCACGCACGGCCAGGACGGCCTGCCGGATGAAAACGGCTACATCGTCAACGAGCTGACCATCGAGATGCTGATTCGCCAGGCGCTCACGCATGCCGCCGCCGGCGTCGACGTGGTGGCGCCGTCGGACATGATGGACGGGCGCATTGGCGCCATCCGCGGCGCGCTCGAAGCGGCCGGCCATATCCACACGCGCATCATGGCCTACTCGGCCAAGTACGCGTCGGCGTTCTACGGTCCGTTCCGCGACGCGGTCGGCTCGTCCGCCAACCTCGGCAAGGCCGACAAGAACACCTACCAGATGGATCCGGCCAACAGCGACGAGGCGCTGCGCGAAGTGGCGCTCGACCTGGCCGAAGGGGCCGACATGGTGATGGTCAAGCCGGGCATGCCGTATCTGGACATCGTGCGCCGCGTGAAGGATGAATTCAAGGTGCCGACCTTCGCCTACCAGGTCAGCGGCGAATACGCGATGATCAAGGCGGCCGCGCAAAACGGCTGGCTCGATCACGACAAGGTGATGATGGAATCGATGATGGCGTTCAAGCGCGCCGGCGCCGATGGCGTGCTGACGTATTTTGCGCGCGACATCGCGCGCCTGCTGCGCGACAAGCGCTAGGCCATCGCATGGCGCTGGTGTATTCCACAGAAGTCGGGCGCACCTGCCCG
>JARXKM010000081.1 GCA_030272785.1 Pseudomonadota bacterium
CAGCGCGCTGTCCATGATGTCGGCCAGCAGCGTGTCGATGCAGACCTGGTGCTCGAGCGAACCGGACTGCTGCGCCTCGAGCCTGGCCAGGGTCAGCAATTCCTCCACCAGGTGGTCGACGCGGCCGGTTTCGCGCTCGATCCGGTCGAGCATGGCGTCGGCCCTGTGCGGCTGCTGCCGCGCCAGGCCGAGCGCCGCCGGCATGCGCGCCAGCGGCGCCCGCACCTCGTGCGAGACGTCGTGCAGCAGGTGGCGCTGGCTTTCCATCACCGCATGCAGCTGGCGCGCCATGCGGTCGAATTCGGTCAGCAGGTCGGACAGCTCGTCGTTGCGGTTCGCCACCCGATGGTCGATGGCGGGCTCCAGGTTGCCGGCGGCGGCGTGGCGGATGGCGTCGCGCAGGCTGCGGATCGGGCGCGACAAATACTGCGCCAGCAGCGCTGCGACCAGCAGGCTGGCCAGCAAGTGCGCCACCAGCGGTTCGGGCGGCAGCATCGACGGCGAGTGGCGCGGCGCCCCCTGCAGGGCCGACGGCGCGAGCGCCATGCCCGACGGCGCGGGCTCCGTGGCGGGCGGCCGGTGCTGGGCGGGCGGCGCACCTTCCAGCCTGAGTATCAGCATCACCGACATGGTGCCGATGATTTGTGCCAGCCAGATCGGCAGGAAGATCTTCCAGAACAGGCGACCCATGCGCGGCTCCTCGGTCCAGCGTGCGAATGCTCGATGAATGTTCGATCTTAGCGTGCGCGCCGGCGGCCGGCGTCCTGTTGCAACAATGCCGCAGCAAAACGCCAGCCGACGCGGAGGTTGCCAATCGCGCCAGAATGCCGGATCATCATGCCCGTATAGCCCGGTTCGGGGCGCAATCGACTCACGGAGGCATCAATGGCAGGTACGGGGAAAACTGGGCAAACTCGGTGCGTTGGACGCACTTGGCAAGTACGGCGCGTGATGCGGCGCGTCAGATTCGCACTGGGCGTGCTGGCCGCCGCGCTGGCGGCGGCGCCGGCCTCGGCCCAGCAGGAAGAGAAAGTGCTCAATATCTACAACTGGTCCGACTACATCGCCGACGACACGGTCAAGAACTTCGAGAAGGAGACCGGCATCAAGGTGCGCTACGACGTCTTCGACAACAACGAAATCCTGCACTCGAAGCTGGTGGCCGGCAAGTCCGGCTACGACATCGTGGTGCCGACGGCGCAGTGGGCGCGCCTGCAGATGGACGCCAAGCTGCTGCGCAAGCTTGACAAGGCCAAGCTGTCCAACCTGGCCAACCTCGATCCGGCCATTCAGGCCAAGCTGGCCAAGCTCGATCCGGGCAACGAGCACCTGGTCGACTGGCTGTGGGGCTACACCACGGTCGGCATCAACGTCGACAAGGTCAAGGCGGCACTGGGGCCGCTGCCGATGCCGGCCAACGCGTGGGAGCTGATCTTCAATCCCACCTATGCGTCCAAGCTCAAGTCGTGCGGCGTGTCGTTCCTCGACTCGCCGTCGGAAGTGCTGCCGGCCGCGCTGGTCTACCTGGGCAAGCCGGCCTACTCGAAGAGCGCGGCCGATTACGCCGAGGCGGCCAAGACGCTGGCGGCGATCCGCCCCAGCGTGACCTTGTTCAGTTCGTCGGGCTACATCAACGACCTGGCCAACGGTGCGCTGTGCGTGGCGTTCGGCTGGTCGGGCGACATCAACATCGCGCGCCAGCGCGCCATCGCTGCCAAGAACGGCAACAAGATCGTCGCGCTGGTGCCGGCCGGCGGCGCGCCGCTGGTGTTCGACACCATGGCGATCCCGGCCGACGCGCCGCATCCGAACAACGCGCACCTGTGGATCAATTACATCCTGCGCGGGCCGGTTCATGCCAGCCTGACCAACAAGGTGTTCTATGCCAATCCGAACACGGCCAGCCTGAAGTTCGTGCGCAAGGACATTGCCGACAACAAGACGGTGTTCCTGCCGCCGGCCGAGCTGAACAAGATGATCGCGCCGGACGCGGTGCCGGCCGATATCCGCCGGGTGATCACGCGCACGTTCACCAAGTTCAAGACCGGCATGTGAGCCCGCTGCCGCCCGCGGCGTGTCGATGGCGGTCGACGGGCCGCGATTGCGCCGCGGGTCAATGTGGCCGCATGCGTTCTCGATGGGCGTCACTTGCCCAGCAGATGCTCGAGCGGCGACGCCGCTTCGCGCAGCCGGTACTTGTGGACAACGCCATGCTGGTCGAACAGGATCGCCAATTCCCGGTCGCCGGTGCCGGCGTCGACCGCGCTGGCGAGCGTGCCCACCACCGGCAGCAAGCCGACCAACATCGGCACGCCCGCCTTGTAGCGGTAGACCCACACCGAGTTGCCGCTGGCGAAGTCAGTGACCGCGGCATCGCCCATCAGCCTGGTGACATCGACCTTGGTGCTGACGCCGATCGTCAAGGCTTGCCGTGCGCCTTCCGCGCTGAGCGGCTTGGCCGCACCCAGGCCAAGCGTCGCGCAGCCGGCCAGGCCCAGCGCCGCCGCGCCCGCCAGACCCTGCGCCATCCGCCGAAGGTAGCGCAATCGGAACCCGCCCTTCATGGCGCCGCCAACGCTGTGTGTGCGGGCACGCCGGCGGCGCCGTCGTCATCCATGTATTCCAGTTCGACGACCGTGTCGTCCGGCCAGCTGGTATCGGCCACGTTGAGCGTGTAGGTACGATCGTTGAGCAAGGGATGGAAATCATAGAAGACCTGCAGCAGCTTGGGGATCTGGTTGCCGTACATGAGCCGCGCAAATATCACTTGCCGGCGCTGGCCGTGCACCATGGTCACATTGAACACAGCGCGCTCGCCGTAGTACAGCCAGTGGCCGGGATAAGTGGTGCAGACATCGACCGCCGCGTCGATCGCGTAATAGAGCGGCGGCTTGTAGCCCACCAACAGTGCCGCCGCCCGGTCGATCTCGCATTCTAGCCGCAGGTCGCCCAGGCGGCGCGTATTGGGCGCCAGTCCCGGCGTGCGCACATCCGGTCCCCATGCAAAACTGCGCGTCTTGCGGTTCGAAACGACTTGGGCGTAGTCGGCCAGCGCGCGCGCATCGCGCGGCAGGGTAAAGCTCAAGTCGCTCGCCAGCGCGACCGGAATGGCGACCGTGTCGCTCTGGATCGCCAGCGTGGTGCCGGCCGCCTTTACGCCCGGCCGGCGCGGATAGAGCCGGTAGCGCAAGCGCGCATCGGGCGCCAGCGCATGAAACTTCTCGAACGCATCCATGCCCTTGATCATGCGCCGATACGACTGCGCGTCGGCGTCGGTCAAGCCGTCGACGTGGACCACCTGCATGGGCGCCTCGGCTGATGCAGGCCTGGCTGCGCCGGCCGGCTGCGGTTGCTGGGCCAGCGCCATGCCGGCGATCGACGCGCTGGCGAGCGCCGCGCTGGCCAGCACGCCCATGGCGCCCATCGCGCCTTGCTGGTTGAGTAGAAACGAGTTCATTGCAGCATCCTTTTCGTGTCGGCCTGGTGCGCCGCCGATGGCCCACTTGCCGAGCCGGCCATTCTAACGGCCTTGACCTTTAGATAAGCTTAAGCGCGCCGCCGCTATAATGCGACGATGCACATCCTGATCATAGAAGACGACCTCGACCTGGGCTTCGCGCTCCAGCAAGCCCTCAAGGTCGAGGGCGTCAGCAGCGAGTGGCTGCGCCGCGTCGCCGATGTGCCCTTGCTGCGCGCCGAGGCGGGGTTCGACTGCGTGCTGCTCGACCTGTCGCTGCCGGACGGCAGCGGCCTGGACTTGCTGACGCGCTGGCGCCGCGCCGCTGTCGTGGTGCCGATCATCATCATCACGGCGCGCTCGGCGCTGGCCGACCGGCTGGCCGGCCTGGACGGCGGTGCCGACGATTTTCTCGTCAAACCGTTTGCAACCGCCGAGCTGCTGTCGCGCATGCGCGCCGTCTTGCGCCGCTACGCGCGCCAGGCGGGCGACGTATGGACCATCGGCGCGCTGCAGATCGAACCGCGCAGCCGGGTAGCGCGGCTCGACGGGGTGGCGCTCGAGCTGTCGCCGCGCGAGTTCCACCTGATGCTCGAGTTGGCGCGCGAGCCCGGCGTGGTGGTGCCCAAAGCGGCGCTGGCGCAGCGCCTCGAGCCGCTCGGCGATGCGCTCGACTTCGGCACCCTCGAAGTGCATGTGTTTAACCTGCGGCGCAAGATCGGCGCCGCGCGCATCCGCACCGTGCGCGGCATCGGTTACCTGTTCGTCGCATGAAGATGCTGCGTCCGACCCTGGTGCGGCGCGTCACGCTGGCGCTGTTGCCGGCATTCGCGCTGGTATGGCTGGTGCTGATGGCGCGCCAATTCTACAATGCGACCGACCGCCAGGCGCTCGACCAGAACCTGCAAACGCTGGGCGACAACGTGCTCGCCTCGATCGCGGCCATCGACAACGCCGGCGAGGCGCGCGCCATTGTCGCCGCCACCTCGGCGCTGCTCAACCACAGTTACCGCACCAACAACGTGCCGGGCAGCGTGCTGATGGAACTGCGCGATGCGCGCGGCGCGCGGCTGTTTTTTTCGCCCGAAGGCGGCCGCGCCAGCTTGCGCGCCAGCGCCGGCAAGGTCAGCGGCGCAGACCTCAACGGCCAGCAGTTTCGGGTCTACCGGGGCGACGCCGCGCGCTGGTCGCTGCTGGTGGCGGCGCCGCAGTTGAGCGCCTGGTGGCTGATCCGGTCGATGGGCGGCGGGCTGACCGTCGACATGCTGATCGCCTTTCCGTTCGTCCTGTTGCCGATCTGGGTCGCGGTCGCGCGCGGCCTGCGGCCGTTGCAGCGCCTGTCCGACCGGATCGTCGCCAAGGGGCCGGACGATCTCGCCGCGCTCGGCTTCGATCCGAAGTACGCCGAACTGCGGCCGTTGACGGCGGCGCTGGACCGCTTGTTGGCGCAGTTGCGCGACAAGCTCGCGCGCGAGCACCGCTTCGTGCAGGACGCGGCGCACGAGTTGCGCACCCCGCTGGCGGTGGTGCTGGCCCAGGCCCACGTACTGGTGATGACGGCCGACCCG
This sequence comes from Pseudomonadota bacterium, assembly GCA_030272785.1. Classification (GTDB taxonomy): domain Bacteria; phylum Pseudomonadota; class Gammaproteobacteria; order Burkholderiales; family Burkholderiaceae_D; genus JAFCUW01. The sequence continues at coordinate 5,026 of JARXKM010000081.1, forward strand.
GCCCAGCGTGTCGACGCCGAGCGGCGCATGGGCCAGGCGATCGCGCGCGCGTCGCACCTGATCGAGCAATTGCTGGCATTGGCGCAGATCGACCATCAAGCCACGCCGGCGCCGCACGCTGCCGATGTGGCGCAACTGCTGCGCCGCGAACTGGCCCTGCTGGCGCCGGCCGCGATCGCGCGCGCGATCGACCTGTCGCTGGAGGCGCCCGACGTGCTGCCGCATGCGCTCGACCTGCATGCGTTCGAGTCGATCGTGCATAACCTGGTGGGCAACGCGCTGGCCTATGTGCAGCGCGGCGGCCAGGTGCGGGTGGTGTTGCAGCGGCGCGGCGGCGGCCTGTGCCTGTCGGTGGCCGACGACGGTCCCGGCATTGCGGCGCCGCTGCGCACTCTGGTGTTCGATCGCTTCTTTCGCGGCAGCGGCCACGACGCGCCCGGCGCCGGCCTCGGCCTGGCGATCGTGCGCGCGGCGGCGGCGCGCCTGCACGGCAGCGTCAGCCTGGAGGCCGGCATCGATGGCCGCGGGTGCACCTTCGTGGTGGCGATCATGGCGCCGCAGTAACACGGCGACGCGGCGACGCAGCGTCGGTGCGGAAATCGGCGCGCCCATTAAAAAACGGCGCCGCGAGGCGCCGTTCTTGGTGCGTACACAGCTTACTCGTGATATCGGTCGTGCAGCTTGCCGGACCCGCCGCGTATTTCCTCCACGATTTCATACAACACCAGCCCGACCATGCCGGACAGTATGGCTACTACCAGAATATTTAACATAAATTTCACCCGCCTGAGCGGCTCCTCCCTCTGTGAATACCCCTCAAATCTAGCAGGTGGCCGTATATTTACAAGGGGTGGCAAGGGATTATTTTACAATCAGGTCGGGCGCCATGACGGCCTTCACGTACAGGCTGTAAGGATCCTGCGGCTCGCGCTGGACGATCCACCAGACGTTTGCCTTTTTCATCTCCCAGTCCTGCGCCTTGCCGCTCACCAGCAGCGCGGCGACCTGGCCGAGCGTGGGCTGGTGGCCGACCACCAGCACCGCTTCCTTGCTGTTGGGCCAGTTGGCCGCGCGCAGGATGTCGTGCGGCCCGGCACCGGGCGACAGCTGCGGCGCCACCTTGAACTTGCGGCCCAGCGGCTCGACCGTCTGCAAGGTGCGCAGCGCCGGGCTGACCAAAATCTTGCAGCCTTCCGGCAGCTGGGTGGACAGCCAGTCGGCCATCCGCCGCGCCTGCTTCTGCCCCTTCGGCGTCAGCGCCCGCTGCAGATCAGGTTCGCCATCTTCCGCTTCCGCGTGCCGCCACAAGATCAGATCCATGCCGTTCTCCCTGGTTGCGCCTAGCCATTGTTGCCGATGTCGGTCGATCCGAGCAGCTCCATCAGATAGCGCTGCGCCGAAAATTCGCTCTGCTTGCCGCGCGCCTTGTGGCGGTGGTAATGGCCGTCGGCGTTGAGCTCCCACGCGTTCGAGTTGTCTTTCAAATAGGGGTTCAGCCCTTCGCTGATGACGCGCCGCTTGAGCGCCTTGTCGAGCACCGGAAACGCCACCTCGATGCGGCGAAACAGGTTGCGCGTCATCCAGTCGGCGCTGGCCAGGTGGACGTCGTGCGCCAGGTCGTTGCGAAAATAGAAGATCCGGCTGTGTTCGAGGAAGCGGCCGATCACCGAGCGCACCTTGATGTTTTCCGACAGCCCGCGCACGCCCGGGCGCAGGGTGCAGGCACCGCGCACGATCAGGTCGATCTTGACGCCGTCGTGCGAGGCGGAGTACAGCGCGCGGATCACCGATTCGTCCACCAGCGCATTGATCTTGGCGATGATGCGCCCGGGCCGGCCGGAGCGGGCGATGCGCGCCTCGTTGCGGATGGCCTTGATGATTTCGCTCTGCAGCGCGAACGGCGCCAGCCACAGGTAATTGAGCTTGTGCGGCTTCGTCAGGCTGGTCAGGTGGATGAACACTTCGTTGACGTCGCTGCCCATCGCCTGGTTGGCCGTCAACAGGCCGAAGTCGGTGTACAGGCGCGTGGTGGTCATGTGGTAGTTGCCGGTTCCCAGGTGGGCGTAGTACTGCAGGCCGTCGGCCTCGCGGCGGATCACCAGCGCCACCTTGGCATGCGTCTTCAGTCCCACCACGCCATACACCACCTGCGCACCGGCCTGCTCGAGCTTGTCGGCCCAGTTGATGTTGGCCTCCTCGTCGAAACGTGCCATCAGCTCGACGATGACGATCACTTCCTTGCCGTTGCGCGCGGCCGTCATCAGCGCCTCCATCAGCGCCGAATCCATGCCGGTGCGGTAGATGGTCTGCTTGATCGCCACCACCTGCGGGTCGGTCGCGGCCACGCAGACGAAGTCGATCACGGTCTGGAACGACTGGAACGGGTGGTGCAACAAGATGTCGTGGCGGCGCAGCTGGTCGAACACGTCGAGGTTGGCGGTCTTGTGCGGCATGCCGGCGATGAACGGCTCGAAGCGCAGCGACGGCTGCTGGACATGGTCGATCAGTTCGGTCAGGCGCACCAGGTTGACCGGGCCGTCGACCGCGTACAGCCGGCTCGGGCCGAGGTTGAACTGGTCGAGCAGGAACTGCGACAGCTCGGGCGGACAGTTCTTGGCCACTTCGAGCCGCACCGAGGTGCCGAACTGGCGCCCCTGCAGTTCGCCCTTGAGCGCCTGGCGCAGGTTCTTCACCTCGTCCTCATCGACCCACAGGTCGCTGTCGCGGGTGACCCGGAACTGCGAATAGGCGAGCACGTCGCGCCCGGTGAACATGTCCTCGATGTGCGAGTGGATCACCGACGACAGCAGGCAGAACGAGGCGCCGCCTTTGGACAGGTGCTCGGGCAGCTGGATCACGCGCGGCAGCACGCGCGGCGCCTTGACGATGGCGATCGCGGTGCCGCGCCCGAACGCGTCCTTGCCCGACAGCGAGACGATGAAGTTCAGACTCTTGTTGATCACTTGCGGGAACGGATGCGCCGGGTCGAGCCCGATCGGCGTCAGCAGCGGGCGCACCTCGCGCTCGAAATATTCCTTCACCCAGGCGCGCTGCGCCTCGTTGCGGTCGGTATGGCGCACCAGGTGCACGCCCTTGGCGCGCAGTTGCGGCAGCACCTCGGTGTTGAGGATCGCATATTGCTGCGTCACCAGCGCGTGACACTCTTCGCTGATGCGCTCGAGCGTGGCCGTCAGCGCCGGATCCGGGTGCAGCGCGCCTTGCGCCAGCAGGCTGGCGACGCGCACCTCGAAGAACTCGTCGAGGTTGTTGCTGACGATGCACAGGTAGCGCAGCCGCTCGAGCAGCGGGATGCGCTTGTCCTCGGCTTGCGCCAGCACGCGCCGGTTGAACATCAGCTGGGACAGTTCGCGGTCGAGGAAAATGTCGGCCTTGGGCGACTCCGCGTGCAGTGCAGCAGTTTTCATTGGCATTTTGTATTTGCAGACCGTTACTATATTACGCGCATATTCTACAAATGAAATATGACAACGGCGTGACGAACGGCGGCGCCTATCGTGCGCCGCCGAAATCGGCGCGGCCCGAGTATATGCAGCGCAGTCGGTAATGCTGAGGGCGAGCTGAGGCCAACGCTGGGGGAAAACAGCAAATATGTCAGGCGCCATGGTCATGTCATAAACATGTCATATTTGCCCGGTAGACTGCGCAGCATTGAACCGTCACCACCTCGAAGGGAATTGATATGCGAATTAAACAACTGTTGGCCGCGATGATCATCGGCAGCTCCGCAATCCTGACGACCACGGCCGCACTGGCGGCCGACATGACGGGCGCCGGCGCCACCTTCCCGTACCCGATCTACGCCAAGTGGGCCGAGACGTACAAGAAAACCACCGGCAACGGCCTGAACTACCAATCGGTCGGCTCCGGCGCCGGCATCAAGCAGATCAAGGCGAAAACGGTCGACTTCGGCGCCTCCGACATGCCGCTCAAGGCGGAAGAGCTGGCCGCCGAAGGGCTGGTGCAGTTTCCCGCCATCATGGGCGGCGTGGTGCTGGTGGTCAATCTCGACGGCGTCGCGCCTGGCCAGATGAAGCTGACCGGGCCGGTCATCGCCGACATCTACCTGGGCAAGATCACCAAGTGGAACGCGCCGGAAATCGCCGTGCTGAACCCGGGCCTGAAGCTGTCGGGCGAGGAGATCACCGTGGTGCACCGCGCCGACGGCTCCGGCACCTCGTTCCTGTTTACCGATTACCTGTCGAAGACGAATGCCGACTTCAAGAGCAAGATCGGCGCCGGCACCGCCGTCAAGTGGACCGTCGGCGTGGGCGGCAAGGGCAACGAGGGCGTCGCCGCCAACGTCCAGCGCATCAAGGGCGCGATCGGCTACGTCGAGTGGGCCTTCGCCAAGAAGAACAAGATGACGCACACCCAACTCAAGAACAAGGACGGCGTGTTCCTGCAGCCGGACGACGACAACTTCAAGGCCGCCGCCGCCAACGCCGACTGGGCCAAGACGCCCGGCTTCGGCGTCGTCCTCACCGACCAGGCCGGCAAGAGCGCCTGGCCGATCACCGGCGCTTCGTTCATCCTGATGCACAAGGTCCAGGCCGACGGTGCCAAGGGCAAGGAAGTGCTCAAGTTCTTCGACTGGGCCTACAAGAACGGCGCCGCCGCGGCCGCCGAACTGGACTACGTGCCGATGCCGGCAAATGTCATCAAGCTGGTCGAGGACGGCTGGAAGGCCGACCTGAAAGACGCCGCCGGCAAGGCCGTCTGGTAAGCCCTGTGGTAAGCCCTGCCTTCACCCTCACCTAGAGAACTTGCCATGAGTGCAAATCCATCAGCGGCGTTGGCCGACCTGCTGGCGCCGGAAGAAACCGCCGCGCGCCAGGCAGCGATGCATTCCACCATGCGCAAGCAGCGCATGCAGGATTTCATCTTCCACAAGGTGACGATGCTGTTCGCGGCGTCGGTCCTGTTGGTGCTGGTGGGCATCATCGTCTCGCTGGCGATCGGCGCCGCGCCGGCCTTCCGCCAGTTCGGCCTCGGTTTCATCACCAGCGTCGAATGGGACCCGGTCGACGACAAGTACGGCGCGCTGATCGCCATCACCGGCACCCTGGTGACGTCCTTCATCGCCTTGCTGATCGCCTTTCCGGTCAGCTTCGGCATCGCCCTGTTCCTCACCGAAATCTGCCCGGTCTGGCTGCGCCGGCCGATGGGCACCGCGGTCGAACTGCTGGCCGGCGTGCCGTCGATCATCTACGGCATGTGGGGCCTGTTCGTGTTCGCGCCGATGTTCGCCGACCACGTCCAGCCGTTTCTGAAGGCGACCCTCGGCCAGCTGCCGGTCATAGGCAAGCTGTTCGCCGGCCCGATGATGGGCATCGGCATCCTCACCGCCGGCCTGATCCTGGCGGTGATGATCATCCCCTTCATTTCCTCGGTGATGCGCGACGTGTTCGAGATCGTGCCGGCGGTGCTCAAGGAGTCCGCCTACGGGCTCGGCTGCACCAAGTGGGAAGTGGTGCGCAAGATCGTGCTGCCTTACACCAAGACCGGCGTGGTCGGCGGCGTCATGCTCGGGCTCGGGCGCGCGCTCGGCGAGACGATGGCCGTCACCTTCGTGATCGGCAACGCCAACACCCTGTCGTGGTCGCTGTTCTCGGCCGGCAACTCGATTTCCTCGACCCTGGCGAACGAATTTGCCGAGGCCAAGCCGCTGCAGATGGCGTCGCTGTTCGCGCTGGCGCTGATCCTGTTCGCGATCACCTTTATTGTCCTGTCCGCGGCCAAGCTGATGCTCGCCGGAATGTCCCGCAAGGAGGGCGTGAAATGATCAATGCCATGCGCAATCCCGTCTACCGCAAGCGCGTGCGCCAGCACCGCCTGGGCATCCTGCTGTCGGTGCTGGCCATGTCGATCGGGCTGGCGGCGCTGGCCTGGATCCTGTGGACCCTGGTCGTCAACGGTGTCGGCGGCCTGACCGCGGCCATGTTCACGCACGACACGCCGGCCCCCGGCACCGAGGGCGGCGGCTTGCGCAATGCGATCGTCGGTTCGCTGATGATGGTCGGCCTGTCGACCGCGATCAGCACCCCGATCGGCATCTTCGCCGGCATCTACCTGGCCGAATACGGCGACGAAAACAAGTTCGCCCAGGTCACCCGCTTCGTCACCGACATCATGCTGTCGGCGCCGTCGATCGTCATCGGCCTGTTCGTCTACGCGCTGTACGTCGCCAACGTCAACCATTTTTCGGGCTACGCCGGCACCATCGCGCTGTCCCTGATCGCCGTGCCGGTGGTGGTGCGCACCACCGACAACATGCTGCGCCTGGTGCCCAACAGCCTGCTCGAGGCGGCCTTCGCGCTCGGCGCGCCGCGCTGGAAGGTGGCCACCCTGGTGCGCCTGCGCGCGGTCAAGGCCGGCGTGATGACCGGCGTGCTGCTGGCGCTGGCGCGCATCGCCGGCGAGACGGCGCCGCTGCTGTTTACCGCGCTCAACAACCCGTTCTTCAGCGCCGACATGAACGCGCCGATGGGCAACCTGCCGGTGGTGATCTACAACTTTGCCATGAGCCCGTACGACAACTGGCGCAACCTGGCCTGGGGCGGCGCCTTGATCGTCACCTTCAGCGTGTTGCTGCTCAACATACTGTCGCGCACCGTGTTCAGCCAGAAAACCCCGAATTAAGCCGAATTAAGCCTGAGAGCCTCGCCATGCCATTGCCCACGCCCATCCCGACGGTCAGCCCGCGCGCCAAGACCATCGAAATCAGCCAGCTCAACTTTTTCTACGGAAAGACCCAGAGCCTGACCAATGTCAACCTCGACATCCACGAGAAGCAGGTGACCGCCTTCATCGGCCCGTCCGGCTGCGGCAAGTCGACCCTGCTGCGCACGCTGAACCGGATGTACGACCTGTACCCGGGCCAGCGCGCCGAGGGCACCATCATGTACCGCGGCCAGAACATCCTCGATCCGGGCCAGGATGTCAACATGCTGCGCGCCAAGGTGGGCATGGTGTTCCAGAAGCCGACGCCGTTTCCGATGTCGATCTACGACAACATCGCCTTCGGCGTGCGCCTCTATGAAGACCTGTCAAAAGGGGAGATGGACGAGCGCGTGGAGTGGGCCCTGAAGAAGGCGGCGCTGTGGGGCGAGGTCAAGGACAAGCTGGGCAAGAGCGGGCTGTCGCTGTCGGGCGGCCAGCAGCAGCGCCTGTGCATCGCGCGCGGCGTGGCGGTCAAGCCGGACGTGCTGCTGCTCGACGAGCCGACCTCGGCGCTGGACCCGATCTCGACGGCCAAGGTGGAAGAGCTGATCAGCGAGCTGAAACAAGACTACACGATCACCATCGTCACCCACAACATGCAGCAGGCGGCCCGCTGTTCGGACTACACTGCGTATATGTACCTGGGCGAGCTGGTCGAGTTCGGCGAAACCGATCAATTGTTCATGAATCCGGCGCGCAAAGAGACGCAGGACTACATCACCGGCCGTTTCGGCTGACCCAACACGACAGACGGAGAGCAGTATGATAGGCGAGCATTCATCCAAGCAGTACGATCACGAACTCGAGGCGATCCGCTCCAAGGTTTTGCTGATGGGCGGCATCGTGGAGACCCAGTTCACCGACGCGATGAACTGTTTCCGCCTCGGCGACCTCGAGCATGCCGACCGCGTGATCGCCGAGGACGACGCCGTCAACCAGCTCGAAGTGTCGCTCGACGACGCTTGCAGCCACCTGATCGTGCGGCGCCAGCCGGCCGCCAACGACCTGCGCACCGTGATGGCGACCATCAAGGTGATCACCGACCTCGAGCGCATCGGCGACGAGGCGGCCAAGATCGCCCGCATGTCGAAGAACCTGCACAGCCGCGGCGTGGTGGGGGTGAACCACTACGAGATGGTGCGCACCATCGCCGCCGAGACGTCCGACATGCTGCACGACGCGCTCGATTCGTTCGCCCGCCTCGACGGCAAGCAGGCGCTCGCGCTGATCGCCCAGGACGTCATCATCGACCACGAGTTCCGCTCCATCATGCGCAACCTGATCACCTTCATGATGGAAGACCCGCGTACCATCTCGTCGGCGCTCGACACCTTGTGGGTGGCGAAGGCGATCGAGCGGATCGGCGACCATGCCAAGAACATCGCCGAGTACGTCATCTACGTCGTCGAGGGCAAGGACATCCGCCACACCCGCCCGGCCCCGGCGCCGACGCCGGCGGCGGACGAACTGTAGAGCGACAATGGCCAGCGAAAAAATCACCGTCCTGATCGTCGAAGACGAGCCCGCCATCATCGAGCTGGTCACCTTTTCCCTGCGCGAGGCGGCCTGGCAGGTCGCCTCGGTGCACACCGCCGCCGAGGCCTGGGAATACATCGGCCGGCGCCCGCCGCAGCTGATCCTGCTCGACTGGATGCTGCCCGACCAGACCGGCCTGCGCCTGCTGGCGCGCATCCGCGCCGACCGCAATTTCGCCGCCATCCCGGTCATCATGCTCACGGCCAAGAGCATGGAAGAGGACAAGCTGGCCGGCCTCAACCAGGGCGCCGATGACTACATCACCAAGCCGTTTTCGCCGCGCGAACTGCTGGCGCGGGCGAAGGCGCTGATGCGCCGCAACAACCCGGAAATGGTCGAGGCGAGCCTGTCGGCCGGGCCGGTCACGCTCGACCCGGTCAGCAACAGCGTGGCGATCGACCAGGCCCGCATCGACATCGGCCACGCCGAATTCAAGCTGCTCAAGTTCCTGATGGCCCATCCGGAGCGGGTGTTTTCGCGCAGCCAGCTGCTCGACAAGGTGTGGGGCAACCACGCCGTCATCGAGGAGCGCACCGTCGACGTCCACGTGCTGCGCCTGCGCAAGGCGCTCAAGCAGGCCGAAGGGCTGATCAAGACCGTGCGCAGCGTTGGCTATATGCTGTCGGAAAAATAGAAACCGCTCCTCGATGAATCCCAAACTGCTGTTCTGGATCCCGGCGCTGCTGCGCCTGACCTTTTTGTTCGTCTTCGCCGGCCTGTGCTGGTGGATGGCCGGCCTGGCCGCCGGCCTCGGCGTGGCGCTGCTGCTGGTACTGCTGCAGCTGTACCTGCAGCTGTCCTACCTCGGCCAGCTGAGCGCCTGGCTGGACGATTCGCACAGCGCCAAGCTGCCCGACGGTTGGGGTGCCTGGACCGACGTCTTCTCGCGCCTGTACCGCCTGCGCCGCGACGACGAGCGCAGCCAGGCCGAGCTGACCGAATGGCTGGCGCGCTTTCGCCAGGCCATGCACCTGCTGCCGGACGGCGTGGCGATCATGGACGACGTCCTGTTTCTCGAATGGTGCAACCCGGCCGCCGAGCGCCATCTGGGCCTCACGCTCGAGCGCGACCGCGGCATGCGGGTGACCAACCTGGTGCGCCATCCCGACTTCATCGACTACATCATCCTCGGGCGCTACGAGCAGCCGCTCACGCTCAGCCTGCGCGACCGCAAGCTGATCTGCCAGATCATCCCGTTCGAGAACCGCCGCCAGATCCTGGTCACCCATGACGCCACCGAGAACGCCCGCATCGAGGAGATGCGGCGCGACTTCATCGCCAACGCCTCGCACGAGCTGCGCACGCCGCTCACCGTGATCGTCGGCTTCCTCGAGATCGCCTCGAGCACGCCCGACCTCGATCCGGCCAGCCGCCAGGCGCACCTGCTCTTGATGACCGAGCAGGGCCGCCGCATGCAGCGCCTGATCGAGGACATGCTGACCTTGTCGCGGCTCGAATCGGTCGACTATCCGATGCGCCCCGAGCCGGTGCGCATCGGCGCGCTGGTCGAGGAGGTGCTGCAGGAGGCGCGCGCCTTGTCGGGCGGCCAGCACCAGGTCAGCGCCAGCGTCGACGGGCCCGACATCAGCGGCAGCGCCGAGGAGCTGCGCAGCGCGTTCGGCAACCTGGCCTCGAACGCGGTGCGCTACACGCCGGCCGGCGGCAGCGTCCAGCTGATCTGGAAAGCCGGGCCGGACGGGCCGCAGTTCGTCGTCAAGGATACCGGCATCGGCATCGACCAGAGCCACATCGCGCGCCTGACCGAACGCTTCTACCGGGTCGACAAGAGCCGCTCGCGCGAGACCCAGGGCACCGGGCTTGGGCTGGCGATCGTCAAGCACGTGCTGCTGCGCCACCGCGCCACCCTGACCATCAAGTCCGAAGCGGGCAAGGGCAGCTGCTTCACGGTGACGTTTCCGGGCAGGTGATTTCGCCTGTCGTGGAGCGGCCGCGCGGTGCGATGTGCGTCGGCGCCCGCGCCATGCTCGGCACTATTTTTTCGGCGGGAGCAGATCTTGCGTGTCGCTCGCCTTGAGCCATCCTTTGATGGACGCCTTGCCGTCGCGGGGGAACTCCACCTGTAGCCACTCGCCGTCGTGCGCCAGCACCCCCAGGACATCGTTCTTGACAAAATAGGCGCGGGTTTTCTTCTCGGCAGAGGGCGCCGAAAACAAGGCCGCGCGGCTGCTTTGAACCATTTTAAGGCTGCACCACCGCGTCGCCGTGGTTCTCTCCAGCGTAATGCCGCTCGCTATTTCCGGCATCAACACCAGGCCGCAGCCGGGATGCTCACGCGCCTGGCCGATTTTCAGGTTGACATTGACGCCCACGGCCTTGATCTGGCCCGGGAAAATCTGACTGTTCCAGCTGTTGATGGCGATCGGCTCTGCAGCACCTTTGCCCTGCAAGAAAAAGGTGCAGGTCTTGCTCGGTTTCTCGCCTTGCGATTCGCGATAAAATCCGCTGACCGACCCATCTTGGGCCACCGCCAGCATCAGCCCTTCATATATTCCCGATGTCAATTTTTGCGCATCCGCGGCCCAGCCGGATGGTGCCCCAGACATCAAACCGAACAACAAGAGCAAGACACAAGAAGCCAAGGCTTGCTTGGCTGCAGCGTTATTTTGTCGAGAATTTTTTATATGCTGCACTAATTCTTCTGTCGTAATCGCCATAATCCGCTCCGTTATACAAAGTCGCACATTGAACAAAATCTTTCTTCGCCAGGGCGTCTTTCAGGCCGGCTGTGTTCTTGCAAAACCCCACAAACGCCTTCAGCTGACCGGACTCGCCAGCTTTCATTGCATCGACAAAAGCGTCGACGGTAGCGTAGCCGCAGCTGCTGAAATTAAACCCCATGATCTGAAACATTCCCCACGAACATGACATATAAGCGGCCCTCTGATTGAGCAGGATCGCTTGCTTCAATGTCGCCAGTGCGGTTGCATCGTCTTTGTTATTCGCCTGCCATTCAGGGCCGGCTTTTTTTGCATAGGGATAGGAGAGTAATGGATGGGATCTGTCGTAGGCGTGCTCGGTATAGCGCCGGAAGATATGTCCTTCGTAGGCGATTTTTGGAAAACCGGACGCCCCAAATCCGCTCTTGCCACCCGACTCGACCACCGCGAACGCATGAATCATCGCCGCCTCGACATTCGCACCGAGCGCGCGCGCGGCATTTTCAAAATCGAGCGGCGTCAATGCGGCACCCTGCGTTGCCGCCGGTGAGACATCAGGCGCCGCGTGCCCGCCAACCGCACGGGCCTGCGCTTGCGCTGCCTCCGCGCTGATTTTTTTCATGATCGGCGTTCTCGGATTGTTCAGCGACTGCAGTGTCTTGCCATTTGGCTTGATGATGCCATCCCACGCCGCCGGGCTGTGAAAAATACTCATTTGATACTGCAGGATCGTCTGAAAAGTGCGTTGACCGTACTTGCCGTCAGTGACCAGCTTGTTTGTCACCGCGGCACTTGAATTGAGCAATTCCTGTATCTTTTTAACGTCCGCCGGATGATTCTTGCATCCTCGCCCAACCGAATCGATGATAGTGATCATGCCAGCCTCCAATGAAATTAATCGTGGTTTTCAAAGCAGATGCGTATCCATAAAACGGCTGGCGCTTCGGGGCGGAGCGCGGTCAACGTGGCGCCATGGCGGCGGTGACGGTGGCGGGCGTTATCGCAGAAGCTCCTGCGCCGGTGCTGTGGGGGGCCGCGATGCCGGGCCGGCCCATGCGACTCAGGTTTAGTGAGGTATTTTTGATAATTATTTGAGAAATATATCCTCCCATATAAAAATTGTCGATGCAACACATTTTGGCCGCCGGCGTTGTGAAGGGGGGCAATGATCCTGCGTCGCTGCGCAAGGTCAAGCAGCGTGGAGCGCGTCATCGCGCCACGCTGACCGGCGACCGGCGGGTAGCAGCGTGGCACCCGCGCCCGCGCGACGGCGGCCGGTTGGGATGTGCGCGCCGTTTCGATGGCCGCGCGCGAACACGTTACAATCTCTGCCTCACCGATTCTGTCCGCCTATATGCATCCGAAAAGATTTTCGCTGATTGCCCTGTCCGCGCTGTTGCTGGGCGGCTGCCGCAGCACTCCTCCGGCCCCACCGCCGACACCGGTGGTGGCGGTGGCGTCGCCCGCGCCGGCGCCGCGCAAGATCAAGATCGGCCTGGCGCTGGGCGGCGGCGCCGCGCGCGGCTTCGCCCACATCGGCGTG
>JARXKM010000455.1 GCA_030272785.1 Pseudomonadota bacterium
TCGTCACCCACCTGGTGCCGGCCTCGATCGTCGACGGCATGGCCAAGAACGAGATCCTGCAGATCGTGATCTTCTCGATCTTTTTCGGCACCGCGGCGGCCGCCGTCGGCGAGCGCAGCAAGCCGCTGGTCGACGCCATCGACGGCATCGCCCACATCATGCTCAAGGTGACCGGCTACGTCATGAACCTGGCGCCGTTCGCGGTGTTCGCGGCCGTCTCGGGCATCATCGCCAAGAGCGGGGTCGGCGTGCTGGCGACCTACGGCGTGTTCATGGGCGAATTCTATCTGGGCATCGTGCTGCTGTGGATCTTGCTCACCGCGATCGGCTCGATCTTCCTCGGCCGCCGCGTGTTCACCCTGCTGGCCGAGCTGCGCGAGCCGACCCTGCTGGCGTTCTCCACTGCCTCGTCCGAGGCGGCGTTCCCGAAAACGCTCGAAGGGCTCGAGCGTTTCGGCGTGCGCAACCGGATCGCCGCCTTTGTGCTGCCGATCGGCTACTCCTTCAACCTCGACGGCTCGATGATGTACTGCACCTTCGCCACCGTCTTCATCGCCCAGGCCTACGGTATCGAAATGTCGCTCGGCACCCAGATCACGATGATGCTGGTGCTGATGCTGACCTCGAAGGGCATGGCCGGCGTGCCGCGCGCCTCGCTGGTGGTGATTGCCGCCACCCTGGCCCAGTTCAACATCCCGGAAGCGGGCCTGCTGCTGCTGCTCGGGATCGACCACTTCCTCGACATGGCGCGCTCGGCCACCAACGTAATCGGCAACGGCATCGCCACGGCGGTGGTGGCCAAGTGGGAAAACGAACTGTCCGTGCCGGTGCAGAACGACTGGGCGGCGGCCGAACTGCCCTAAGCGGCGGCCGGCCTCACGCCAACAGCCGAGGCTTTCCAGCGATGGAAGGCCTTTTTTTCATCCGTACCCCGGGGGTCAGTGCCGGCATTCGTACACGGCCCCAACCGTCATGCTGGCGTCGCCCAGGCAGCCTTGACGCATTCAATGTTCAACCAGGAGGTTTCATGACGCACCAACCCACCCGCCGTTCGATGATGGCACTGTTCGGTTTCATGTTGTTCGTCGCCGGCGCGGCGCAAGCTGAAGCGCCACCCGCGCGGCTGGCCAATGTGACCATCCTGGCCACCGGCGGCACCATCGCCGGCACCGGCGCCACCAGCACCACCACGGTCGGCTACACCGCCGCCACGGTCGGCGTGCAGGCGCTGATCAAGGCGGTGCCGGAGCTGGCCAAGGTGGCCCACGTGAGCGGCGAGCAGGTCTTCCAGATCGCCAGCGAGAACATGGACAACGAACACTGGCTGACCTTGGCCAAGCGCGTCAACGTGCTGCTGGCGCAGTCAAACGTGGACGGCATCGTCATCACCCACGGCACCGACACGCTCGAAGAAACCGCCTACTTCCTCGACCTGGTGGTCAAGAGCCGCAAGCCGGTAGTGCTGGTGGGCGCGATGCGGCCGTCGACGGCGCTGTCGGCCGACGGCCCGATCAACCTGTACAACGCGGTGCTGCTGGCGGCCAGCCAGGAAGCGGTCGGCAAGGGCGTGCTGGTGGCGATGAACGACCAGATCCAGGCCGCGCGCGACATCACCAAGACGAATACCTCGACGCTCGATGCGTTTCGCACGCCGGAACTGGGCATGCTCGGCTACATCCAGGGCAGCCGGCCGTTCTTCTATCGCCAGTCGACCCGCAAGCACACCATCGACACCGAATTCGACGTCAGCGCGCTGACGGCGCTGCCGCAGGTGGACATCGTGTACGGCTACGCCAACGTCGGCCCGGTCGCGCTCGACGCGTTCGTGGCGGCCGGCGCCAAGGGCATCATCCACGCCGGCGTCGGCGACGGCAGCCTGGCCGACAAGGTGCTGCCGGCGCTGAAGGCGGCGCGCGCGAAGGGCGTGCTGATCGTGCGCGCGAGCCGGGTCGGCCAGGGCATCCTGGCGCGCAACGGCGAGGCGAAGGACGATGAACTCGACTTCGTGGTGGCCGACACGCTCAACGCGCAGAAGGCGCGCATCCTTCTGATGCTGGCGCTCACGCGCACCGGCAGCAGCAAGGAAATCCAGCGGATGTTCTATACCTACTGACCCGGCATCAGACCAGCACGCGCCCGGTCAGGCGCGACAGGATCGCCAGCGGGCTGGCGGTGGTGTCGTACTGGCGGCCGGGCGGCAGCTGCATGGTCAGCTCGAGCAGGTACTGGCCGGACATCGCCGCGTGCGATGCCTGGTCAGAAAAACACACCCAGGTGGAGCCCGACGGGAACGCCACCGTCTTCTGCGGCGCATGCTGCTGGTAGTCGAGGTCGGCCTTCATGGCGTCATGCAGCTGCAGCATCAAATGGTCGTATTCGCTGCGCAGCGACTTGGTCATGCCAAGCGCATGCAAGGCGCGCGCACGCATGCGCGAGTGGCGCTTCGCACGCGGCAGGAAGCGCTGCGCGACCTGCTCGAACGGTTCTCCCAGCCGCCACACCCTCGCCACGCCGTCGGGATGGACATTGGCGAACACGCGCAACAGCCGCTCGCCGCGGTTCGGCCGCGAAGGGAAGGCATCGACGTGCAGCCGGCGATCGTCGGCACGCCACGACTGCGCGCGCGTTTCGATCAGGGATGGCCGGAAACTGGTGGAGCCGCAGCGCAGCGCATCGACATAGGCGGGACACAGCATGGCGATCAGCGCCTGGGCCTGCGCGCGAAAGCGCAGCATCATGGCGGCCAGCGCGGCCTGGGACTGCGCCTCGCCGGCCGCCCCCCTGAGGCGCCCGCCGGCGTCGAGGCTGATGTTGCGGCTGGCGGGATCGCGCATGGCGGGCGTGAACAGGCGCGCCTCGGCCGGCAGCGGCGTGAAAGCGAGCGCCGGAAAATACAGCACCTTGCCCGCCTCCAGCGCGGCGATGCGCGCCAGGTCGGGCGCCACCGTCGGCACGGCGGCTGTTTCGATGATCGGCTGGTCCATGCAGCCGATTATCGGCGTCGCATGCAGCGCCGGGCGCCGCACGAAGCGTACGGTTGACCCGCATCAAGCGGCCGGCTAGTCCTGCTCGAGTTCCACCGGCGGCGAGGTCAGCGCCTCGTCCTGGCGCGCCTGCTGGCGCTCCCACATCTGCGCGTAAAGGCCGTTGGCGGCCAGCAGCGACTGATGGGTGCCGCGTTCGACGATGCGGCCAT
>JARXKM010000456.1 GCA_030272785.1 Pseudomonadota bacterium
TCGCCCTGCAGCACGTGCACCGACAAGGCGGTCTGGCCGTCCTTGAAGGTGGTGAACTCCTGCGCGCGCGCACACGGGATGGTCGAATTGCGCGGGATGATCTTTTCGACCAGGCCGCCCATCGTCTCGATGCCGAGCGAGAGCGGGATCACGTCGAGCAGCAGCCAGTCGTCGCCGGCGGCGCGGTTCCCGGCCAGCAGGTTGGCCTGGATCGCCGCGCCGAGCGCGACCACTTTATCGGGGTCGATGTTCGCGTGCGGGATGGTCTTGAAAAATTCGGTGACCGCGCGCCGCACGTGCGGCATGCGGGTAGCGCCGCCGACCATCACCACGCCGTCGACGTCGTCGACCGACACCGCGGCGTCGCGCATGGCTTTTTTGATCGCCGTCATGGTCTTGGCGACCAGGTGTTTCGTCATGCCGGCAAATTCTTCGGCCGTCACCTTCAGGTGCACGATCTCGCCCGAGTTGAGCATCGCGTCGATGGAGGTGACGGCGTTGGTCGAGAGCTGTTCCTTGGCCTGGCGCGCCTTGACCATCAGCGTCGCGGTGTCCTCGTCGGACAGCGGCGCCAGCTTGGCGTGTTCGGTGACCCAGCAGAACAGGCGATGGTCGAAGTCGTCGCCGCCGAGGGCCGAATCGCCGCCGGTGGAGAGCACTTCGAACACGCCCTTGGACAGCTTGAGGATCGAGATGTCGAAGGTGCCGCCGCCCAGGTCGTACACGGCGAAGGTGCCTTCGGAGCCGTGATCGAGGCCGTAGGCGATCGCCGCGGCGGTCGGTTCGCTCAGCAGGCGCAGCACGTTCAGGCCGGCCAGCTGGGCGGCGTCCTTGGTTGCCTGGCGCTGGGCGTCGTCGAAGTAGGCCGGCACCGTGATGACGGCGCCGACCAGTTCATCGCCGAGCGAGTCTTCGGCGCGCTGGCGCAAGGTGGCGAGGATCTGCGCCGAGATTTCGACCGGGCTTTTGACGCCGGCGACGGTGCGGATCTGCACCATGCCGGGCGATTCCTGGAAGTCGTACGGCAGGTTCTCGGCGTGGGCGATGTCGGCCAGGCCGCGGCCCATGAAGCGCTTGACCGACACCACGGTGTTCTTCGGGTCGGTGGTCTGGTGCGCCTGCGCCTTGTAGCCGATGTGGGCATGGCCGTTCGGCAGGTAGCGCACGATCGACGGAAGCAATGGCCGGCCATCCTCGTCGCTGAGCACTTCGGGGATGCCGCTGCGCACGGTGGCGACCAGCGAGTTGGTGGTGCCAAGGTCGATGCCGACCGCCAGCCGGTGCTGGTGGGGGGCGGTCGACATGCCGGGTTCGGAGATTTGGAGCAGTGCCATTATTATTTTTCGTTCGCTGGTTCTGATTTTAGTAATTTATCGAGAAAATCATCGATATTCGCTTCTTTGTATCGCACTGCGTCAAACAATCCTTGGAGTTGTCGTGACCAAGGGAATTCGAACATCAGCTCATCATTTTCACCAAGCAGCCCAAGATGCACTTTCCGCTCCCAACCACCTAACTCGCCGCCCATGGCCGCGGCGACAAGCGCATTGGGAAAATCGCGGCGCTTGAAACGCTCTTCAAACAATGCCAATGTTCGCCCTTCATGGATCGCTTCGAAGTAAAAGGGATATACGGAATCGGTTGCCTGCTGCCACATGGCTGGGGCGGGCTTGTTGCGCCAGTCCAACTGCCCCTGGTGTGTCAGTGCAAAAATCTTGAACACCGCTTGGTCTAACTTATCGCTCATTTTTCACTCCATCCGCGATCATTCATATCGTGCTCAAGTGAACGGATCAATCCCATTCCCTTGCCGTAGATCTCAATCAGCGCATCGAGTCGCGGCGCCATCGGCATTTCCGCCTCCCAAAAATGGCGATCAGGTCGAGTTGATCGTATCGATTGCAGCAAACGGTTGGCCGCGATGAGCGAGTCACCGCGCGACTTGCGCTTGATGTTCCTGACGTCGGTTGCTAACACATGCAGCGCTTCGGAAATTTCAATTCGATGCTCAGTCGGCTTCAGCATGAACTTGTTCAAGGTATCGAGAGTGATTTGGATATTCGCCACAACCTCAGGTATTGTTGCCTTGAACAAGTACTTCTTTTCGATCTGACGCAGCTTGAAGACCGCATAAAATGATGCAAGGGCGCCAATAATTTTGAGCACCTCGCCGGCGTACTGAAGCCCTTCTTTCAAGTCAGGCATCAATGCTCCTCGAGCATGCCGAACAGCCCGTCTATCTCCTGTACAATTTTCTCCAAAAACATGAGTGCCCGTACGCCTTGGCCCGCGTGCTCATAATCACCAGCGTCAAGTTGTGAACCGATTTTTACCAGCTGAGCCTTACGTTCCTGTTTCACCTGCTGGTCGAGCGACTCCAGCGCTGCCATATCCTTGGCCGCCCGCGCCTCGCCGAGCGCCTCGCGCCACTCCATCTGCTGCATCAGGAACGCCATTGGCATGGCCGTGTTCGATTCCGTCTGCAGGTCCACGCCATTGAGCTCGCACAGGTAGCGCGCGCGCTTCTGCGGGTGTTTCAGCGTCTGATAGGCCTCGTTGGCGCGCGTCGCCCATTGCATGGCGACGCGTTTTTCGGCGTCGGTCGCATGGACGAAGCGGTCGGGATGCACCTGGCCCTGGACGTCGCGGTAGGCGGCGTCGAGCGCGCCGATGTCGATGCTGAAACGGGCCGGCAACTGGAACAGGTCGAAGTGGTTCTGCATGCGGCTAGATACGGAAGCTTTCCCCGCAACCGCACTCATCCTTGACGTGCGGATTGTTGAAACGGAAGCCTTCGTTGAGGCCTTCGCGGGTAAAGTCGAGCTCGGTGCCGTCGATGTAGGGCAGGCTTTTCGGGTCGACGAACACCTTCACGCCGTGCGACTCGAACACCTGGTCCTCGGAGGCGGCCTCGTCGACATATTCGAGCTTGTACGCCAGCCCCGAACAGCCGGTGGTGCGCACCCCAAAGCGCAGCCCGACACCCTTGCCGCGCCGTTCGATGAAGCGGTTGATGTGCTTGGCCGCTTTTTCGGTCAGTGTGATTGCCATGTGGTTCTCCGCAAAAAACTCAGGCGGCCGTCGGGTGCTTGGTCTTGTAGTCCAGCACGGCGGCCTTGATGGCGTCTTCGGCCAGGATCGAGCAGTGAATCTTGACCGGCGGCAGCGCCAGTTCTTCGGCGAT
>JARXKM010000082.1:0-9521 GCA_030272785.1 Pseudomonadota bacterium
AGCAGCGCGCCGACCTGGCCGGCGCGCCGGGCTTCGAAGTGATCGCCTCGATCGGCGAATACAAGCGCGGCGACAGCATCGGCCCGCATGTCCATCACGGCATCGAAGCGGCCTACGTGATCCAGGGCGCGACCATCCAGGTGACCGGCAAAGACCCGGTGCTGCTCGCCACCGGTACCAGCCTGATGAATCTGCGCGACGTCAGGCACGGCGGCTTCGCCATCGTCGGCGAGACGCCGCTCAAGCTGTTTACCGTGCACGTGGTGGAAAAGGGCCAGCCGCTGTATGACTATGCAAAGTAGGTCGTGCTGGCGGCTTGGCGAGAAAGTGCTACTCTGGTGACACCAACGTTGACGACCTTTTTATCATGGCAAGCACATCACTCAACCTTTCCGATGAGCTCAAGCAGCGGGCAGCCACGGCGGCGCAGGAACTGGGTATCAGCACAGACGATGTGCACGCCATGGCATTGGCCAATCGGGATGGCGAATACGCGACCATCGTCGATACCGAGAACGTGCCGGGTGCCTTGGCCGCGCAGGTATCAACGAATGACCTACTGCGGTGAAAATCGTCGAATATCAGCGCAGCGGATCAAGACAGGGCGCCAACAGCCGCCATTTCGCCATTTTTTCGGCGTAAGACAAGGTGTAGGCCGGGCTGCTCGACGGCAGCTGAACAATCTGAAAGTCTTCAGCACGTTTGCCCAGCACTTTCAGCCCCAACTTTGCCGCCGTTCCGCCGTTGAAGGCAATTGTCGTCAAGCGGGGGAAACGGCCAAGCAGTGCCAGCAGATCGTTATCATCGCGATCGCGAATGCGGCTGTCCAGACTGCCCTGCCGATGAGCTTCGGCAACCACATCCCATAGGCCCACGCCGTGGGCGAGCAAGGTGTGCAGGCGCGTCGCATAGTCCAGCGACACCAACTGCGCGCCCGTCACTTCCGACATCAAATGCCAGAATCGATTCTGTCGATTGCCGTAGTATTCCTGCCGCGTCAACGATTGCTCGCCAGGCAGACTTCCCAGCACCAGCAGGCGGCTTCGCTCATCGACGACCGGAGCGAAACATCGTTTGCGCACGAGCGCGTGGCGGGTGTCAGTCGTGTCGGGTTGCATGGTCATGGACGGAATTCTAGCCGACGCAGAAGCGGATGGCCTGCACGCGCATGAAAACGCCGCCAAGCGCGGGCGCTGGCGACGCGCCGGCTTGGCCCGCGCCGCGCACAGTGGTACGATAGCCCGGCCACTCAAAAAAACAACATCCGGAGACCTCCATGCACCAGACCACGCCGCCGCGCGCCATCGACACCTTGCTGGCGAAATACGGCGAGAGCCACCTGAACCACACCAACGAACTGATCCATTTCGTATGCGTGCCCGTGATCGTGTTCACGCTGCTGGGCATCGTCTGGTGGGTCCATCCGCTGGCCGCGGTGGCGGTGTGCGTGGCGGCGCTGGTGTACTACTTCCGGCTGTCGCGGCCATTCGCGGCAGGCATGCTGGTGATGACCTTGCTCATGCTCGGGCTGCTGCGCGCGCTGCCGCCGGCGGCCGTGCTGCCGATGTCAATCGCCATTTTCGTGCTGGCCTGGATCGGCCAGTTCATCGGCCACATGATCGAAGGCAAGAAGCCGTCCTTCCTCGATGACCTGCGCTTCTTGCTGATCGGCCCGCTGTTCGTGCTCAGTTTCCTGTACCGCCGCCTGCACGTGGCGTACTGAAGGGCTGAGCGCCAAGGGCCGGGCCGGGCGCGGCGCTACTGGCCGATCAGGCCGACCGGCGCGGCCAGCGCCGGCGCATCGGCCTGCTGGTCGAGCAGCACCAGCATCGTGCACACCAGCACGTAGCCGAGCAGGATGACGATTTTCAGATTCAGCGACGGTTTCATGGGCGGGCCTTGGCGCAGGGACAGACCATGATAGCGTCCGGCGCGCGCCGAAACAGGACGAGAACGCGCGCCTTGTGACGGCTCAATGGCGTGCCGCCGGACTGTCGTTTTTGCCCACTTGCTGACAAGAAATTGCGAAATCCCGTATACTTTCGGCATGCCCTCACCTCTCCTGTTTGCCATCGCCTCGCTGATCTGGGGCTCGACCTTCTGGGCCATCACCTTGCAGCTGGGCGAGGTGGCGCCGGCGGTGTCGGTGGCCTATCGCTTCGGCATCGCCGCCGCCGTCCTGTTCGCCTGTTGCCTGCTGCGCGGCGCCACCCTGCGCCTGCCGTGGCGCACCCAGCGCTGGCTGATGCTGCAGGGCTTCCTCACTTTCGGCCTGTCATACGTCTGCACCTACGGCGCCGAGCAATACCTGGTCTCGGCGCTGGTGGCGGTGCTGTTCGCGCTGATGGTGTTCTGGACGCCGCTGTGCAGCCGCGTGCTGTTCGGCACGCCGATCGGCTGGCGCACCTGGTCGGCCGGCGCGGTCGCGATGGCCGGCGTCGGCCTGCTGTTTTCACGCTCGATCGGCGCCGCCTGGCGCGACGTCGTGGCCGGCGGCAGCGGCCATTTCCTGCTCGGCCTCGGCCTGGCGCTGGTGGCCACCATCGCCAGTTCGGCCGGCAGCGTGATCGTCGCCAAGGTGCGCGCGCAATCGTCCGACCTGCTGCTGACGACGGCCTGGTCGATGTGCTGGGGCACGACGCTGGTGCTGGCATGGATCGCCGTCACCGGCCAGCAGCTGGCGCTGCCGGCGGCGCCGCAGTACTGGATGGGGCTGGGCTACCTGGCCGTGTTCGGCTCGGTAATCGCGTTCATGGCCTACTTCACGCTGATCAACCGGATCGGCTCGCAGAAGGCGGTGTATGTCGGCGTCGTCACGCCGGTCATCTCGGTGCTGCTGTCGATCCGGCTCGAACATTACCGTCCCGGTCCGCTCGAGTGGATCGGCATGCTATTGTGCCTCTCCAGCGTGGCCTGGGCCGTGCGCACGCCCGCGCCGCGGCGCCCGGTCCAGCTTCCCCTCATCCCCGTTCCAGAGACCTCATGACCACTGCCACCGCCTTCTCGATTCGCCCCGCCCAGCCGGCCGACGTCGCCGCCATCCACGCCATGATCGTCGAACTGGCGGTGTTCGAAAAGCTCGAACACCTGGTGGTGGCGACCGAAGCGCTGCTGCACGAGGGCCTGTTCGGGGAGCAAACGTCGTGCGAGGCGCTGGTCGGCGTCGAACATGGCGAGGTGGTCTGCTTCGCCCTGTTCTTCCATAATTTTTCGACCTTCCTGACCCGCAAGGGCCTGTACCTGGAAGACCTCTACGTCAGGCAGGCGCAGCGCGGCAAGGGATACGGCCGCCAGATGCTGGTGCGGCTGGCGCAGCTGGCGCTCGAGCGCGGCTGCGGCCGTTTCGAATGGTCGGTGCTGGACTGGAACGCGCCGGCGATCCAGTTCTACCAGGGGGTCGGCGCCGACGTCATGCCCGAGTGGCGCATCTGCCGCGTCGCCGGCGACGCCTTGAGCGCGCTGGCGGGCGGCGCGCGCTAGATACTATGTCCTGAGAGACTGAGCGGGCAGAAAAAACCCACGGGAGAGGCGCACCGTGGGTTAACCCATGCGATCATGGGAGGGGAGACTGGCGTCGTGCCATCGAGCACATCCATGCAACCGTTAGCCCATGATTCCCCAACTGGAAATGCGCAGCTTGACCGGCATCAACATCAGGCCACCGCTGGCGCACGCTTGAGTTAGCACAAAAACAATCTTTGCCAGCATTGCAGAATGGGTTTCCTGTCCAAGGCGGTCCCATGAAAATCCGGTTTACCCCTCTCACCGCGCGGCTGCACAAGGCCTGGCTGCGCGCGCGCCTGCAGCGCCACGCGCGCAGCCTGCAGGCCATCGCCGCCCAGCGCGAAAACGACTTCCACGCCGAGCGCATCCTGCACCGCGAGGTGTCGGCGCTGCGCTCGAAGCTGCAGTCGCTGCAGCGGCTATAGCGGTTATAGCGGCCGGCGGCGCGCCAGCAGCGTCTCGAGCAGCTCGAAGGCGCCTTGCGTGAGCAGCGCCAGCAGCGCCGCCGGGATCGCCCCGGCCAGCAGCATGTCGTTGTCGTTGAGCGCCAGGCCGATGGTGATGCGCTCGCCGTAGCCGCCGGCGCCGATGAAGGCGGCGATGGTGGCGGTGCCCACGCTCATCACCGCGGCCGTCTTGACGCCGGCCAGGATCACCGGCAGCGCCAGCGGCAGGTCGACGTGCAGCAGCCGGTCGCGCCGCCCCAGTCCGAGCGCCAGCGCCGCCATGCGCAGGCCGGGCGGCACCTGCAGGATGCCGGTGCAGGTGTTGCGCACGATCGGCAGCAGCGCGTAGACGAACAGCGCCACCAGCGCCGGCAGCGTGCCGATGGTGCCGAGCAGCGGTATGAGCATCGCCAGCAGCGCCAGCGACGGCACCGTCTGCAGCACGCCGGTCAGCGCCAGCACCGGCTGGCGCAGGCGCGGCGCGAACGCGGCCAGCACGCCGAGCGGGATGCCGGCCAGGCAGGCCAGCGCCACCGACAGCAGCACCAGGGTCAGGTGCTCGCGCGTGAGCTGCCACAGTTTGCCGTCGAACAGCTTGGCCATCAGCGCGCTGCGATGGCCGGCGCCGGCGCCGCCGCCGCCGCCGGCCAGCCAGTTGGCGGCGACGCCGGCGAAGCTCTCGCCTTCCAGTTCGACCGCCGCGTTCATCGCGATCATGGCCTTGGCCGGGATGCGGCCCTCGAGCTGCCCGATGGCGCGCCAGGCGGCCGGAAAGCGCCGCGGCGCATCAAGCCGGTACAACAGCACCGCGTCGTAGCGCGGGAAGTAGTGCAGGTCGTCGGCCAGCACGCGCAGGCCGTACTGGCGGATCTTGGCGTCGGTGGCGTAGATGTCGATGACGTCAACCTGGCGCTGCGCCAGCGCCTCGTAGGCGATGCCGTGATCGAGCCCGCGCGGCTGCTGCGCCAGGCCGTAGCGCCGGGCCAGCCCCGGCCAGCCATCGGCGCGGCCGAGGAACTCGTGCGACAGGCCGAGCCGCAGTTCGGGATGGGCCGCCAGCTCGGACAGCGTGGCGACGCTCAGGGTGTCGCCACGCATCGCCAGCGCGTAGGTATTGTTGAAGCCGAGCGGCACGCCGACCCCGAGGCCGATGCGCGCGAGCGCCGCGCGCATCTCGGCGAGCGAGGTCGGCCTGTCGTTCTTGAGGATTTCGAGGTCGATGGTGCCGAGGTATTCCGGATACACGTCAATGCTGCCGGCCTGCAGCGCGGCGAGCACGATGGCGGTGTTGCCGAGCCCCTGGCGGTGTTCGGCCTTGCCGTGGCGGGCGGCGGTCTGGGTCAGCACCTCGCCGAGGATGTACGATTCGGTGAAGCGCTTCGAACCGACCCGCAGCACGTCGTCGGCGGCGCCGACGGCGCTGACGCTGCCCAAGGTAGTGGCGGCGGCCAGCGCGAACGCTGCGAGCCGGCGCAGGGCCGCGTCAAGTCTGGTGCGCACACACTCTCCGGGAAAAATTCAGTCGCGCCAGCTTACCACCGGCGCGCGCAGCACGCCGGCATTGACCACGCCGCGGCATGGATTGAAGCCGATCGCGTAGGCCAGGTCGGCCGGGCGGGCGATGTCCCACAGCGCGAAATCGGCGCGCTTGCCCACCGCCAGCGTGCCGATGTCGGCCTGGCGGCCCAGCGCGCGCGCGGCGTTGACGGTGCAACCGGCCAGCGCTTCCTGCGGCGTCAGGCGCCACAGCGTGCAGGCCAGGTTCATCGCCAGCAGGATCGAGGTCAGCGGCGAGGTGCCGGGATTGCAGTCGGTCGCCAGCGCCATCGGCACGGCGGCCGCGCGCAGCAGCGCCACCGGCGGCGCCGTGCTCTCGCGCAGGAAGTAGTAGGCGCCCGGCAGCAGCACGGCGACGGTGCCGGCGGCCGCCAGCGCGGCGATGCCCGCTGCGCCGACGTGCTCGAGATGGTCGGCCGACAGCGCGCCGTAGCGCGCCGCCAGCTGCGCGCCGCCCTGGTCGGACAGCTGCTCGGCGTGCAGCTTGACCGGCAGGCCGAGCGCGCGCGCCGCGGCGAACACGCGCTCGGTCTGCGCGCTGGAAAAACCGATGCGCTCGCAGAACGCGTCGACCGCGTCGACCAGGCCCTCGGCGGCCAGCTGCGGCAGCATCCGGGTGCAGACGGCGTCGATGTAGTCGTCCGGCCGGCCGGCGAATTCGGGCGGCAGCGCATGCGCGCCGAGAAAGGTGGTGGCGACGCCGACCGGCACCACGGCCGCCACGCGGCGCGCCACGCGCAGCATCTTCGCCTCTGTCGCCAGGTCAAGGCCGTAGCCGGATTTTATTTCGATGGTGGTCACGCCCTCGGCCAACAGGCTGGCGATGCGCGGCAGGCTGGCGCGCAGCAGCGCCGCCTGGTCGGCGGCGCGGGTGGCGCGCACGGTGGCCATGATGCCGCCGCCGGCGCGCGCGATGTCCTCGTAGGTGGCGCCGTTCAGGCGCGCTTCGAATTCGTCGCTGCGGTTGCCGGCGTGGACGATGTGGGTGTGGCAGTCGATCAGGCCGGGCGTGAGCCAGCAGCCGGCGCCGTCGACGATGGCGGCGTCTTCGAACGGCGCCTGCGCGCGCGGCCCGAGCCAGACGATGCGGCCATCGCGCACCCGCAGCGCACCGTCGCGCAGTTCGCCGTAGCCGTCGGCCATGGTGGCCAGGTGGACGTTGGTGAAGACGGTGTCGGTCATGGCGGCGCGCTGCCGAGGAAGATGTCGACGATGAAAATGGTGGCGTCGTCCGCTTCGAGCGTCCATACCGTGTCGGTGTCGAACACCACCGCGTCGAAGCGCACCAGGCCGATGCGCTCGTCATCGCTGCTCACCGACAGGCCTTCGCCGTCGGCCAGGAACAGCAGCGAACGGTCGCCGCGCGGCGCGAACACCGACTTGCCATTCAGGCGGCGGCGGCCAAACTTGTGGTGGCACAGCGCGCGCCGGGTCATCACGTTGAAGTCGATGGTGGGCGCGCCGTTGAGGGTGGCGCGCACCGCCGACTCGCCGGCGAATTCGATGACCAGGTCTTCGTCGCCGAGCACGAAGCGGCGGCCCTCGTCGACCTCGAGCATCATGCCGGGTCCTTCGACCAGCGCCAGCGTGCGGTCGACGCCGGGGAACAGCGAGAACGGGCCGTCGTGCGCGACGGTCGCCAGACTGATGCGCCAGTCGAAATCGTGCAGCAGCGCGCCGGGCGGCTCGACGCTGATTTCGGCGGTGCTGCCGGCGCCGTTTTTCCACGGCACCGGAACGAGGCTGGCAAACGGAATCAACATGGTCATGAGCGATACTCCCGCAGTTCGGCAAGGGCTTGTTTGTAGCGGCTGGCGATGCCGTCCTGGTCGATATGGCGGCCATTGCCGACCACCCAGCGGCCGCCGGCGAGCACGTCGCGCACCAGGTTGTCGTTGCCGGCGAAGACGAATATGCCGAGCACGTCGGCGGCGGCGGCGCCATCGAGGCTGGGGTGATCGGCGTCGAGCACCAGCAGGTCGGCGCGCAGGCCGGCGGCGAGCGCGCCGACCTTGCGCCCGCTGGCCTGGGCGCCGCCCTGCAAGGCGCCCTGCCAGAGGAATTCGCCGACGCGGCGCTGGCCGGCGGAGACGGCAACGTTGCGGCGCTGGTGCTGAAGGCGCTGGCCGTATTCGAGCCAGCGCAATTCCTCCACCGGGCTGTGCGACACGTGGCTGTCGCTGCCGATGCCGAAGCGCCCGCCGGCGGCGAGGAACTGCGCCAGCGGGAACAGGCCGTCGCCGAGGTTGGCCTCGGTGCTCGGGCACAGGCCGGCGACCGCGCCGCTGGCAGCGATGCGCTCGACTTCATCGGCGTCGAGGTGGGTGGCGTGCACCAGGCACCAGCGCGCATCGAGCGCGATGTGTTCGGACAGGTAGCGCAGCGGGCGCATGCCGGTGGCGCCGAGACATTGCCGGACCTCGTCCTGCTGCTCGGCGATGTGGATGTGCAGCGGGCGAGCGGCCGGCAGCGCGCCGGCCAGTTCGGCGATCTGGCCGATCGAGGCGGCGCGCAGCGAGTGCGGCGCGGCGCCCACCTCGAACTGGCCGCCGCGCAGCGGTTCGAGCGCTTCGACAATGCGCAGCACCTGCGCCGGATCGGTGCGAAAGCGCTGCTGGCCGGCGCCCAGCGCCTGTTCGCCGAAACCGGCATGGCTGTACAGCACCGGCAGCATGGTCAGGCCGATGCCGGCGCCGCGCGCCGCGGCGGCCACCCGTTCGGCCGTTTCGGCCGGGCGCGCATACAGGGCGCCGTCGGGCCCGCGCTGCACGTAGTGGAACTCGCACAGCGCCGTGTAGCCGTGGCGCAGGCATTCGGCGAACAGCTGGGCGGCGATCGCCTCGATCTGCGCGGGCGTGATGTTGCGGGCGAAGCGGTACATCAGGTCGCGCCAGGTCCAGAAGCTGTCGGCACTGTCGCCGGCGGTTTCGGTCAGGCCGCCGAGGGCGCGCTGGAAGGCGTGCGAGTGCAGGTTGATCATGCCGGGCAGGACCAGCTGCTCGTGGCGGACGCCGGCCGCTGCGGCGGCGCCCGGCGTGACGGACGTCAGCGTGCCGTCGGCGTCCCAGGCGAGCAGCACGTCGGCCGCCCAGCCGTCGGCCAGCAGCGCGTGGCGGGCGAACAGCGCGCCAGGGTTCATGTGCACGTCCGTCATGTGCGCGCCCAGCCGGCGGCGGCGCCGAGCATCTGGCGCAGCAGCGCTTGCACCTGCGCGGCCAGGTCGGGCCGGTAGGCGAACGGCGCGCTCTCGTTCATGTACAGGCACTGGCACATTTCGAGCTGGATGGCGTGCACGCCGGCGCCCGGCTGGCCGTAGTGGCGGGTGATGTAGCCGCCCTTGAAGCGGCCGTTCAGGGCGATGCTGTAGCGGCCGTCGGCGCGCGCCGGCGCGATCACGGCGTCGGCCAGCGCGGGCGCGCAGGCGGCGCCGGCTGCGGTGCCGAAGTTCAGATCGGGCAGGCGGCCGTCGAAAAAGCGCGGCACCACCGAGGCGATCGAGTGCGCGTCCCACAGCACCACCTTGCCGTGCAGCGCCAGCAGGCGATCGAGTTCGGCGCGCAGCTGCCGGTGGTATGGTTGCCAATAGCGCGCGAGGCGGCGCGCCACCTCGGCCTCGGACGGCGCCTGGCCGGCCTGGTAGAGCGCCTCGCGGCCGAAGGTGTCGACCGGGCACAGGCCGGTGGTGTCGAGGCCCGGATACAGGTTGGTGTCTTCGGGCGGGCGGTTCAGGTCGATGACGTAGCGCGACCAGCGCGCGGCGATGGTCGAGGCGCCGATGTCAGCGGCGAACGCGTACAGCGCGGGCAGGTGCCAGTCGGTGTCGGCGCGGGCCAGCGCGCACGGCGTCAGCCGCGCGGCGATGTCGTCGGGGATGTCGGCGCCGGCGTGCGGCATCGACAGGAGGATGGGAATGCTGCCGGCCCTGAACTGGAAATCCATCGTCTCTGCCTCGTCTCTGGCTTATCGATACAGCGCCGAAAACAGGTCCTTGCAAGCGGCGCTGAGGGTGCCGCG
>JARXKM010000082.1:9621-17232 GCA_030272785.1 Pseudomonadota bacterium
CTTATCGATACAGCGCCGAAAACAGGTCCTTGCAAGCGGCGCTGAGGGTGCCGCGCAAAACCATTTGCTTGGCCGCTTCGATGTCGGGCGCGAAGAAGCGGTCGGCATCGAAGAACGGCACCTGGCGGCGCAGCTCGGCGTGCACGTGCTCGAGTTGCGGCGAACTGGCCAGCGGCCGGTGAAAATCGATGCCCTGCGCCGCCGCCAGCAGTTCGATGGCGACGATGACAGCCGTATTGTGCGCCATATCGTCAAGCCGGCGCGCCGCGAAGGTGGCCATGCTGACGTGGTCTTCCTGGTTGGCCGAGGTCGGCAGGCTGTCGACGCTGGCCGGATGCGCGAGCGACTTGTTTTCGGACGCCAGCGCGGCGGCGGTGACGTGGGCGATCATGAAGCCGGAATTGACGCCCGGCTCGCGCACCAGGAACGGCGGCAGGCCGGACAGGGTGGCGTCGATCAGCAGGGCGATGCGGCGCTCGGCGAGCGCGCCGATTTCGGCGATCGCCAGCGCCAGCGTGTCGGCGGCGAAGGCGACCGGCTCGGCGTGGAAATTGCCGCCCGAGATGATCTCGCCGGTGTCGGCGAAGATCAAAGGATTGTCGGTGACGGCGTTGGCCTCGATCAGCAGGGTGCGGGCGGCATTGCCGATGATGTCGAGCACCGCGCCCATGACCTGCGGCTGGCAGCGCAGGCTGTAGGGGTCCTGCACGCGCTCGTCGCCGACCAGGTGCGAGGCGCGGATCGCGCTGCCGGCCACCAGCTGGCGGTAGACGGCGGCGGTGGCGATCTGGCCGGGCTGGCCGCGCACCGCGTGCACGCGCGCGTCGAACGGCGCGTCGCTGCCCTTGGCGGCGTCGAGCGAGAGGGCGCCGGCGACGATGGCCGCCTCCAGCAAACGCTCGGCCATGAACAGGCCGTGCAGCGCCAGCGCGGTCGACACCTGGGTGCCGTTGATCAGCGCGAGGCCCTCCTTGGCGGCCAGCACCACCGGCGCGATGCCGGCGGCGGCCAGCGCGGCGGCGGCGTCGGTCAGCCGGCCGGCCACGCGCACCTGGCCGACGCCGAGCATGGCCAATGTCATGTGGGCCAGCGGCGCCAAGTCGCCCGAGGCGCCGACCGAGCCCTTGGCCGGGATGGCCGGCATGATGCCGGCGTTGTACAGCGCGATCAGCGTTTCGACGATCAGCGGGCGGACGCCGGAAAAGCCGCGCGCCAGGCTGCCGATTTTCATCAGCACGACGAGGCGCACGACGGCGTCGTCGAGCAGCGCGCCGGTGCCGACCGAATGGGACAGGATCAGGTTGCGCTGAAGTTGTTCGAGCTGCTGGTCGGGGATGCGGGTCTTGGCGAGGATGCCGAAGCCGGTGTTGATGCCGTAGGCCGCGTCGCCCCTGGCGACGATGGCGCGCACCGCGGCGGCCGATGATTCGATGGCCGGCCAGGCGCTGTCGGCGAGGGTCAGTGCGGCGGGGCCGCTCCAGACGGCGCGCAGGTCGGCCAGCGACATGGTGCCGGGGGTCAGGGTCCAGCTTTGGGAAGTAGTCGTCATATCTTATTTGATCATCGGGAGGTCAAGATGGTTCCGCTTGGCGCAAGCGATTGCGCTGTCGTAGCCGGCATCGGCGTGGCGCATCACGCCGGAGCCGCTGTCGTTGACAAGGACGCGCGCCAGGCGCCTGGCGGCGGCCTCGCTGCCGTCGGCGACGATGACCATGCCGGCATGCTGCGAGTAGCCCATGCCGACGCCGCCGCCGTGGTGCAGCGAGACCCAGGTGGCGCCGCCGGCGGTATTGAGCAAGGCGTTCAGCAGCGGCCAGTCGGACACCGCGTCGGTGCCGTCGCGCATGCTCTCGGTTTCGCGGTTCGGGCTGGCGACCGAGCCGGTATCGAGGTGGTCGCGGCCGATCACCACCGGCGCTTTCAGTTCGCCGCTGCGCACCATCTCGTTGAAGGCCAGGCCGGCGATGTGGCGTTCGCCCAGTCCCAGCCAGCAGATGCGCGCCGGCAGGCCCTGGAACGGGATGCGCGCGCGCGCCATGTCGAGCCAGTGGTGCACCTGCTTCTGCTCGGGGAAAAGCTGCTTGATCTTGGCGTCGGTCTTGTAGATGTCTTCCGGGTCGCCCGACAGCGCGACCCAGCGGAACGGGCCGCGGCCTTCGCAGAACTGCGGCCGGATATAGGCGGGCACAAAGCCGGGGAACGCGAACGCGTCGGCCACGCCTTCGTCGAGTGCGACCTGGCGGATGTTGTTGCCATAGTCGACGGCATGCACGCCCATCGCGTGGAAGTCGAGGATGGCTTGCACGTGCGCCGCGCAGGAGGCGGCGGCGGCGGCGCGCAGGCGCGCGTGCTGGGCCGGATCCTTCTGCGCCGCCTTCCATTCGGCCACGCTCCAGCCGGCCGGCAGGTAGCCGTTGATCAGGTCATGCGCCGAGGTCTGGTCGGTGACCAGGTCGGGCACGATGCCGCCGGCCTTGGCGCGGCGCACCAGTTCGGGCAGCAGCTCGGCGGCGTTGCCGAGCAGGCCGATCGAGATCGCCGCGCGCCGCGCAGTGTGCTGTTGGACGAGGGCGATGGCGTCGTCGAGATCGACCGCCTGCTGGTCGAGGTAACCGGTGCGCAGGCGGAAGTCGATGCTGCTTTGCTGGCATTCGATGTTGAGCGAGACGGCGCCGGCGAAACTGGCCGCCAGCGGCTGCGCGCCGCCCATGCCGCCCAGGCCCGCGGTGAGGATCCAGCGGCCGCCCCAGTCGCCGCCGAAGTGCTGGCGGCCGGCCTCGGCGAAGGTTTCGTAGGTGCCCTGCACGATGCCCTGGGTGCCGATGTAGATCCAGCTGCCGGCGGTCATCTGGCCGTACATGAACAGGCCCTTGCGATCGAGTTCATTGAAGTGTTCCCAGGTAGCCCACTTGGGCACCAGGTTCGAATTGGCGATCAGCACGCGCGGCGCGTCGGTGTGGGTCTGGAACACGCCGACCGGCTTGCCGGACTGGATCAGCAAAGTCTGGTCGTCTTCGAGCGTTTGCAGCGAGGCGAGGATCTGGTCGAAGCAGGCCCAGTTGCGCGCCGCCCGGCCGATGCCGCCATACACCACCAGGTGCTGCGGGTTCTCGGCCACTTCGGGGTCGAGGTTATTTTGCAGCATACGGTAGGCCGCCTCGGTCAGCCAGCTTTTGCAGGCCAGCGCGGTGCCGCGCGGGGCGCGGATGATGCGGCTAGGGTCAAAGCGCGGATCGACGTCGTCGGTGCTTGGGTCGGTGTGCATGGCAGCTCCTGGATGGGTGGTGGCGCTTGCAGTCTAAGTTGTCTATACAAGCCAGTCAATCACTTTCAGCGCCGGCACCGGCCGGCTTACTTCATTTGGTACACCTGGCGGCCGGCGACCCAGGTTTGCAGGACGCCGACCGAGTGGATGGCGGCGGCCGGCATGGTAAACAGATCGCGGTCGATGACGATGAAATCGGCCCACTTGCCCGCCTCGAGCGAGCCGATGGCCTGCTCCTGATGGGCGGCGTAGGCGGCATCGAGCGTGAAGCAGCGGAACGCTTCTTTGAGCGTCATCGCCTGGTCGGCATGCCAGCCGGCGGCCGGCAGGTTGTGCGCGTCCTGGCGCGTGACGGCGGCGTGGATGCCGAAGAACGGATTGGGCGACTCGATCGGGAAATCGGAACCGCAGGCGATGCGCGAGCCCTGCTTGAGGAAGGTGCGCCAGGCGTAGGCGCCCTGGATGCGCGCCGGGCCGATGCGCTGCTCGGCCATGTTCATGTCGGAAGTGGCGTGGGTCGGCTGCATCGACGCGATGATGCCGATGCGCTTGAAGCGCGCGATGTCGGCCACGCTGACCACCTGGGCGTGCTCGATGCGGTGGCGCAGGGCAGCGCTGGCGGTGTGCGGCACCAGCTGCTGGTAGGCGTCGAGGATCTGGCGGTTGCCGGCGTCGCCGATGGCGTGGACGTTGACCTGGTAGCCCCGCTGCATCGCCTTCTGCATCATCGCGCGCATCTGCGCATCGCTGCTGAACAGCAGGCCGTGCGAGGTCGGCTCGTCGCTGTAGGGCGCGATCAGGGCGGCGCCGCGGCTGCCGAGGGCACCATCGGCATACAGCTTGACGGCGCGCAGCGCGTACATGTCGTTGGCGTAGGAGTTCAGCGGGCCGTTGGCGGAGAGCCGGTCGAAGTCCTGTTCGGCGCCGCCGATCATCGCGTACACGCGGGTGGTCAGCCTGGCGTGGTCGGCATAGTCGCGGTACAGGCGGTCGCTGGCGACATCGATGCCGGCGTCGTGCACGCTGGTCAGGCCGACGCGGGCGATTTCGCCGAGCGCGCGGTCGAGCAAGGCGCGCGCCTCAGCCTCGGTCTGCTTGGGCAGCACCGCCTCGACCAGGCCCTGGGCGGCGTCGACCAGCACGCCGGTGGCGTTGCCGCGCGCGTCGCGCATGATACGGCCGCCGGCCGGGTCGGCGGTGGCAGCGGTGATACCGGCCAGCTTGAGGGCGGCGCTGTTGGCCCAGCCAGCATGGCCGTCGATCCGGCGCAGCCACGCCGGGCGGTCGGCGACGGCGCCGTCGAGTTCGGCGGCGCTGGGGAAGCGGCCCAGCTGCCAGCTCTCCTGGTTCCAGCCGCGCCCGCGCAGCCACGGATCGGCCGGATGCGCGCGCGCGTGGGCGGCGGTAGCGGCGAGGGCATCGGCCAGCGAGGTGGTGGCCGACAGGTCGAGCTCGGCGAGCATGTCGCCCAGGCCGAACACGTGGCCGTGAGCGTCGATCAGGCCGGGCAGGACGGTCTTGCCGTGCAGGTCGATGTGCTTGGCCTTGGGCGCGCTGGCGTTGACCGCGGCGGCGCTGCCGACGGCGATCAGCCTGCCGCTGTCGTCGAAGGCGAAGGCGGCGAAGCGCACCAGTTCATTCTTGCTGTTGAGGGTGTAGCCGTTGGCGTGCTCGACGACGGTATCGGCGTGCGCAGCGCCCAGCGCGCCAAGCGCGGCCAGCGCGGCCAGCGCCAACAGGGAACACTGCAAGGGGATCAAGCGCATCGATATTTCTCCGGGATGACAATTAGGAAAGCTAGCCTCAGAGTGTATCGAATTTCGCAAGATGGTGAAATCAGACATTTACAATTACCCGAACTGGATATTTTTCTCGACAACTGGCCACCGGAAAAAACGAAAAAACGCGAAAAAAACGGGTCTGTCCCGGTTTGAGGAAACGAAAAAAACGGGTCTGTCCCGGTTTTAGGAAATAAGTTTCCTAAAAAACGGGTCTGTCCCGGTTTTAGGTGGCGTCGTGGAAAATGATGCCGAGGGTGTGGCGCAGGCCGGTGCGCAGCCGGCTGACGCCATGCCGCATCTGCACGCGATAGGGACCGCGCGCGCCGTTCACCGGGCGTAGATTGACCGGGAAGACGACGGCATCGCCCTGCTCCAGCGGCACCACTTCGACGCGCGACTGCATGCGCGGACGCTGTTCGGTGAGTACAAATTCGCCGCCGGTGAAGTCCGCGCCAGGGCGCGACAGCAGCACCGCGACCTGCAACGGGAACACGTGTTCGCCGTACAGGTCCTGGTGCAGGCAGTTGTAGTCGCCCGCGCGGTATTGCAGCAGCAGCGGGGTCGGCCTGGACTGGCCGGCGGCGTGGCAGCGGGCGATGAAGTCGGCGTGCCGCGCGGGGAAGTCGGTGTCGATGCCGAGCGCGGCGTGCCAGCGATTGGCGATCGCCGCGAGCGGCCCGTACAGTTGCTCGCGCAGCGCGGCCAGGCCGGCCGGCAGCGGATAGGCGAAGTACTGGTATTCGCCGCGCCCGAAGCCGTGCCGCTCCATCACGACGCGGCTGCGAAACAGCGCCGGCGAGGCGTAGCTGGCGGCGCAGGCAGCGCATTCGGCCGGCGTCAGCAGGCCAGCCACGCGCGCGCAGCCGGCGTCGTCGAGCTCTTGGGCGACGCGCTCCCAGTCCGGCGTCATGCGCCGCTCTCGCGCTTGAGCAGCGCGGCCTTGCGCTCGACGCCCCAGCGGTAGCCGGAGAGCGTGCCGTCCTGGCGCACCACCCGGTGGCAGGGGATCGCCACGGCGACCGGATTGGCGGCGCAGGCGCCGGCGATGGCGCGCGCACCGGACGGCAGGCCGATGCGCGCGGCCAGTTCGGCGTAGCTGACGGTGGCGCCGGACGGCACCGCCCGCAAGGCCTGCCAGACGCGCTGCTGGAAGGCGGTGCCGCGCACGTCGAGCGGCAGGTCGAGCCCGATGGCCGGCTGCTCGACCAGCGCCACCACCTTGGCGACCGTGGCCTCGAAGTCGGCCTCGGCGCCGCGCAGCTCGGCCCGCGGGAAGCGGTCCTGCAGGTCGCGCGCCAGTTGTTCCGGATCGTCGCCCATCAGGATGGCGCAGATGCCCTTGTCGGTGGCCGCCACCAGGATCGCGCCGAGCGAGCAGGCGCCGATGGCGAAGCGGATCGAGGCGCCGCTGCCGCCGGCGCGAAACGCTTTCGGACTCATGCCGAGCATGGCGTCGGCGGCGGCGTAGAAGCGCCCGCTCGAGTTGAAGCCGGCCGCGTACAGCGCGTCGGTGACGCTGGGCGCCTGCGCCAGCCCTTGCTGCACGCGCTGCGCGCGCTGCGCCGCGGCATAGGCTTTCGGCGTGATGCCGGTGTGCGCCTTGAACACGCGGTGGAAGTGGAAGCGGCTCATGCCGCATGCCTGCGCCAGGCGGTCGAGGTCGGGCGCCTCCGCGACCGCGTCGATCAGCCGGCAAGCCTGCGCCACCGCGGCGGCGTGGCGCTCGGCCAGCGGCGGCAGATCGGGTTTGCAGCGCAGGCAGGCGCGAAAGCCGGCCTGCTCGGCGGCGCTGCAGCTGGCGTGGAACTGCACATTGCGGCGCAACGCCGCGCGCGCGCCGCACGACGGCCGGCAGTACACGCCGGTGCTGCTCACCGAGTAGTAAAACACCCCGTCGGCGCGGGCATCGCGGCGCTGCACCGCGTCCCAGCGCTCGGCGTCGCTGGGGTAGCTCGGTGTCGGTATTGCTGCGTTCATGGTGTCGCCCCTGCGGTTGGTTCGTGAACCAGCATGTTGCGCGCGCGGGCGCAGGAAAACATCCCGGGTCTTGCTTTTGAATTGAGGTGCTAGAATCGGCTTTTCAGCCGGCCCCCTCGGAGAGTAGTTTGGAAGACCAGATCGCGCAAGACAGCACGCCTATTTTCCAGCGCATCAAGGACTACCTGATGAGTGAGATCGCCGCCGGCCGCTGGAAGGAAGGCGAGGTGGTGCCGTCCGAGCAGGCGCTGGTGCGCCAGTTCGGCGTCTCGCGCATGACCGTCAACCGCGCCGTGCGCGAGCTGACGGCCGAACAGGTGCTGACGCGCCGCCAGGGCTCGGGCACGTATGTCGCGCCGAAAAAATACCAGGCGACGCTGCTCGAGATCCGCAACATCGCCGACGAGATCCGCGCGCGCGGCCATGTCCACAGCAGCAGCCTGCGCCTGCTCGAGACGGTGCGCGCGAGCGAACTGCTGGCGCCGCTATTCGCCCTGTCGGCCGGCAGCGCGCTGTTTCACTCGGTGATCGTCCACTTCGAAAACGCGGCGCCGATCCAGGTCGAGGACCGCTGGGTCAACCCGGCCT
>JARXKM010000083.1:0-6265 GCA_030272785.1 Pseudomonadota bacterium
TCGTTCGCTTCCTTCAACGCCGGCGCGGCCTTCTGCTTACCCAGGAACACCGACTCGAGCGCGCCTTTCATCAGGCCGTCCGCTTGCGCGGCGTTGTCGGCGATCGGCGTCAGGAAGGTCTGCTCCCTGGCCATCAGCAGGAACGCCGAGGCGTCGACGCCGGTATTGCGCTTGACCGCCGCCACCGCCATCTCCGGCATACCCTGGATCGCCGGGAAGGTGACGCCCTGGCCGGCCACCACCTTCTGGCACTCGGCCGACGCCAGGTATTTGACCCACTGCCACGACTCCTGCTTGACCTTCGAGCCGACCCAGATCGAATCGGCCAGCCCGTTGAGCATGGTCGCGCGATGCCCGCTCGGCCCCACCGGCAGCGGCACCCAGGCGTTCTCGAACTTGGCATTGGCGGCGAAGTAGGTGATCATCCACGAACCCTGCGGCACCATCGCCGCCTTGCCGGCGACGAACATCGCGTCCGCGCCCATGCTGCGGGTGTTCTGGTACGACGCCGACAATCCCTTGCCCGGCAGGCCGGCCAGCCAGTCGATCGTCTCGGCCAGGCGCGGGTCGTCGTAATGGAATTTGCCCCACGGTTTATCTTGAAAGCGAAAGCCGTTGCTGACGGCGAAATGGCTCCACTCGGTCTGGCCGATCATGCTGCCGGTGCCCGGATTCTGGTAGCCGTAGACCGCCACGCTGCGTTTGTCGAAGTGCGGACTGGCGGCGTTGTTGCCCTTGGCGTCGAGCGTCATCCGGCGCACGACCTGCTCGAAGCTGCCGCCATCCTTCGGGTTCCAATGCATGTCCTGCAGCTCGGCCAAGGTCACACCGGCCTTGCGGGCGTGCGCCAGGTTGACGATGAAACCGATCGTATCGAGATCCTTCGGCAGGCCGTACTGCTTGCCCGCGCGGCTCCATGCCTCGACCAGGCTGGCCGGGTAGATCGACAGGTCGAGCCGGTCCCTGCGGATGTACGGCATCAGGTCGACCAGCAGATCGTTGGTGACGAATTGGGACGACTTCACCAAATGGTTGGTGAACACATCGGGCGCCGTCTCGGCGATGAAACCCATCGAAATCGCGGTCCAGTAATCCTCCCAGCCGGACTGCGTGATGCGCACCGTGATGGCGGGATTCTTGCGCGTGAAATCGGCCGCGCACTGCCGGTACGCCGGCGCCTGGATCGAGTCCCACAGCATGTACTTCACTTCGGCGGCGGACGCGCCACCCACGCCGGCGGCGCACATCGCCACGCATATCGAACGGGCCAAGCTGGACATCGTTGCTCTCCTGGGAACTGCACTACGGGTAAATGGCGCGCTCACTTGCCGCCGCTGAACTGCACCGATTCGACCACCCGCTTGCCGAAGCCGACCAGCAGCAGGATCGTCGGCAGCACCGCGATGCTGGCCGCCGCCATCAGGCCGGTCCAGTCGGGCTGGCCCTGCGGGGTCTGCGACTTGAACGTTTGCAGCGCCACCGGCAGTACTTGCAGCGCCTCGTCGCGCGCCACCAGGTAGGGCCAGAAAAACTCGTTCCACATGTTGATCCCGGTGAGCATCGCGATGGTGGCGATCGGCGTGATCGACAGCGGCAGCACGATGCGGAAGAACACGTACAGGTGGCTGGCGCCGTCGAGCAAGGCAGCCTCCTCCAGGTCGCGCGGAATCGACAGGAAGAACTGGCGCAGGAAGAACATCGAGAAGCCCTGCATCAGGCAAAACGGCGCCACCATGCCGGTCATCGTGTTGAGCAGGCCGAGCTCCTTCATCAGCACGAAGTTCGGGATGAAGGTCACCACGCCGGGCACCATCATCGAGCCGATGAACAGCGCGAACAGCGTGCCGCGGCCCGGAAAGCGCAGCCGCGCGAAGGCATACGCGGCCATCGACGAACTGGCGATCTGCAGCACCACCACGATGCCGGTAAACAGCAGCGAGTTGCCGAGCGCGCGGCCGAAATTGATGTCGGCGCCGGAGCCGCCCAGCGCCAGGCTCTCGTCCTTGCTGAGCAGGCCGAGCACGCGCTTGAAGTTGGCCAGGGTCGGCTCGACCGGCAGCAGGTTGGCCGACTGGTCGAACAGCACGGCGTTTGGCATCAGGGCGGTCTTCACCACCATCCACAGCGGCAGCAAGGTCACCAGCAGCATCGCCGCCAGCGCCGTCCACGCCAGCACGCGCCCGACCGAGGGCAGGCGCCGGCGCATGGCGGGGGTAAACAAGACAGTAGGGCTGTTCATGGGTCGCTCCGGATGCGGTTACGAAAGGTCGCTCTGGTTGGCCTGCAGGATGCGCATCTGCAGCACCGTGTAGAGCAGCATCGCCAGCGCCAGCACCATCGACATGGCCGAGGCGTAGCCCATCTTGTAGAAACTGAAGGCGTTCTGCACGATGTAATGGACGATCACCCGGGTCGAATCGAGTGGCCCGCCCTGGGTGGTGACGGCGATCGTGTCGAAGATCTGAAACGAGCCGGTGACGCTGGTGACCAGCACGAACACCATCACCGGGCGCAGCAGCGGCAAGGTGACATGGCGGAACATCTGCCACTCGCCGGCCCCTTCCAGCGCTGCCGCCTCGTACAGGTAGCGCGGGATGGTCTGCAGGCCGGCCAGGAACAGCATCGCGACCAGGCCCATGTGGCGCCACACGCTGACCGCGGCCACCGTCAGCATCGCCTGGTCGCCGTTGCCGAAGAAGGCCTGGCGCTCGAAGCCGGCCGCCGCAATCGCGTGATTGACCAGGCCGAGCACGGGATCGAGCATCCACAGCCACACCATCGCCACCAGCACGTTCGACAGCAGGTACGGCAGCAGCACCACCGACTTGACGAACAGCGACTTGGTCAGCCGGTCCATCGCCACCGCCAGGCCGAGCCCGAGCGCGGTCTGCAGCGGAATGTTGAGCAGCACGTACCAGCCGGCCAGCCGCATGCCGTTCCAGAATTTGCCGTCTTGCAGCAGCTCGGCGTAGTTGTCGAGCCCGACGAAGGTGGCCGGGCGCATCAGGTTCCAGTCGGTGAAACTGATCTGGAACGCGCGCAAGGTCGGCAAGGCGTAGAACAAGGCGAAACCGATGAACGCCGGCAGCACCAGCGCCCAGGCGGACAAGGTTTCCGCGCGGCGCGTGTTGCTCAGGAAATGGGGCGGGCGCGCGAGGACTGCGCTGGCCACGGACGGGGCGAGCTGGCTCAAGGGTGTCTCCTGCCGGTTATTTTTTATGTATGCGGTAGCGCGTAGGTGCTGGAAATTATCTTAGCACGGGGGTAGTGCATCGCCGGCTCTGCGGCCGGCGGCGCAAAAAGGAGCGTGCGCCCCATTTTGCGCTGTCACTGTCAGTCGATCAGAACGCGTGGCGAATCGACGCGCTGATCGCACGGCCGGTTTCCGGACGCAGCTCGACGATGTTTTGCGCGCTCGGTCCGCCCAGGCCGCTCGACGACGCCGCCTTGTTGAACATATTGCTCGCGTTCACGCTCAAGGTCGTGCTGCTGGTCAGCGCATAGTTGACGAAGCCGTTGACGATGGTGCGGCCATCGACCTTGAAGGTGTTGAAGGTGTCGTTGAAGACGTACGATTGGCCGACGATCACTGCACCGACCGTCACCGGGCCGATGCTGTAGCGCGGCGCGATCGTGAACAGCAGCTTCGGCACGCCGCCCGGCACCTTGCCGACCGTGCTGTTGCCAGTCGCCGTGCCGACCAGGTCCTTGGTCACCTTCAAGTCGGTGTAGGTCAGGTTGGCGTTGACGGCGAAGCTGCCGAGCGTCAGCACCGACTCGATCTCCGCGCCGTTCGCCTTGGTGCCGACGACGTTCAGCTTCGGACCGATGGTGCGGGTCTGGTCGTAGTCGAATTCATCGACGGTGGCGGTGAACACGGTGGCGAACACCGCATAGGTGCCCCAATCGCGGCTGCCGCGCACCTTGACGCCGACTTCCTGCTGCTTGACGGTGGCCACCGCTTGCGCTTCCAGGCCGGACGTCAGGTTGCCGGTCACCGTATTGACGTACGGCGAGAACAGCAGGCGGTCGGCAATCGCCCGCCCGCCGCGGCTGACCC
The DNA here is from genome assembly GCA_030272785.1 of Pseudomonadota bacterium. Taxonomy (GTDB): domain Bacteria; phylum Pseudomonadota; class Gammaproteobacteria; order Burkholderiales; family Burkholderiaceae_D; genus JAFCUW01. The sequence continues at coordinate 4,061 of JARXKM010000083.1, forward strand.
GGGCGAACGTGCTGATGTCCTTGTTGAGGCGGTAGTTGGCGCCCAGCGAATACGAGTTGTAGCTGGTCTTGTAGTTGATCGGGCTCGGATTGGCGCTGTCGACCAGGTAGACGTTGCGCTCGGCGCCGTTGATGACGCCATCATGGTTGACGTCATAGCCGCCGGCGACCTGCTTCGGCCCGGCGTAGTGGCCGGTGGCGTGCACCATGTCGTGGCGCAGGCCCGCTTCCAGGTCGACCGGGCCGGCTTCGACGGCCAGCGACAGGTACGGCGCGTCGGTGGTGTAGTGCGCATCGACGTCGCGCGCGCAGCAGCCGCCCCACTGGTTGTTGTAACCGGTCAGGCCGGCCGTGGTGAGCAGCGCGCCGGCGGCGTCCTTGACATCGATCAGCGCGCCGTTCCTGCCAATTTCCATCAGGCGCTCGCTGATCTGCCAGACCTGCACGATGTCCTGCTTGGAGCGGTAGTAGCCGACCTTGGTGTTCAGCTTGGCGCCGCCCAGCTCGAAGCTGCGGCTCAGGCCCAGGTCGTTGGCGTAGTGGCCCATGTCGGGCGACTGCTCGTTGATCCCCGCGCCCTGCGACACCAGCCCCGACTGCAGGTTGGCGGCGCTAACGGCCTGGCCGGCCTTCGGTCCGTTGAAATACACCGCCGACGCGCCGGCGCCGAAGTTGCTCAGCATGCCAGGCAGCGTGTTGGCGCTCCAGAACTGGGTCTGGAAGGCGCTCGACGACTTGCTCATCTTGAACTTGTCGGTGACGACGAAGCCGCCTTCCATTTCATTCTTGAATTCGAGGCCGATCGCCTGCGACTTGACCGTGATGCCGCTGGAGATGTCGGCCACCCCGGTGCCGGTGCCGATCGGCCCGATCGACGGCATCGTCAGGTTGTAGATCGAGGTCTGCGAGTCGCGCAGGATGTCGATGCCGCGGATGGCGTTGATGTCGGTGACGCTCTTGCCGCTCACGGTGGCCAGCGCCGGCATGCTGGTGTAGGTCGGCGCGCTCTCGCTGAGCGCCTTGAACGACATCCGCACATAGCCCTTGTCGCCGTTGAAGCTCTGCGTCAGGTTGCCCTTCAGCTGGTAGCCGTGCAGCGCATTCGTGTCGGTGGCGCGCGGGCCTTCGCCGTCGCGGAAGTAGCCGCCGATATGGTAGCGCAGGGTCGGACTGAGCTTGCCGCCGACGTCGCCGTCAACCCGCGTCTCATTGAAGTTCATGCCGCGCGTGAGGCCGATCGAGCCGCCCTCTTCTTCGCCCGTCTTGCTGATGTAATTGATCACCGCGCCCGGTGCGTGCGAAGCGAACGTCGCCGCCGAACCGCCGCGCAAGGTCTGGATGTGATCGACGTTGTTGTCGAAGCGGATGAAGTAATCGTTGTTGCCGAAGTTCATGTCGCCGAACTCGACCACCGGCAGGCCGTCTTCCTGCAGCTGCACGAATTTCGAACCGCCCGAGGAAATCGGCAGGCCGCGCACAGTGATGTTCGAGTTGCCGCCCGGCCCGGCCGAGCTCTCCGCACGGATGCCGGGGATCAGGTGCAAGATCTCCGCTTCCGAGCGTGGCGCGAAATCGACCACCTGCTGCTGGTCGACGTCGGTCACCGACACCGAGCTGCGCATCTTCGACTTGCCCTGCGCGGTGCCCGTCACTACCACCCGGTTCAGCTTCAGCGCGTCGCTCGCCGTGCTCGCCTCGGCGCCCGGTTGCACCGCAACTTCCTGGGCGTAGACCTGGCCGGAGATGAGCGCGGCGAACGAAGAGGACGCGATCAGCGCGGCGATCGGCTTGATGCGCAAGGCGTGGGACCGGCCAGTGGAACGGTTTGACATGAAAAGTCTCCTGATTTTATCGATTTATAGTTTGGTGGAAAGTTCACGGCAGCGTAACGCAATCCATGAACCGCACGAAGATCAGCGTTCGCACTGGTAAGAATACTAGTTCTTAAATCGCTCAATTGCAATCGATTGCAATGGCAATTTCAAAAATTAATTTATTCCTCGTCCAGGCGTTGTGAAAAATAGACAGCGGTTGCCGCGGTGTCGCCGCCGCGTTGCCGCAGTGTTGCCGCGGGGGTTGCTTCAGTGTTACAACAGGGACGACGGCGCTTCTGAGCGACGGGAGCGCACTCAGCTTGAAATAAATCCACGCGATTTATACAAACGATTGCAAAGGGATGCTAATATTTGCATATCACGCCCATCGA
>JARXKM010000083.1:6365-17215 GCA_030272785.1 Pseudomonadota bacterium
GATTTATACAAACGATTGCAAAGGGATGCTAATATTTGCATATCACGCCCATCGATTCGCATTTTTCCCCGGAGCCGCCGCCATGGCAAGTGTCACCCTTCACTCCATCAGCAAGGCTTACGGCAGCGCCGCGCCGGTGCTCAAGGATGTCAATTTCGCCGTCGCCGACGGCGAATTCTGCGTCTTCATCGGCCCCTCCGGCTGCGGCAAGTCGACGCTGCTGCGCGCGATCGCCGGCCTCGAAGACATCAGCGCCGGCCGGCTCGACATCGGCGGCCACGACATGACCCATACCGCACCGTCGCGGCGCGGCGTCGCCATGGTGTTCCAGAGCTATGCGCTGTTCCCGCACATGACGGTGCGCCAGAACCTGGCCTTCGGCCTGACCCTCAACAAGGTCGACAAGGCGCTCATCGCGCAGCGCGTCGCCGAGGTGGCGCGCATCCTGCAGCTCGAAGAACTGCTCGATCGCAAGCCGAAAGCGATGTCCGGCGGCCAGCGCCAGCGCGTCGCGATCGGCCGCGCCATCGTGCGCGAGCCCGGCGTGTTCCTGTTCGACGAGCCGCTCTCGAACCTGGACGCCGCGCTGCGCGCCCAGACCCGCTTCGAGATCGCCCGCCTGCACCGCAATTTCGGCCGCGCCAGCACCATCTACGTCACCCACGACCAGGTCGAGGCGATGACCCTGGCCGACCGCATCCTGCTGCTGCACAGCGGCGACGACACCGCCCGCCACGGCAGCGTGGCGCAGTGCGGCACGCCGCTCGCGCTGTATCACTACCCGCGCAGCCAGTTCGTCGCCGGCTTCATCGGCTCGCCCAAAATGAATTTCCTCGCCGGCCGTCTCGAACATGCCGGCGAAGCCCGCGCCCAGGTGCGCCTGGCCTGCGGCGCGCTGCTGGCCGCCGACGTCGATGCGCGCCACCTGGCCGTCGGCGCCGCCGTCACGCTCGGCATCCGCCCCGAGCATGGCCATGTCGGCAGCGCGGTCCAGCACCTGCTGCGCGACGTGCAGTGGCAGGAACGGCTGGGCGACTCCACCTATCTCTACCTCGATGCGGGCGCCGGGCTGGCGCCGATGGTGGTCAAGGCCGACGGCCGCGCCAGCGCCCTGCCCGGCCACCGCCTGCCGGTTGCGCTGCCGTCGCAGCACCTGCACCTGTTCGACGCCGACGGCTGGGCCGCCGAGCGCCGCGTCGACGTCACCGACGAACCGCTGTGCATGGCCTGAGAGGCTGAGCCCGCGACGCCGATCGCTACCGACCACTTTCACTGGAACCGCCCTGATGTCTTCCCCTTCCCTGCCCGACACGCCCGCCCACTTTCTCTGCCTGCATGGCCGGCACGCCTCGCTGGTGCTCGAAGTGCATGCCGACGAAGCGCCGCTGTGGCGCTATTGGGGGCCGCGTCTGCCCGACCGGTGCACGCCCGGCTGGCCGCTGCGCGCGAGCCGCCCGACGCCGTCGTTCAATCTCGATTTCGACCAGCCGCTGACGCTCGCGCCCACCTTCGGGGTCGGCTGGTTCGGCCAGAGCGCGCTGCTGGCGCACCGCAACGGCAAACATTTCGCACAGGCGATCACCCGCTGCGAGGTCGAATGGCTGGTGCCTGGCCAGGCGCTGCGCCTGCACCTGTTCGACGATGTCGCGCAACTGCGCCTGTCGGTGCAGCTGCGCCTCGACCCGCTCAGCGACGTACTGGTGATGTCGACCGAACTGGCCAACCTCGGCGCCACTTCGCTCGAGGTGCAGTGGCTGGCCGCCGGCACGCTGCCGCTGCCGGAAACCGCCGCCACGGTGCGCAGCTACGCCGGCCAGCACAACCACGAATTCCTGCTGCAGGTCGACACCCTCTCGCGCAGCACCTGGCGGCGCGAAAACCGCCGCGGCCGCACCTCGCACGACTGTTTCCCCGGCGCCGTCGTGTGCACCGCCGGCACCACCGACGACGCCGGCCTGACCTACGGCGCCCACCTCGCCTGGTCGGGCAATCACCAGCAGACCATCGAGGCGCTGCACGACGGTAAATACCAGTGGCAGATGGGCGAGTGGCTGGCGCCCGGCGAGTGCAGCCTGGCCAGCGGCGCCACGCTGCGCTCGCCCGAGCTGGTGGCGACGCTGTCGCTGCAGGGCCTGAACGGCGTGGCCGCCAATTTTCACGCCGAGCTGCGCGCGCGCCTGCCGTGGCAGGGCGGCGCCATGAAGCCGCGCCCGGTGCACCTGAACACCTGGGAGGGCTTCTATTTCGACCATGATCTCGACCAGCTCAAGGACCTGGCCGACGCCGCGGCGCGCGTCGGCATCGAACGCTTCGTGCTTGACGATGGCTGGTTCCACGGCCGCCACCACGACCGCGCCGCGCTCGGCGACTGGTGGCCGGACGCCGGCAAATATCCGCACGGCCTGGCGCCGCTGGCGCAGCACGTGTGCGACCTGGGCATGGAATTCGGCCTGTGGTTCGAACCGGAGATGGTCAACCCGGACAGCGACCTGCATCGCCGCCATCCCGACTGGGCCCTGCAGCTCGAAGGCCGCCCGCTGCTCACCGCGCGCAACCAGCTGGTGCTCGACATCGCCCGCCCGGAAGTGGCCGACTACCTGTTCGGCCAGATCGACGCGCTGCTGGTCAGCCTGCCGATCGGCTACATCAAGTGGGACCACAACCGCGACCTGACCTGCGCCGGCGGGCCTGACGGCAAGCCGGCCTACCGCGCCCAAGTGCACGCCGCCTACGCGCTGATGGACCGGCTGCGCGCCGCCCATCCGGCGCTGGAAATCGAAAGCTGCTCCGGCGGCGGCGGCCGCATCGACTTCGCCGTGCTGCGCCACAGCCACCGGGTGTGGACCAGCGACTGCATCGACGCCATGTCGCGCGTGACGATCCAGCGCGGCTTCCTGCAGTTCTTCCCGCCCGAGATCATGGGTTCGCACATCGGCACCGCGCCGGCCCACTCGACTGGGCGCAGCCAGGCGATGGCGTTCCGCGGCGCGGTCGCGCTGCCGGGCCACCTCGGCGTCGAGTTCGACCTGCGCCTGCTCGATGCGGCGCAGACGGCCGAACTGCAAGGCTGGATCGCGCTCTACAAACGCTGGCGCGGCCTGCTGCACGGCGGGCGCGTGTGGCAGGGCGACGCCGGCGACGGCGTGCTGTGGCAGGTGCACGGCGACGCCGCCGGCGACGAACTGCTGCTGCTGTGCTACCGCTGCCAGCCAAGCGCCCTGCGCTACGCGCGCCCGGCCAAACTGGCCATGCTCGATCCGGCCAGCCGCTACCGCCTGTCACTGGTCACCCCGGCGCAGCTGCCGCCGGCGGCGCTGTACAACGGCAGCGCGCCGTTCTTCGAGGCGCTGCGCGAAACCGGCCAGGTCACGCTGGACGGCGCCTGGCTGGCGCACGAGGGCCTGCCGCTGCCGCGCGCCATGGCCGAAACCGCCTTCATCGTGCAACTGCAACGCCGCCAACAGGAATCCGCATGAGCCGCTTCGAACCGACCGACCATTCGCACCGCCGCCGCAATCCGCTCACCGGGCAATGGGTGCTGGTGTCGCCGCACCGCGCCAAGCGGCCGTGGCAGGGCCAGCAGGAAGCGCCGGCGCCGGCCGCCAGCGTGGCGCACGACGCGCACTGCTTCCTGTGCGCCGGCAACCTGCGCATCACCGGCGAACGCAACCCCGACTACCAGCACACGTTCGTGTTCACCAACGATTTCGCCGCCCTGATGGACCAGGTGCCGGAAGCGGCGCCGACCGGCGATCCGCTGTTCCAGCTTGAAGCGGCGCGCGGCGCCAGCCGGGTGATCTGCTTCTCGCCGGACCACAGCCGCAGCCTGCCGGAACTGCCGCTGCCGGCGATCCGCGCCGTCATCGACACCTGGGCCGGCCAGGCGGCCGAACTGGGCCGGCAATGGCGCTGGGTGCAGCTGTTCGAAAACAAGGGCGCGGCGATGGGCTGCTCGAACCCGCATCCGCACGGCCAGGTCTGGGCCAGCGATTTTCTGCCAAACGAAGCGGCCACCGAAGACCGCCACCAGCGCGACTACTATGCCGCCAACGGCCGGCCGCTGTTGCTCGATGTCGCCGCCGCCGAGGCGCGCGCCGCCGAGCGCATCGTGGTGCAAAGCGCGCACTGGCTGGCGGTGGTGCCGTACTGGGCCACCTGGCCGTTCGAAACGCTGCTGCTGCCGCGCTTCCCGGTGCAGCGCATCGAGCAGCTCGACGACGAACGACGCGACGACCTCGCGCGCGTGCTGCGCGAGCTGACCGCGCGCTACGACAACCTGTTCCAGTGCTCGTTCCCGTATTCGATGGGCTGGCACGGCGCCCCGTACGACGATGTCGACCCGGCGCCATGGCAGCTGCATGCCCACTTCTATCCGCCGCTGCTGCGCTCCGCGGCGGTGCGCAAATTCATGGTCGGCTTCGAGCTGCTGGCCGAAGCCCAGCGCGACCTGACCCCGGAGCAGGCCGCCGAACGGCTGCGCGCGCTGCCGGCCACCCACTACCTGGAGGCCGGCGATGGCGATGCATGAGCTTCACCGGCGCGTGCTGGCCGCATTCTCGACGGCCTTCAGCGGCGCCCCCGCGCTGGTCGCCAGGGCGCCCGGCCGGGTCAATCTGATCGGCGAACACACCGACTACAACGACGGCTTCGTGCTGCCCTGCGCGATCGACTTCGACACGCTGGTGGCGATCGCGCCGCGCGACGACGCCGAAGTACATGTGGTGGCCGCCGATGTCGGCGGCGCCACCGACCGCTTCTCGCTGGCCGGCCCGATCGCGCATCATCCTGAGGGCGGCTGGCGCGACTACGTGCGCGGCGTGCTGGCGGTGCTGCGCGAGGCCGGCATGCCGGCGCGCGGCGCCAACATCGCGCTCGGCGGCAACGTGCCGCAAGGCGCCGGGCTGTCGTCGTCGGCCTCGCTCGAGGTGGCACTGGCGCTGGCGCTGCGCCGGCTGCACCGGCTCGATCACCTCGATCACACCGCGCTGGCGTTGCTGGCGCAGCGCGCCGAAAACGACTTCGTCGGCTGCAACTGCGGCATCATGGACCAGCTCATTTCGGCGCGCGGCGTGGCCGGCCACGCCTTGCTGATCGATTGCCGCTCGCTGGCCGCGAGCGCGGTGGCGATACCGGCGTCGTTCGTGGTGATGATCGTCGAATCGCGCGTCCGGCGCGGCCTGGTCGACAGCGAATACAACCTGCGCCGCCAGCAATGCGAAACCGCGGCGCGTCAGCTGGGCGTGGCCAAGCTGCGCGACGCCAGCGCGGCGATGCTGGCGGCGGCCCGCGCGCCGCTCGACCCGCTGATCCTGCGCCGCGCCCGCCATATCGTCAGCGAAAACGACCGCACCGTGCAGGCGGCCGAGGCGCTGGCGGCCGGCGACATGCAGCGGATGGGCCGGCTGATGGCCGCCTCGCACGCGTCGATGCGCGACGATTTCGCGATCACCGTGCCGGCCATCGACCAACTGGTCGCGCTGCTGCAGCAGGCCATCGGCCCGGAAGGCGGCGCCCGCATGACCGGCGGCGGCTTCGGCGGCTGCGTGGTGGCGCTGCTGCGAGCGAGCGAAGTCGAGACGGTACGCGCGCAGGTGCGGCAGCACTACCGCTCGCCCGAGGGCGAGCCGGCGATCGTGCACATCTGCCAGCCCGCCGCCGGCGCCGGCCTGGCCGCCTGACAGGCCGCCATCATGCAGACGACCAGCGCCAGGAAGCGCCAGGCGACGACCATGACCGACGTGGCGAAAGCGGCCGGCGTGTCGCAGTCGACGGTGTCGATGGTGATCAACAACGTCGACGGCGCGCGGCTCGCCCCCGCCACCCGCGCGCGGGTGCTGGCGAAGGCGGCCGAACTGGGCTACCAGCCGGTGCAGCGCGAACAGGCGCCGCGCGCCGCGGTGCAATCGCGCAAAGTGATCGGCTACCTGGTCGACGAGATTTCCACCAGCCCGCACCCGGTGCTGAGCATGGACGGCGCGCGCGACGCCGCCTGGCGGCACGGCTGCACCATCCAGCTCGCCGTCACGCGCGGCAACCCAGAGCAGGAGGCCGCCGCGATCGACGCGCTGCAGGCCAACCCCGGCCTGCTCGGCTGGGTGTATTCGACCATCTTCACGCGCCCGGTGCTGCTGCCCGAGCGCTTGTTGTCGCGTCCGACCGTGCTGCTCAATTGCCACGATCAGCGACGTACCTTGCCCACCGTGGTGCCGGGCGAACTGGCCGGCGGCCAGGCCGCCACCGCGCACCTGATCGCCATGCGCCACACCCGCATCGGCTTCCTCAACGGCGAAGCATGGATGGAAGCGGCGCAGGACCGTTTCAAGGGTTACCGGCGCGCGCTCGCCGCCGCCGGCCTGCCATTCGATGCGGCGCTGGTACGCGATGGCGACTGGATGTCGGGCAGCGGCTTCGATGGCGCGCTGGCGCTGATGCAGCTGGCCTGCCCGCCCACCGCCATCTTCTGCGCCAACGACCTGATGGCGCTCGGTGCGCTCGAGGCGATCAAGCAGCTCGGCCTGAAGGTGCCGCAGGATGTCTCGGTGATGGGCTACGACGACCAGGAGATCGCCCGCTACACGCATCCTCAGCTGACCACCATGCTGCTGCCAAATTACGCGATGGGCGTGGCGGCGGTGGAGGCGTTGATCGCACTGGCCGACAGCGGCCTGGCCGCGCCGGCGCGGCGCAAGTTGATCAAGACCGCTTGCCCGCTGGTGACGCGCGACAGCGTACAGCAACGTTGAACCAGGCAGCGCGGCAATCCGGCCGCGCCGCCCCATTTTTTTGAAAGTGCCGCTTCCCCCATGACCAACATCCTGCTCACCGGCGGCGCCGGCTACATCGGCAGCCACACCTACGTCGCCCTGGTGTCGGCCGGCTACCGCCCGATCATCCTCGACGACTATTCGAACAGCCATCCCGGAGTGATCGCGCGGCTGGAGGACATCACCGGCCAGCCGGTCGCGCACGTGCGCGGCAGCGTGCTTGACGTGGCCATGGTGAGCGCGCTGATCGAGCAGCACGCGGTGCAGGCGGTGTTGCACTTCGCCGGCTTCAAGGCGGTCGGCGAAAGCGTGGCCGAGCCGCTCAAGTACTTCGACAACAACATCACCGGCACCGTGCGCCTGATGCAGGCGATGGAGCGGGCGGGCTGCCGCGCGCTGGTATTTTCGAGCAGCGCGACGGTGTATGGCGACCCGGCCGCGGTGCCGATCACCGAAGCCTTCCCGCTCGCCCACACCAGCCCATACGGCTACTCCAAGATCGCCTGCGAGCACATCATCGCGGCCATGCTGGCCGCCAAGCCGGACTGGCATGCCAGCGTGCTGCGCTATTTCAATCCGGTCGGCGCCCATCCGAGTGGCCTGATCGGCGAAAGCCCGCAAGGCGTGCCGAACAACCTGATGCCGTACGTGGCGCAGGTCGCCACCGGCAAGCGCGCGCACCTGAACGTGTGGGGCGCCGACTACCCGACGCCGGACGGCACCGGCCTGCGCGACTACATCCACGTGATGGACCTGGCCGAGGGCCATGTCGCCGCGCTCGACGCGCTGCTGCAAACCGGGCGCAGCTTCACCGTCAACCTGGGCACCGGCGCGGGCCACAGCGTGCTCGAGGTGGTGCGCGCGTTCAGCCTGGCGTGCGGCCATGCGGTGCCGTACAAGATCTGCGAACGGCGCCCGGGCGACATCGCGCAGTGCTATGCCGACGCCACGCTGGCGCTGCAATTGCTGGGCTGGCGGGCGCAGCGCACCTTGGCCGACATGTGCGCCGATACCTGGCGCTGGCAGAGCCGCAACCCGGACGGCTATCACGAAGCGGCCATCGCCTGACTGACAACGGAGCAACCATGACAAATGCCGCACAATCGGTCGTCGTTTTCGGCGAGGCGCTGGTCGACGACTTCGGCAGCGAGCAGGTGGTCGGCGGCGCGCCGTTCAATGTCGCGCGCCACCTGGCCGCGTTCGGCCTGGCGCCGCTGATGATCACCCGGCTCGGTCAGGACGACAACGGCGCCAGCGTGCGCGCCGAAGTCTCACGCTTCGGCATGACGCAGAGCGGCCTGCAATGGGACGACCAGCACCCGACCGGCCGCGTGCTGGTCGAACGCGACGCCACCGGACACCGCTTCATCATCCTGCCGGACCAGGCCTACGACTACATCGCGACCGAACCAGCGCTGCGGGCGATGGCCGGGGTGACCGCCGATGCGCTCTATTTCGGCACCCTCGCGCAGCGCGGCGCGAGCGCCCGCGCCAGCCTGTTTGCGCTGCTCGCGGCGAGCAAGGCGCGCCGTTTTCTGGACCTGAACGTGCGCGCAGGCCAGGTGCACGAGCGCTGCGTGTTCGAATCGCTGCACGCGGCGACCGTCGTCAAAGTCAACGAAGAAGAGCTGGCCGACCTGTTTGCCTGGTACACCCATACTCGCCCGCCCACCCGCACCATCGATAGCAAGGAAGTCGCGGCGGCGTGCCGCACGCTGATCCGTGTCTTTACGCTCGAAGGCCTGCTGGTCACCTTGGGCGACAAGGGCGCGGTCTATTTTGGCGCCGACGGCAGCCGGCTGCTCAGCCAAGCCGGCAGCGCGCCGCCGCGCGTGATCGATACGGTCGGCGCCGGCGACGCGTTTTCGGCCGTCTTCATGCTCGGCCAGGCGCTGCACTGGCCGCTGGCGCAGACGCTCGCACGGGCCAACGAGTTTGCCGCCGCCGTGTGCGGCATCGCCGGCGCGGTGCCGCAGCAGGACGGCTTCTACCTGCCGTGGACGACGCGCTGGTTTGGCGGCATCGATGCGGCGATCGCATGAGGATAGCTGGAAACCATCGTTGGCAAACGGCGCGTCCGGCACTACACTAGGCGCTTGATCCATCGCCCGAGGCGATCTTATGTCAGCGACACCTACCGCACGCGCCGGATTCGCCATCACGCCATTCGACGCGCCGCTGGGCGCCGAAGTGGTCGGGTTGGACCTGGCGGCACCGCTCAGCGACGCCGACTTCGCCCTGCTGCACCGCGCCCACCTCGACCATCACGTGCTGGTGTTTCGCGACCAGCGCATCACGCCGGCGCAGCAGGTGGCGTTCAGCCGCCGTTTCGGCGCGCTGCAGATCCACGTGCTGCGCCAGTTCCAGCTGCCGAGCGATCCGGAGGTGCTGATCATCTCCAACATCAAGGAAAACGGCCAGCCGATCGGGCTGGGCGACGCCGGCCACTTCTGGCACTCCGACCTGTCGTACAAGGCGGTGCCCAGCCTGGGCTCGATGCTGCACGCCCAGGAGCTGCCGGCGGACGGCGGCGACACGCTGTTCGCCAACCAGCATACGGCATGGGAATCGCTGCCGCGCCACTTGCAGCGCGCGGTCGAAGGCGCCAGCGCGGAACACAGCTACTTGGCCAAGTACGCCGAGCTGCAGCGGCGCAATCCGTGGCGCCCCAACCTGACCCAGGCGCAGATCGACGAAGTGGTGCCGGTGCAGCATCCGATCGTGCGCACCCATCCCGAGACGGGGCGCCGCGCGCTGTTCGTCAGCGAGCATTTCACCACCCGCGTGGTCGGCCTGGCGCCGGAAGCGAGCGACGCGCTGCTCGCCGCGCTGTTTGAGCACAGCACGCGGCCCGAGCACATCTACCGGCACCAGTGGCGCGCGCACGACATGGTGTTCTGGGATAACCGCTCGCTGATGCACCTGGCCGCCGGCTGCCCCGAGGACCAGCGCCGCATGCTGTACCGCACCACCATCGAAGGCGACGCGCCGTTCTGAAGTGGTGCCGGTGCAGCATCCGATCGTGCGCACCCATCTTGAGAGTGGGCGCCGTTCTGGGCTGGAGGGGCGGTTCAGCGTGCGGCGCTGGCGGTGCTGCCGGCCAGCGCGGCATGCGCCGCATCGACTTGGCCGCCTTGCACCGACACCGGAACGCCGGTATTGGCGCTGGCCTGTTCCAGCATCGCCAGGCTGGCCGGCGAGTCGACCCGTTTGACGATCAGCCGCGCCGCGCCGGCTTGCGTCAGCCGCAGCAAGGACTCCACCTCTTCGCCGTCATGCAGGGCGCGCGCATCGATCTTGATGGCGGCCGGCCGCACTTGGCCGAGCACGTCGGCCGCCTCGCCGACCGTGCCGACGTTCAGCGCCAGCCGGAAACCGTTGCGCCGGTAATTGTCGGCCACGTAGTTCAGCAGCCAGCGCCGCGCTGTGCTCACCGGCGGCAGCTGCAGCACGATCTGCTCGCGCGGCAGGCCCAGCGCCGCCAGGATACGGCGGAATGCATAGCCATGATTGCTGCTGACCGCGCTCAGCAGGCGGTCGTGCACGCTGAGGTACAGGTCGGCGCCCGCGGCCTCGGCCTGTCGAAAGAAATTGATCGCATGGAGCATCCGGCACAGGCGGTCGAGCTCGACCGATTCATCGTCGCTGGCGGCATGGTCGAGCAGGCGCCACAGCGACAAGCCGGCGTCGGCCGCCGCGACGCCGCGCGCCAGGCCTTCGAAGCCGGCCGGACCGGCACCGCCGAGGGTGCGGATCGGCTCGAACGCGCTGGACAGCACGCAGCTGAAGAAGCTCCCTTCGGCCTGGCCGTCGGCATTGAGCCAGATGCTGCCCGGCGCGCCCGCCGGGGCGGACAGCCGCTGCAAATAATCGTCTAACGCGGGAAATGGCATGGTCCACACTCTGCATGAAAAAGGTGCAGCGAGTGTAGGCGGTGACGCGCGCCCGGCGAACGAATGAATGCGCATATCGATAGGCGCGAAGCGTTGCCTCGCGTGGGCGCGGGCGCGGGCACAGGCGTGGGCGCGGGTAATATGCGGCTTCCGGCTAACCATATCTGAAATCAATCGTGGCCATCGGCGTGCC
>JARXKM010000084.1:0-1435 GCA_030272785.1 Pseudomonadota bacterium
ACGTCCATGTCGGGCAGCTCGCGCGAGGCGAATTCGGACGCCGAATAGACCGAGGCGCCCGCTTCCGAGACGACGATCTTGGTCAGTTTGAGTTCGGGGCGCAGCTTGATCAGGTCGAGCGAGAGCTTGTCGGTCTCGCGCGAGGCGGTGCCGTTGCCGATCGAGATCAGCGAGACGTTGTGCTTGGCCGCGAGCTGGCCGAGCAGGTGCAGCGAGCCGTCCCAGTCGTTGCGCGGCTGGTGCGGGTAGATCACCGCGGTGTCGACCACCTTGCCGGTGGCGTCGACCACCGCCACCTTGACGCCGGTGCGCAGGCCGGGGTCGAGCCCCATGGTGGCGCGCGGGCCGGCCGGCGCCGCCAGCAGCAGGGCCTTGAGGTTCAGCGCGAACACGTTGATCGCATCGAGTTCGGCCTTTTCGCGCAGCGCGCCCATCAACTCGGTCTCGAGGTGCATGAAGCTCTTCACGCGCCAGGTCCAGCGCGCCGTGTCGGCCAGCCACTTGTCGGCCGGGCGGCCCAGGTTCTTGATGCCGAAGCGGGCGGCGATGCGGCCTTCGCACGGATTGTGCGGCGCATCCCACTTCGGTTTTTCTGCCTCGGTGTCGAGCCGCAGGATGACGTCGAGCATGCCTTCGCGGCGCCCGCGCAGCAGCGCCAGCGCGCGGTGCGACGGGATGGTGCCGATCGTTTCGGAATAGTCGAAGTAGTCGGCGAATTTTTCGCCCTCGTCCTGCTTGCCGGCGACGACTTTCGACTCGACGATGCCGTGCTCGCGCACGTACTCGCGCAGCGATTGCAGCAAGGTGGCGTCTTCGGCGAAGCGCTCCATCAGGATCTGGCGCGCGCCGTCGAGCGCGCCCTTGGTGTCGAGCACGCCGGGGTTGTTGCCGTCGTCGCTGGTGAAGGCCTCGCGCAGGTACTTGGCCGCTTCCTCTTCAGGATGGATGGTCGGATCGGCCAGCAAGCCCTCGGCCAGCGGCGCCAGGCCCGCCTCGATGGCGATCTGCGCCTTGGTGCGGCGCTTCTGCTTGTACGGCAGGTACAGGTCTTCGAGGCGGGTCTTGTCGACGGCGTGGGTGACGGCGTCGAGCAGCGCCGGCGTCATCTTGTTCTGCTCGGTGATCGAGGCGATGATCGCGGCGCGCCGGTCCTCCAGCTCGCGCAGGTAGCGCAGGCGCTCCTCCAGCAGGCGCAGCTGGATGTCGTCGAGGCCGCCGGTCGCTTCCTTGCGGTAGCGCGCGATGAACGGCACGGTGGCGCCTTCGTCGAGCAGGGCGATGGCGGCGGCGACCTGCACCGGTTTGGCGGCAAGTTCAATGGCGAGGCGTTGTTCGATAGTAGGGAGCATGGGGACATCCTGGTGGGTCAAGGGGGGAATGATACGCAATCGCGGAGAAACCGCCAGTCTTGACAGGCGCGATGCGCATCGAAATT
>JARXKM010000084.1:1535-17193 GCA_030272785.1 Pseudomonadota bacterium
ATACGCAATCGCGGAGAAACCGCCAGTCTTGACAGGCGCGATGCGCATCGAAATTCGCCGGCCATAAGCGCAATCATGTGCGCCAGACGGAAATGAACCCGCGGAATTGCACGCAACCTCCCCCAGTCTGGTGGCCAGCAGCACCCTTCTTGACCTTGCGCAAGCGCTAGGGATTCGCTCGGACAATAATTACCGACTGGATTCATGTTTGCCGACCATTTTCGCGGTGCCGGACATCTAATCGCTGTGACGTGATCAGGCAGGGAACCGACGCACAGTTTTGTCCTTGCGACAACCTTCTCAACGGCTTGAACTACTTTAAAAACGAGCTCGCCAATGTCGAATCACCTCGGTGTTCGCTTTCTGGTCGTTAATTTAGCGTTGTGGCTTTTTCTGTCAACCGATGGGGCACAGGCCCAAATTCCGCTGCCCGGCAGTACGTGCGATCCGACCAAGTCCAGTTGCTTTCCTATCGGTAATCCACCTCCCGCCGGACCTGGTACCTGCTCGCCGGGAACGGGCGGCGCCACCTGCACTATTGCTGGCCCTGCCACACAGGGCAGTGGCACAGGCATCGATGTCGGTGCAGGTAATCCCATCAACGTGATGACCGGCAACAAATATCAGCGCGAGGTCGATATGCCTGCGCTGCCGGGCGTGCTGGGCCTGGAGATTGTGCGTCACTACAACAGCGTATTTAGCGGTCCGCGCAGTTCGAACGGTATCGTCGGGCGTGGTTGGAAGTTGAGCTATGAAACGGACTTGTATCCCGGCAAGCGTACCGTTCAGATTGTGCAGGCAGATGGCAAAAGGATCATCTTCGACCGCGATGTAGCCGACCCCAGCCTGTGCACCAGCAGCAACCCCGGCGATGGCGCGATACGCGTGATCAAGACGAGCCGTGGCGATGAATATACCTGGACCTGGACCAGCGGACGGGCGCTCAGCTTCAACAGTCTGGGCAAGCTGGTGCAGATCGCCGATCCGGACGGTCACTTTGTCAGCATGCAGCACGACCACCGGGGAATGCTGCTCAGCGTGACCGATCCCCAAGGCAGGAAATTGCGGTTGCACTATCTCGACGCTGCGCGTGGACAGGCAGGCGATCGTTTCCGCGGCGTACAGAGCATCGACAGCCCGGTCGGCCGATTCACGTTCGAGTATGGCAGCGTGTTGCCGAAAGGCTCGACGCTCGGCAAGGAATTCTTGATGGCCAATCTCGTCAAGGTGAGCGCGCCAAGTGATGCGAACGGCGACGCAACTTCTGCCGGTGCCGCGAGTTCCAGGCTGTACCACTTCGAAAATGCCCTGTACGCCACGCGACTGACCGGCATCAGCATCGAAAGCCGCGGCAGCGATGGAAAGCTGTTCAGGCGGCGAATCGCCACTTATGGGTACGACGCGGACGGCAAGGCAAATTTAACGGTCAAGGGGGAGCCAGCGCGGTTGCAAACCGGCCCGGACGGATCGCCACTAAAGCCGGCCGTGCTGATGCCGGGTACCGGAATTGCGCAAGTCACGCTGGACCGCAGTGTCGCCGGTCGCACGGTGATTTCCAACAGCCTCGGGCAAGAGACCACCTATCTATACACGATCATTGCTGGTCAATACCGCCTGCTGGAAGTGCGCGGCGCAGGCTGTGCAGGTTGCGGCGAGCCAAATATGCGCTATGCCTATAACGCGCTGGGACAATTGATCCAGACCACCAAGCTGAGCATGACCGGTGCGCCGATTTTCTCGACAAAAAGCGAGCTCGATAAGCTGGGGCGCACCGTCAGCGTGAGCAAGATTGTCTACCAGAACGGCAAACCGGGGGCGGCGCAGATGCAGTCGCGTTTCGAATACATCGGCGACAAATTTGCCCCTGCCGTCATTGCGCGCCCAAGCGTCGTGCCTGGCAAGGAAGCGCTGACGCGGATTGACTACAACGCTGCCGGCCAAGCCGTGAGCGTGACCGAATCTGGTTGGGCACCGGTGATCGAGGGGGCGCCTGGTGCGGTACAAATCTCGCGAACAACCAAATTCCGCTACGCCGTGCTGGGGGGCAAAAGCGTGCTCAGCGAAATCGACGGCCCGTTGCCCAACGGCAAAACAAGCAGTCCACTCGATTCGGATATCACGGTCATTGAGTACGACAAGCAACGCGACAACGCCGCGGAGCCGCGGAATGCGCCAAACCGAGGCGGACTTGCGCTGTACACCCGGCGCGACGGATTGGTCACGCGCATCGTCGCCCCCGGTGGCCGTGCCACCGACATTTTGGAGCGCGACGGCGCAGGTCGGGTGACGCGAATCATTGCGCCTGGTGGTCTCCAGCTCGGCTACGAGTTCGATACGCGCGGCCATCTCATCAGGCGTAGCGTGGCTGGCGTCAACGAATTTCTGACATACGACGCGCTAGGTCAGCTTGCAAGTGCGCGCCATTCAACCGGACAAACTGTGAACCTTGCATACGGCGCAGACGGCCGCGTTAGCGATATTTTCGATGCGCAGAACAACCGGGTGCGCATCAGCCGCGACACCGAAGGCGACATGCTCGCGCGCTATCTGCTCAACCCTGACGGCAGTGTGGCGCAGCAAGCAGACCTGTCGCGTCCGGCAGCGGACCCCGACGCGCCACCGCGCAGCGAGCTGGCTGACCCGAGTCGCGCAGCGAGCGAGCCGGTGAGTGGTGACAATCTCCCTGAGACGCTATTCGACCCCAACAACAACGCAATTCGCCTCATTCATGACAAGATAAGAAGACTAAGCCGTTTCGTCGACGCGCGCGGGAGCAGCAACGCGTTCATCCATGACGATTTCGGCCGCCTGGTTCGGGCCGACAGTCCCGATACTGGCACGACGATATTCCGCCACGACGCCGCCGACCACCTTGTCAGCAAGATCACGGGATATGGAACAGCGCAGGCAATCACGATCCGCTATCGGTACGACCCGGCCGGACGGGTCATCGAACAGATCGCGCCGGAGGGCATCACCACGGTCCGCTACGGCATGTCCGGTCGCCCCGCGACGATCCGGTTTCCCGGCGGCGAGGAACATTACAGCTACGACAGCGCGATGCGTCTGCTAACGCACGCCAGGGTGATCGACGGTCGTCGTTTCACGACAGCTTATGAATATGACGAGAGAGGCCAGCTCAAGCAAAAAACGCTGCCTGACGGTCAGGTTCTGCTATATCGCTATCACAGCGCCATGCACCCCAAGGCAGGACTGCTGGCAGGCATTTCGCGTCAGGATTTGATTGGTCGAACCGTGCTGCTTGAAGGCCTGAACGATGCCGACGATGGGTACGCCCGGCAGCGCTATCAACTGGCAAACGGACTGGCCTTTGTGCGCGAATTGGATCTGGGCGGCCATATCAGGCGGATAGGCAGCCCGGGCGTTTGGGAAGAGAGCCACCGACGCGATACGGCCGGGCAATTGGTGCTGCGCGAACCGGTCGGCGCAACTGCCATACGCGCAAGCTATGCGTATGATTTGTTCGGCCGGATGGCCGGGCACGCCGGAACAGGCAAACCGGCCGATCCGCGTGGCTATGCCTATGACGCCGGTGGCAATTTGCTCGCGCAACTGACCGACAAGATGCTGACGCGCTACCGTATCGGCGCCACTGGCAACCAGATACTGGAAGCGCAAACGGCCGGCCGAAGCGTGCCGTATTCCTATAACGCCGCTGGCAGCGTCAGTCAGATCGGCGACACCAGTTACCGCTGGGATAGCCAGCAGCGCCTAGTTGCCGTGGCACGGGCGGGCAAGCCGATCGCCGAATATGCCTACAACCCCTTCGGCGAACGCATCAAGAAGATCAGCTACGCCAACAATCAAAAATCCGTCACGTACTTCTTCTACGATGGACAACAACTGGTCGCGGAAGCAGAACCGGACGCCGGCGCAATCACCGTCACGCGCCAGTATGTATGGCTCGACGACACTGGCGGGAGTCGTCCGATCGCCTTGCTACAGGCGCGGGCACACGCCAGCGAATCGCTTGTCGGAAAGGCGCTCGGGGCTGTTCCAACCAGCCTGACCCGGGCGGCGGCACAAGCGCATCGCACCGATGTATTCGCCATCGTTGCCGACCACACGGGCGCACCGCGCGCTTTGGTCGATGAAGGCAAGCGCACTGTCTGGCGGGCTGAAGTAAGTGGCTTCGGCGAGGCAGTGATCCACGCTGATAGCAACGTCATGTTGAATCTGCGCGGATCGAATCAGTATTTTGACGAAGAAACTCAACTGCATTACAACTACCGTCGCTACCTTCTTCCGGCGAGTGGCCGTTATCTGAGCGCGGATCCGAGCGGCCTGGCTGGAGGCGGCAACCCTTACGTGTTTGCGGACAACAATCCCGTCAATCGTCTGGATCCGCTGGGACTCCAGAGCAAACCCGCCGGCGCGGTCAGCACATGGACTTTCGCCGAAAGGCTCAAGTATGTGATTGAACGCGTCGCCGACAAATATCCCGGTGAGCTGGGGGATGCCCTGAAGGAGATGGTCAGTCCCGCTTCGTTGGCTACTACGGCTGCGATTTTCGGCATCTGGGCAGGAGGACATGTTGCTGGTTACGGATGGGCCGCTGACGTTGCCATCGCAGGAATCGGCTATCTGTTCGTGGGCAAGGCGGTCTGGGATGTGATATCCGGGATCTACGATTCTTCATCATTGGTTATCAACGCGAAGTGCGAGAAGGATTTGCAGGACGCCGGGGATATACTTGCGAAAGGGTTTGGGAGCGCCGTCGCGGCTGCGAGCGTCGGTACTGCCGGAATCGGGGCGCCGAAGGTAGCGAAGCTAGTAAAGCTCATCTTTAAGGATAGTGCAGTCGCGCAAAAGGCGGCCACCGCTGCTGCAATTACTGAGTCTTGGTTCGGAAAATTCACACCCGGCAAAACGCGCAGCGGTGCTGTTGCCAACGCAGAAAATCTGGCGAGGCATCCCGGGGCTTATCCACCGTGGTCGGCAAAGGAAGTAATTGACACTTGGCTAAACCCGGGCACAAAAATCTATATGGTAAACTTGAAGGACGCTACCAGTCCAGGAGGGTGGGCCACTGCAAAACGATACACAAACCTCGCTGATGCGCGTAAAGAACTTGCGTTGTTGGAAGAATTCAAAGCACCTGGAAGCAACTGTTGTGTTCTCCAAGAGTATACAGTCAAGGCTCCCATTCCAGTTAGGGAAGGCCAGGCTGGGCCGCTAACTTCAAAGAAGCCACCCTACGATAGCTACCCCGGCGGTGCTCAGCAATGGGAATTAATGCTTGATCGAAGCCTGAATTGGCGTGATTTTCTGGTTCCAACCCCTAACCCTGAAATATTATGAATAATTTTAATGATATTAGATACGTGGATATTTCTGGAATATCTGCACCGGTGAATCCGTTGGATATCGATAATCCATATTTTGGCCATACAAAATTGGCAAAGAAAGTTCTTATGGGCGACATGCAGACTATTCAGTGGATTGATAAAGACGGATGTCGGCGAGTCCTTCGATTTAACTCGCCGATTATTGCTGCCATCGATAGCACTTCCAATTTATTGATCGTCGTATTGCATTATAGCGATAAGCAATACTCACGTCCCGCGAATGCGGTCGCTATCAGGCAGGATGGTGCCCTTGACCATATTGTAACTCCCCCTTTGTCCGTGCGACAAGTCGTCGAAAAAATGCCCGGGCAAGCCGAAAAGACAACAGAATATCCGGTGGAAGCTATAGCGGAGGTCTTGGAGGTGAACGACAGAATTCTGCTTGGCTTGAACTTTAACTACGAATGGATAGAACGAAGATACTATGATCCAGGAAAGCGCGAATGGCAGGAGCGAGAGAAAATTTATCGAAAATAGGTGCGCTTCGTAATCTTTGTGCCGACGATATGCCCGTGCGCCAACGCCGCACATTTCCGCTCCATGTCCTGCACTTGGTCCTTGAGAACGCTCCTTGTCCGATGACACCATTTGGTCGCGCAATGATTCACGCGACAAGAATCCTGCTGATCTCTGGCTTGCTAGAACATCTTGATTTTGCGCGCTTCGGCAGTTATGCGTTTCAAATCCACGTCCTTCCTAATTGCCCCCGAAGATTAATCTGAATCAACATTGCGCCACGCCACCGGTGGCGCAAATACGACAGCGGCTCAGCCCGCCCACAGCAGAGCCGGCCCGCCCCTGCCACGCTGAGCGGCTTGTCTTGGCGGCGGTTTGAGGCCATGATGTCAGACCAGCGCATCGGACGGCGGCGGCAAGGGCCGCGCGGCGGTGCTTGCGCGGTCGGGCGGCCAGGAGATACCGCCCGGTAAAGTTTGCTTTAAGGTACGATCCCGAACGAAACAAGCCAGCACGGATGACGGATAATATCGGCTCTTGCCTTTTTTGATACAGAATGCACAGTTCAATGCACCCTATGGATTTAATGCGCGACGATTCCCTTGACGCTCCTCCGGCGGCCGCGCCGGCGCTGCCTGCCACACACGGCAACGCGCTGCCGGCGCCGGTCGCCAGCTGGCTGCAGCGGGTCGAAGCGGCCGCTCACCCGCGTCCCAAGCTGAACGCCGAAATCAAGGATCCCAAGCTGGCCCAGTACAAGTTCGTCTACGTGCTCGCGCCCACCAGCGGCGGGCGCCACGTCGCGCTGTGCCTGTGCAAGGCGCGCCTGCGGCCGAACGGCGAAGTGGCCGCCGCCAGCCCGGTGTCCGAAGTGTTCTCGCTGCTGTCGGCGCCGCCCGCCTACCTCGAAGGGGTCGACGAGGACCTGGTGCGCTTTTTCATCGCCATGCGCAGCGGTGCCTCGCAGACCAGCACCGCCACCGAGCCGAAGGGCAAGATCGGCGCGATCCTGCTGCAGATGTTGCTCGAGCAAGACAAGCTGCTGTGGGCCAACTCGTGGACCGACATGGCCGGCGGCCTCATCTATCCGCTGCAGGCCGGCCCGGTGCGCAAGGCCGACCTGGTGTGGCGCGACGAAGGGCGCAGCGTGCGGCTCGCCTGGCAGGTGGCGCCGGCGCCCGGCGCCACCCACAGCGCGGCCGACCAGATCGACTACATGCTGCCGACCGATCCGCCGTGGTACATCGACAACCTGTCGTGCGGCGCGCTGGAACTGAACCGCGGCGGCGTCGACATCTCGCTGGCCGAACTGCAGGCGCTGGTGGCGCAGGCGCCGGCGCTGACCGGCAGCGACAAGCGGCGCGTGTCGCAGCAGTTGCTGGCGCACGGCCTGCAGCAGCTGATGCCGCTGCCGCAGCCGCTCACCCAGCGCCTGCGCGACGACGTCACGCCGCGTCCCTACCTGCTGCTCGACGCGCTCCAGCTGGCCGACGGCACCACCCAGCGCTGGCACGACGTCGCGGTGCTGTCGTACGACTACGACGGCGAGCGCGTCTCGTTCGATCCGGCCCAGCGCGTGGTGCGCCAGGTCGGCGACGTCACCGAAGTGATCGCGCGCGACGTCGCCGCCGAGGCACGCGCGCTGGCCACCCTGGCCGCGCTGGGATTTCGCAAGCCGGCCACCGCGCCGCTGAGCGGCCTGGCAGGCGCACTGCAGCTCGACAGCCAGGCGCACTGGCTGCGTTTCGCCGCCGCCGAGCTCGAGGCCCTAGCGGCGGCCGGCTGGCACGTGCAGCGCTCCAAGCATTACCGCTACGACGTCGTCGCGGTGGAGGACTGGTACGCCCAGATCGAGCAGCCGGCCGAGGCGGGCAACGCCTGGTTCGAGCTGGAGCTGGGCATCGTGGTCAACCAGAAGCGGGTGCCGCTGCTGCCGGTGCTGGTGCAACTGATCCGCAGCGCGCCGAGCGACTTCGACCCGGACGTGCTGGCCGCCCACGCCGACGCCGACCAGATGCTCGCCACCCTGCCCGACGGCCTGCGCGTGGCGCTGCCGTGGGGGCGCCTCAAACCCATCCTCGGCACCCTCGGCGAGTTGTATTTCAGCGACAAGATCAAGAACCGCGTGCGCCTGTCCACGCTCGATGCCGGCCGGCTCGAGGAACTGGCGCGCGGCACGCAGCTGCGCTGGTTCGGCGGCGAGCAGCTGCGCGAGACCGGCCGCAAGCTCAGCCTGTTCGGCTCGGTGCAGAAGGTGGCCGCCCCGGCCGGCCTGCAGGCCACCTTGCGCGACTACCAGGCCGACGGCCTGGCGTGGATGCAGTTCCTGCGCGAATACGAGCTGGCCGGCATCCTGGCCGACGACATGGGCCTGGGCAAGACGGTGCAGACCCTGGCCCACATCCTGGTCGAGAAGGAAGCCGGCCGCCTGACCAGCCCGGCGCTGGTGATCGCCCCGACCAGCCTGATGACCAACTGGCAGGAGGAGGCGGCCCGCTTCGCCCCCGGCCTGCGCGTGCTGCTGCTGCAAGGCAAGGAGCGGCTCGCCCTGTTCGACCAGATCGACCAGTGCGACCTGGTGCTGACCACCTACGCGCTGCTGCCGCGCGACGAGGAAAAGCTGCGCGAGCACGCCTACCACCTGGTGATCCTCGACGAATCGCACTACATCAAGAACAACCGCTCGAAGGCGGCCCAGAGCGCCGGCCTGCTCAACGCACGCCACCGCCTGTGCCTGACCGGCACGCCGCTCGAGAACCACCTGGGCGAACTGTGGTCGCAGTTCCACTTCCTGCTGCCGGGCCTGCTGAACGACGAGAAGACCTTCAACAGCCAGTTCCGCCATCCGATCGAGCGCCAGGACGACGGCCTGCGGCGCGCGCTGCTGAACCGCCGCATCAAGCCGTTCCTGCTGCGCCGCACCAAAGACAACGTCGCAAAGGAGCTGCCGCCCAAGACCGAGATGGTGCGCAAGGTCGAACTGTCGGGCGCCCAGCGCGACCTGTACGAGACGGTGCGCCTGGCGATGGACAAGAAGGTGCGCGACGAGATCGACAAGAAGGGCGTGGCGCGCAGCCAGATCGTGATCCTCGAGGCGCTGCTGAAACTGCGCCAGGTGTGCTGCGACCCGCGGCTGGTCAAGGCGCTGCCGCAAAAGAAGAAGGACAGCGGCTCGGCCAAGCTGATCGACCTGATGCAGATGGTCGACGACCTGCTCGACGAAGGCCGCAAGATCCTGGTGTTCTCGCAGTTCACCAGCATGCTGGCGCTGATCCAGGAAGAACTCGACGCGCGCCGCATCCCGTATGCGCTGCTGACCGGCGACACCAAGGACCGCGCTGCCCAGGTGGCCGCCTTCCAGCAGGGCGCGGTGCCGATTTTCCTGATCAGCCTGAAAGCGGGCGGGGTCGGCCTGAACCTGACCGCGGCCGACACCGTGATCCATTACGATCCGTGGTGGAACCCGGCGGCCGAGAACCAGGCCACCGACCGCGCCTGGCGCATCGGCCAGGACAAGCCGGTGTTCGTCTACAAGCTGATCGCCAAGGGCACGCTGGAAGAAAAAATCCAGTTGCTGCAGCAGAAGAAGTCGGACCTGGCGCAGTCGATCCTGGCCGACGGCGAGTCGCACAAGATGGTGTTGACGCAGGAAGACCTGCAGGCGATCTTCGCGCCGCTCGAAGAATAGGAGCGCAGCCGATGCCCCCCAGTGCCAGCGCCGAGAGCTTCCGCGTCATTGCCGAGATCGCGGGCGACGTCGCCTGGATCGTCGATTGCGGCAGCGGCCTGCCGACCTACATCAGCCCGGCGGTCGAGACGCTGCTCGGCTACGGCGTCGAGACTTTCCAGCGCCAGCTGGCGGATCCGGCCGCGTCGGACGGCCCGGACGGTCCGTTGAGGGCGCTGTGCGCCGGCCTGCCGGAGCGCCTGGCCCGGCTCGCCGCCGGCGACCTGTCGCGCCTGCGGCTGGTGCGCCAGTTCGACGTCGCCCACCGCGACGGCCCGCTGGTGCCGCTCGAAGTCATCTCCAGCGTGCAGGTCGACCAGGCCGGCCGACCCACGCAACTGGTCGGCATCCTGCGCGACCTGTCGGCGCGGCGCGAGCACGAGGCTGGCCAGCGCCGCTTCGCGAGCATGCTGAACCATGAATTCCGCACCCCATTGTCGAGCATCGACGGCGCCGTCCAGCGCCTGGAAGTTACCGGCGTCAACGCCGACCAGCCGACCCGCGACCGCTACCGGCGCATCGCCACCGCCGTCGAGCGGCTGATCGGCATGCTCGACGAATACCTGTCGCCCGACCGCATCGAGCACATCGGCGCGCGGCGCCCGGACGACCGCATCGACCCGCGCCAGTTGCTCGACGAGGCCGCCCTACTGGTGCGCGCGGCCGGCCGCCTGGCCAGCGTGACGGCCGCCGACCTGCCCGCCGCGCTGCGCTGCCAGCCGCAGGGATTGCGGCTGGTTCTGAAAGTGTTGGTAGATAACGCCTTGCAATACGCGCCCGCCGATGCGCCGATCGCGCTGTCCGGCCAATGCGTCGACGGCGGCATCGAGTTGCTGGTGCGCGACCATGGCGAGGGCGTGCCGGCTGCCGACACCGAGGCCATCTTTGCCAAGTCGCGGCGCGGCAGCAACGCCGGCGCCCGCTCCGGCGCCGGGCTGGGACTGTATATGGCGCGCTCGGTGGTCGAAATCCACGGCGGCGCGCTGAGCGTGCGCAACGCGCTGCCGCAAGGCGCCGAATTTCGCGTCTGGCTGCCGCTGCGCGAGTTGGCTGGGAAAAATGTTGCATCTGGCGGTAACAGGAGTGATAATTCCGGTAACAATCACCGGTTGGCGCAGGTTGTCAAAAACACCCTGGGTTAATGAATCAAGAAAAAATGGCCAACCCATGACGCAAATACTGATCGTTGAAGACAACGGCGACTACGCCGGCGACATGGCCGAGTTCCTCACCGAGCTCGATCATGAAGTGACGATCGCCACCACCGCCGGCGCCATGTGGGCCGCGCTGACCAAGACGCCGGCCGCGGTCGTCGTGCTCGACCTCGGGCTGCCCGACGAAGACGGCTTCAACGTGATTCCCCGCATGCGCCAGCTGTATCCCGAGATCGGCCTGCTGGTGCTGACCGGCCGGGTCGCGTTCGACAACCGCATCCTCGGGCTGCGCCTGGGCGCCGACCATTACCTGACCAAACCGATCAAGTTCCCGGAGCTGGCCGCCCACATCGAGGCGTTGGACCGGCGCGTGCGTCCGCAAGAGCCGGTGCCGACGCCGAGCAAGTGGAACCTGCGCGTCAGCGCGCGCCAGCTCGAACTGATGGGCGCGGTGATCGACCTGACGGAAAAAGAGTGCAATTTCCTGCACCTGCTGACGATCAACACCCGGCCGGTGCCGCGCCAGGTGATCGTCGCCGGCATGGGTGGCGATGACCCGGACGCCAGCCGGCGCGTCGACATGCTGGTGTACCGGCTGCGCAAGAAGGCCCGCAGCGGGCTCGGCCAGGACCTGCCGCTGCGCAGCGCGTACGGCGAGGGCTACAGCCTGTCGGCCGGCTTCACGCTGTCATAATCGGGTGGCAAAACAGGCAGCCGATTCGACTGGCCGGATCTTGAGTGTTCCGGGTAAGCGCCTGCCAAGATTAGATGCAAACACCAAGGCCCGCATGGAAGAGGCCGCCAGGAACCCCAACATTCGGCGCAAATGTCCCGAAATATCCTGAAGCTTTGTGCAAATAGGGACAGGGTCGATCCATTTATACTCGGCCATCGATTAAAATAGGGACATGGTGGGCGCGATCCGGTAGAATCGACGATCCTCTGCCCTTATGACCGCCATGGCCCGCCTGCCCCGCCTGATCATCCCGCATTACCCTCACCACGTCATCCAGCAAGGCAACGACGTCCAGCCGATCTTCCGCGAAGCCGAGGATTACCAGCGCTTCCTCGGCTGGCTCAAGGACAGCGCGCGCGAATACAAGGTCGCCGTCCACGCCTATGTGCTGATGCCGATCCACCTGCAGCTGCTGGCCACGCCCGCCGACGAGGCCGGCCTGGCGCTGACCATGCAGCGCGTCGGCCGCTACTATGTGCCGTGGTACAACGCCAAGTACGCCCGCTCAGGCAGCCTGTTCCAGGGGCGCTTCAAGACCTCGGTGATCGACGCGGCCGCGTATTTCTTGCAATGCAGCCAATATATCGAAACCACTCCGGTGCGCGCGCAACTGGCTGCCGATGCGCTCGACTATCCCTGGTCGAGCTACGCGCACCATGCCGGCGTGCAGTCCGACCCGGTGGTCAACGATCACGCGCTGTTCTGGGCGCTAGGCAACACGCCGTTCCAGCGCGAGGCGGCCTACCAGGCGCTGACCGAGCGCGCGCTGACGGCGTCGCAACTGGCGGTGATCGACCGGGCGGTGCTGAAGGGCTGGCCGCTGGGATCGGACGCGTTCAAGGCCACTCTGGAGAAACAGGCGCAGCGCCAGGTGCTGCCGGCCAAGCGCGGACGGCCGTTCAAGGTCAATCCTCCCGCAGCGTAAGCATGTCATCACCATGTCCCCATTTAATTATGCCGGCGACATGGGCGAACTTAATTCGACTCCGACCCTAATTGTTCCAGTTGAAATTTCTGCTGCATTGCACTATTCTCGACCTTCACCCGAAATAGTTGTGGAGAACGCACATGATTGCCCAAGGCTTATACGATCCCTCGAATGAACACGATGCCTGCGGCGTCGGTTTCATCGCCCACATCAAGGGCAACAAGAGCCACTCCATCATCGAACAAGGCCTGTTGATCCTGAAAAATCTCGATCACCGCGGCGCGGTCGGCGCGGACAAGCTGATGGGCGACGGCGCCGGCATCCTGATCCAGATCCCCGACCAGTACTACCGCGACGAGATGGCCAAGCAGGGCATCGAACTGCCGCCGCCTGGCGAATACGGCGTCGGCATGGTCTTCCTGCCGAAGGAAAACGCCTCGCGCATCGCCTGCGAACAGGAAATCGAACGCGCCGCGCGCATTGAAGGCCAGGTCGTGCTGGGCTGGCGCAACGTGCCGCTCGACGAAACCATGCCGATGTCGCCGACCGTGCGCGCCAAGGAGCCGGTGATCCGTCAGATCTTCATCGGCCGCGGCCCGGACATCATGGTCACCGACGCGCTCGAGCGCAAACTGTACGTGATCCGCAAGTCGTCCGGCCACGCCATCCAGGCCTTGCAGCTGCTGCACGGCAAAGAATTCTTCGTGCCGTCGATGTCGGCGCGCACCATCGTGTACAAGGGTCTGCTGCTGGCCGACCAGGTCGGCGTCTACTATAAAGACCTGCAGGACCCGCGCTGCATCTCGGCGCTGGCGCTGGTGCACCAGCGCTTCTCGACCAACACGTTCCCCGAATGGCCGCTGGCCCACCCGTACCGCCTGATCGCCCACAACGGCGAGATCAACACCGTCAAGGGCAACTTCAACTGGATGCGCGCGCGCGAAGGCGTGATGAAGTCGGCCGTGCTGGGCGAAGACCTGCAAAAGCTGTTCCCGCTGATCTATGAAGGCCAGTCCGATACCGCCTGCTTCGACAACGCGCTCGAACTGCTGATCATGGCCGGCTACCCGATCGCCCAGGCGATGATGATGATGATCCCGGAAGCGTGGGAAAACCACGGCATGATGGACGACAACCGGCGCGCCTTCTACGAATACCACGCGGCCATGATGGAGCCGTGGGACGGCCCGGCCGCGATGGCCTTCACCGACGGCCGCCACATCGGCGGCACCCTGGACCGCAACGGCCTGCGTCCGGCCCGCTACATCGTCACCGACGACGACCTGGTGGTGATGGCGTCCGAGTCCGGCGTGCTGCCGATCCCCGAATCGAAGATCATCCAGAAGTGGCGCCTGCAGCCTGGCAAGATGTTCCTGATCGACCTCGAAGCGGGCCGCATCATCGACGACAAGGAACTCAAGGACACCTACGCCAACGCCAAGCCGTACAAGGCGTGGATCAACTCGGTGCGCATCAAGCTGGGCGAGATCAAGCTGACCGAAAGCCAGCTGGCGCACAACCGCGCCAAGGACGACGCGCCGGCGCAGGGCGAGAAGACCCCCGCCAGCGTGCTCGACCGCCAGCAGGCGTTCGGCTACACCCAGGAAGACCTGAAGTTCCTGATGGCGCCGATGGCCCTGCTGGGCGAGGAAGCGACCGGCTCGATGGGCAACGACTCGCCGCTGGCGGTGATGTCGAACAAGCTCAAACCGCTGTACAACTACTTCAAGCAGCTGTTCGCCCAGGTCACCAACCCGCCGATCGACCCGATCCGCGAAGCGATGGTGATGTCGCTGGTGTCGTTCATCGGCCCCAAGCCGAACCTGCTCGACACCAACAACGTCAACCCGCCGATGCGCCTCGAAGTGGCCCAGCCGGTGCTCGGCTTTGACGACATGGCGCGCCTGCGCGCCATCAGCGCCCACACCGGCGGCAAGTTCAAGTCGTACGAGCTGAACATCTGCTACCCGGTCGCCTGGGGCAAGGAAGGCATCGAAGCCTCGCTCGCCTCGCTGTGCGCCGAAGCGGTCGACGCCGTCAAGTCGGGCCACAACATCCTGATCGTGTCGGACCGCAATGTGTCGGTCGACCAGGTCGCCATTCCGGCCCTGCTGGCCACCTCGACCATCCACCAGCACCTGGTCGGGCGCGGCCTGCGCGCCTCCACCGGCCTGGTGGTGGAAACCGGCTCGGCGCGCGAGACCCACCACTTCGCGCTGCTGGCCGGCTACGGCGCCGAAGCCGTGCACCCCTACCTGGCGATGGAAACGCTGGTCGAACTGGCGCACAGCCTGACCGGCGACCTGTCGGCCGACACCGCCGTCTACAACTACACCAAGGCGATCGGCAAGGGCCTCATGAAGGTGATGTCGAAGATGGGCATCTCGACCTACATGTCGTACTGCGGCGCGCAGATCTTCGAAGTGATCGGCCTGAACAAGTCGCTGGTCGACAAGTACTTCAAGGGCACCTCGTCGTCGGTCGAAGGGATCGGCGTGTTCGAAGTGGCCGAGGAAGCGCTGCGCCTGCACGCGCTGGCGTTCGGCAACGACCCGACCCTGGCCGACGCGCTCGACGCCGGCGGCGAATACGCCTTCCGCGTACGCGGCGAGGAACACATGTGGACGCCGGACGCGATCGCCAAGCTGCAGCACGCCACGCGCGCCAACAACTTCTCCAGCTACAAGGAATATGCGCAGCTGATCAACGACCAGAGCCGCCGCCACCTGACCTTGCGCGGCCTGTTCGAATTCAAGCTCGACCCGACCCGCGCGATCGCGCTCGACGAAGTCGAGCCGGCCAAGGAAATCGTCAAGCGCTTCGCCACCGGCGCCATGTCGCTCGGCTCGATCTCGACCGAGGCGCATGCCACCCTGGCGATCGCCATGAACCGCATCGGCGGCAAGTCGAATACCGGCGAGGGCGGCGAAGACCCGGCCCGCTACACCCAGGAACTGAAAGGCATCCCGATCAAGCAGGGCCAGACCATGGCATCGGTGATCGGCGCCTCCAACGTGGTGGTCGACATCCCGCTCAAGGACGGCGACTCGCTGCGCTCGCGCATCAAGCAGGTGGCGTCGGGCCGCTTCGGCGTCACCGCCGAGTACCTGAACTCGGCCGACCAGATCCAGATCAAGATGGCGCAGGGCGCCAAGCCCGGCGAAGGCGGCCAGCTGCCCGGCCACAAGGTGTCCGAATACATCGCCAGCCTGCGCTTCTCGGTGCCGGGCGTGGGCCTGATTTCGCCGCCGCCGCACCACGACATCTACTCGATCGAAGACCTGGCGC
>JARXKM010000457.1 GCA_030272785.1 Pseudomonadota bacterium
CTGACCCCAGGGTAAAAGGTTACGCAGCGGCCTGGTCGATCGTGGCGATCACCGGCGCGTGGTCGGACGGCTGCTCCCACTTGCGCGGGGCGCGGTCGATCGCGCAGGCGCTGCAGCGGCCGGCCAGCGCAGCCGACAGCAGGATGTGGTCGATACGCAGCCCGCGGTTGCGCCGAAACGCCAGTTGCCGGTAGTCCCACCAGCTGTACGATTTGTCGGCCTGCTCGAACAACCGGAACGAATCGGTCAGTCCCAGCGCGATCAGGCCGTTCAGCGCGGCGCGCTCCTTGTCCGAACACAGCACCTGGCCGGCCCACTCGGCCGGATCGTGCACGTCGCGGTCTTCCGGGGCGATGTTGTAGTCGCCCAAAATCGCCAGCTGCGCGTGCTCGCGCAGTTCGTCGGCCAGCCATTCGTTCAACGATGCCAGCCACGCCAGCTTGTAGTCGTACTTGTCGGAGTCGACCGCCTGCCCGTTCGGCACATAGGCGCAGATGATGCGCACGCCGTCGATGGTGGCAGCCAGGATGCGCTGCTGCGCATCGTCGTAGCGCGGATTGTTCTTGACGACGTCGCTGATCGGCAGCTTCGACAGGATCGCCACGCCGTTGTAGGTTTTCTGCCCGCTGAAGGCAACCTGGTATCCGGCCGCGTGGATTTCGGCGACCGGGAATTTGTCGTCGGTGAGCTTGGTCTCTTGCAAGCACAGCACGTCGACCGGGTTTTCTTGCAGCCATTGCAACAGGTGCGGCAGGCGAACTTTCAGGGAGTTGACGTTCCAGGTTGCTATCTTCACTATCCGGGCCTCGTGCGTAATCAATGCGTGTGATGGGAGCGGCGTTGCCGACCGGTCGTGCCGGTCGCCATCGCCAAGCTCTGCCGAAACGGCAGCATATACGTTCCGCGGCGTTGGCGCACGCGTTGATGGCGCCGCACGCAAAACGCCATGCCGGCGAGCGATGCGCCGCCGCCGGGGTGCGCGGCCGGCGAACTGCGGCGGGCGCCCAGCGCGCGCAACTGGGTACCCGCTTGCATCAGGACGGCAGCGCGGTGTGGATCAACGGTGACGGCGCCTGGACGGTGGCGGCGCGGGCGCTGCGCGAAAAGTGTTGTCAATTTGACCCACCCGGGCGCTAAATGTAGCAATGTGTAACAATAGGCAGACAAAATAGAGAATCTATACTATTGTTACTGACAGGGAATGAAAAATTGCATTTTTATAACGCTGGATGTATGATGGCGATATTGAACGTCAATACCGGCAACAGGCAACTTTTTTCAGCAATAGTGATGATCGGCGTTGCGCGGTCAATGTGGAATTAAGCAGACTGCAACCGTTTTTACGTGGTGCAGTTTCTACAGTACGAAGTGCGACTACAGCATTGGTAAAGGATAAAGATGCGCAATGCATTCGAGGCGTGGGCACAACGCGATGGTCACATCGTACGCCGCCGTGAGGACAAGCCTGAGGAATACCTCGTATTCGAAACGCAACGCCGCTGGGTAATCTGGCAGGCGGCGCTGGCGCATGGCAAAACGGCGGCAGTTGCGCCGAAGGCCGCCGCCAAGCCGGCGCAGAAGGAAGTGGCAGCCGAGCCGGGCCGGCCGATGGCGCAGAAAGCGCTGCAGGGCTCGCCCGAAGAGGCGGCGATGCGCAACCGGGTGCTCAATGAAGTGCTGGACGCTTTCAGCGACCTGGACGACACCGCCGGCATCGAAGGCGCGCTCAAGGTCATCCAGAGCCTGAAGAAGAAGCAGAAGGCGCTGGCGGAAGACAAAGCGGAGCGCTAGATGCAGTACCGGCATTACAAGGGCGGCCTGTACGAGTTGGTGTGCATGGCCACGCTCGAATCGGACCTGTCCGACATGGTGGTGTACCGCGCGGCCGACGGTTCGATCTGGACCCGGCCCAAAGAAGTGTTCTTCGAGTTGATCGAGGTCGACGGCGCATTGCTGCCGCGCTTCGCACCGTTGGGCTGATGCGGCGTGCCGCCGCGGCCAACCTCTCCGTCCCGGGATATGCTATGCAATGGACTCTCGCAGTCGCTGGCCTGGCGCTGTCGGCCATGGCCCTGAGCGCAGCGGCCGAAACCATCGGCGCCGTCGATACCGCGTTCCGGCTGATCGGCCCCGATCACAAGGTCGTCGTCGAGGTGTTCGACGATCCGCTGGTGGGCGGCGTGAGCTGCTACCTGTCGCGCGCCAAGACCGGCGGCATCAAGGGCGCCATCGGCCTGGCCGAAGACAAGGCCGAGTCGTCGGTGGCCTGCCGCCAGGTCGGCCCGCTGTCGTTCGCCGGCAAGGTGCCGCGCCAGCAGGAGGTATTTTCCGAGCGCGCCTCGGTCTTCTTCAAGCACGTGCGGGTGGTGCGCATGGTCGACCCGAAGCGCAACGCGCTGGTCTACCTGGTGTATTCGGACCGCCTGATCGAGGGCAGCCCAAAGAACAGCGTCACCGCCGTGCCGGTGCCGGCCACCCAGCCGATCCCGCTGCAGTAGCGCCGATTCACGAATGCGGTCCGGCTGCCGTTAATAGTGCAGGATCAACTGCAAGATCAACCAACGGACCACTGCCATGAACTTCCTACCCGCCGCCGCCGCCGCCGCCGCCGCGCTGCTGGCCGCCGCGGCCATGTCCGGCTGCGCCACGCTGACCGACTCGAACCAGCAGGAGGTGCTGGTGCGCGCCGTGCTCGATCACCACGAGGTGAGCGGCGTCGGCTGCGTGTTGTCGAACCAGGCGGGCCGCTGGTTTGTGATGGCGCCGGGCCGCGTGACGATCCGCAAGAGCGTCGACGACCTCGCCATCGACTGCAAGAAGGACGGTGTCGGCGCCACGCGCGAAGCGGTCGCTTCGCACGTGAGCACCGCTAACCTGATCGGCAACGTGGCCCTCAGCGCGGGGCTGGGCTACTATGTCGACCGCCATTCCGGCGCCGGCTTCGACTATCCGCTGACGCTGACGGTGATCCTGCGCCCGCTGGCCGGCGCGCGCGCGCCCGACGCCGAGCCAGGCGGCGCGGCGACGCCGCTGTACTGATCGCCGCGGTCGCGGGCGAGCGTGGCGCAAACGTAAAAAAGGGCCGCCGGCGGATGCGCCGGCAGCCCTTTTTTGTGCGCTCGCCGCTTAGACGCGGTTGATCAGGAAGGTCGTCAGCAGCGGCACCGGACGCCCGG
>JARXKM010000458.1 GCA_030272785.1 Pseudomonadota bacterium
GGCGCCTCCAAGGCGCAGGCCGAGCAGCGCGCCCGCGCCGCGCTCGACAAGGTCGGCCTGCTCGAGCGCGCGCGCGACCTGCCGCTCGAACTGTCCGGCGGCGAGCAGCAGCGCGTGGCGATCGCCCGCGCCATCGTCAACCGGCCGCAGATCATCCTGGCCGACGAGCCGACCGCCAACCTCGACCGCGCCAGCGCCGACAAGGTGCTCGACGCCCTGCGCGCCTTCCATGCGGTCGGCGTCACCTGCATGATTTCCACCCACGACGAGCAGGTGCTCGACGGCGCGGCACGCGTGATCCACCTCGAGCACGGCCAACTGGTCGAGGTGTCGGCATGAAGCGCTGGCTGCGGCAACACCGCTACGCCCTGGTGGCGGCGCTCGGCAACCTGGCCAAGGCGCCCGGCAGTTTCCTGTTCAACGTGCTGGTGGTGGCGATCGCGCTGGCGCTGCCGTTCGCCGGCCTGACCCTGCTCGACAACGTGCGCCCGATGTCCGAGCAGCTATCGGTCGATCCCGAGATCAGCCTGTTCATGAAAGCGGACGTCCCGCGCGACCAGGCCCAGGCGCTGGCGCCGGCGCTGCGCGATGTGCTCAAGGACTACAAGGCGAAGATCGCCTTCGTGCCGCGCGAGCAGGCGCTCGAAGCACTGAAGGCGAAGAGCGGCCTGACCGACGTGCTCGGCACCCTGGGCGAGAACCCGCTGCCGGACGGCTACGTGATGAAGCTCGACAGCTTCAAGAGCGCCGCCGACGCCGGCCGCGTCGATGCGCTGGCCGAGCGGCTGCGCGCGCTGCCCGGCGTCGACGCGGTGCAGGTCGACTCGGCCTGGGTCAAGCGGCTCGCCGCGCTGCTCGGCGTGCTGCGCCTGGCGCTGCTGCTGCTGGCGGTCACGCTCGGCATGGTGGTGATCGCGGTGGTGTTCAACACCATCCGCCTGCAGGTGCTGACGCAGCGCGACGAAATCGCCGTCTCCAAGCTGATCGGCGCCACCGACGTGTTCATCCACCGGCCGTTCTACTACACCGGCGCGCTGCTCGGCCTGTGCGCCGGCGCGGTGGCGCTGGGCGCGGTGGCGCTGGCGCTGTTGCCGCTGAATGTGTCGATCGGCGAATTCGCCAGCCTGTACGCCAGCCAGTTCCAGCTCGCGCCGCTGGCGCCGGCCGGCATCGCCGCCCTGCTCGGCGTCAGCGCCGCGCTCGGCCTGGCCGGCGCCGTGTTGTCGGTGCAGCGCCACCTGGCGCGCCTGCATTGACAGCAGCAGGAGGGGTCAACAGCAGGGGGCGCCGAGACCCCGGATTCACCGGCGTCTCCAAGCATTTCATACGCCACCTCCACCGTGGTCAGACCCCCAACGGAACAATCGGGGTCTGACCCCTCGGTCAACGCCCCCGCACAGCGTGCGCGAACGCACCGACCTGCGCCCCCGACGGCGCTATAATTGTTGGATGCGGTCAACGGCGTCATTTCGACAACGCTTTGTTCGAAACAGCGCGCCCGGTTTGATGTGGATCAATAGTCGCCCCTCCACCTCCTCTACAGTGGAACCTGCCCGGAGTTTGGGTTCCTAATGGCAATTTTATCGCCTATCAGATCGATAGCATCAGCTGATTGGCACTCTAGGTCAGAGAGTGCTAAACTATGATCGCGTGACGGGGCAGACCCAACCCACCGTCAGCATCCGGCACCACACAATGCTGTACCGCTTACTACTACGAGGCAAATACATGACGACGATGTCCGCACAATCCGCGATGGTTCCTACCAGCACTCGCGCACTGGGAGTCGGCTTTACTGGCAATCTTGGCAATATCGATGCATATATTTCGGCCGTCAACCGCCTGCCGATGCTCACGCACGAGCAGGAAATCTCGCTCGCCAAGCGCCTGCAGGAAAGCAACGACCTCGCCGCTGCGCAAGAGCTGGTGCTGTCGCACCTGCGCCTGGTGGTGTCGATCGCGCGCGGCTACCTCGGCTATGGTTTGCCGCACGCCGACCTGATCCAGGAAGGCAACATCGGCCTGATGAAAGCGGTCAAGCGCTTCGACCCGAACCAGGGCGTGCGGCTGGTGTCGTACGCGATGCACTGGATCAAGGCCGAGATGCACGAGTACATCCTGAAAAACTGGCGGCTGGTCAAGGTGGCCACCACCAAGGCGCAGCGCAAGCTGTTCTTCAACCTGCGCAGCAACAAGGTCGGGCTCGATGCGATGACGCCGACCCAGATCGATGCGCTGGCCAAGCTGCTCGACGTCAAGCGCGAGGAAGTGATCGAGATGGAAACGCGCCTGTCGGGCCGCGACATCGCGCTCGAAGCGCCGACCGACGACGAGGACGACAAGTTTTCGCCGATCGCCTACCTGTCGTCGGACCTGTCGGAGCCGACCAAGGTGCTCGAAGCGGAGCAAGTCACGCGCCTGCAGTCCGAAGGGCTCGAGTCGGCGCTCGGCAAGCTCGATGCACGTTCGCGCCGGATCGTCGAAGCGCGCTGGCTGGCGAACGACGACGGCTCGGGCGCCACGCTGCACGCGCTGGCCGAGGAATTCGGCGTATCGGCCGAGCGGATCCGCCAGATCGAAGTGGCGGCGCTGAAGAAGATGAAGGGTGCGCTCAGCGCGTTCGTGTAAGCGGCACGGGTGGTTCAAGGAAAGGCGCCCGCGGGCGCCTTTCTGCATTCAGAGGTCGAGCCAACGCTGGGGTCAGGTCGAACATTCGCACATTTGAACATCCAAATGTCCGAATGTCCTCACCTGACCCCGAGGGTGAAGTTTGCTATCATGCGCACATCGCCTTCGACCGGAACCCGAACAATGAAAAGCTTCGCCATGTGGGCCCGCGTGCTGTGCGCTGCTATCCTCTACAGCCTGGCCGGCTGCGCCGGCATCCCGACCGAACCGCCACTGCGCAGCGGCAGCCACGCGCTCGCCGAACACCAGTCCGCCACGCTCGGCGGCACCGCGTCGGTGCGCTACGACAGCTTCGCCGACAGCCGCTGCCCGAAAGGTGCGCTGTGCATCTGGGCCGGCAAGGTCACCTACCATTTCACGCTCACCAGCCAGGCCGGCAGCGAAAGCTTCGCGCTCGATTACGAGGGCGAACGCGTCGCCGCCAAGACGCTGCCCGGGGTCAGCTTCGCCATCTCGTTCGCCGGCGTGCAGGCGCGCCCGATCGCCGA
>JARXKM010000085.1:0-11233 GCA_030272785.1 Pseudomonadota bacterium
CGCATTGTCCGCATTGTCCGCATTGTCGTTAGCAGGTACGGGCCGCCTTACAGCCAGCCCTTCTGGACCATGTATTTCGACACATAGCGCGCCAGCAGCAGCTGGACGAACGGGGTCGGATGCACCTTATCGGCAAACGCGTAGTGGCTGACGTCGCCGGCGATCAGGTTGCTGCCGTTGCACACCAGCGAGCTGTCGAGCGCGTTCTTGGCCGGGCTCAGGTCGCAGGCCGGCGTGGTGACGTTGGTCAGGCCGTACGGCGCCGGGTTGGTGGCCTGGTCGTGGCTGGCGGCAAACGCGTCGACGTACGCCACTTTCGCCTCGCTCGCCAGCGCCGCGCTGAGCACGTCGTTGAACGTCTTGACCATTGCGTTCACCAGCGCCAGCGTGCTGGCGTCGCTCTCCTTGCCGAACGGCGTGGTGCCGATGTCGGGCAGGTTGTTGACCACCACGTAGTTGGCGCCCTTGCCGATGATCTGCGCCTTCACCAGCGTGCCCAGCTCGGTGGCGGCGGTGGCCATCGCGGCCACCAGCGACGGCGCGGTGGCCGTGACGTAGTCGGCGCCGGCCTTGGCACCGGCGGCCTGGGCGGTAGCGACCATCGGGCCGTACACGGCCGGCGCGGCCACCGCCGAATTGCCTGGCTGGACGGCGGCGGCGCCGACGGCAGCACCGACCACGCTGGCGTCGGTGTGGCCGGGCCGCGCCGCCTCGGTCTGCAGCGCCAGGCCGATGGCCTGGGCGGCGCTGAGCGGATTGCTCGCACCGGCGGCCAGCAGGCCGACCAGCGTGTTGCCGAACGCGGCGGTGCCGGCCGCGGTGGCGGCGGCCGACATGAGCGTGAGCTGGACGAAGACCTCGTTGGCGCCGGCCATCACGAGCACCAGTTCGGTGCCGGAGAACTTGCCACCGGAAACGTTCAAGTGGTTCTGGATCTGCGCCGCCACCGGCACGGTGAGCGCGCCGTAGATACCGCCGAGCAGCTTGTTTTTATAGCCGACCGGGTTGGTCACGCGCGAGCCGCCCTGGGCGTAGCCGTAACAGCCGGCATGCAGCACCACCGGCACCGAATAGCCCAGGCTGGCGTCGCCGTCCAGGCCCGTCATCGCCGGGCACGGCGGCGCCACGCCGATTTGGGCGGCCATCAGTTCGGTCCAGTTCTTGCCCGTCAGCGCGGGGTTGACCGAGGTCACGTCGCCATTGATGCCGAAGCGCCCGCCGCCCAGGGTCTTGACATTGCCGACCGCATACGAGCCGAGGTCCGACAGGCTGTCGCCGAACGACACCTGGGCGGAAAATTTGGTTTTGAGCGTCTGGTCGCCGCCAGAGCTGCCGTTGCCGCCGCACGCAACCAGGACGGCTGCCGCCAACAGGGTCAGCGCAATATTATTTTGACGCATTGTGTCTCCTAATTTTGAAATCGTAACAAGTGTAATCGAACGAGCGTGCTATTCGGAACCCGACCAATATGCCAGTCTTCGATTCTCTTGTATAGAAAAAAACTTTTTCCGCCGTTACAACTTTGCAACAGGCGCTCAGCGTTTCAGCACGGCCTGGAAGAAGTCGCGGGTGGCGGCGATGCAGAACGGCGCCACCAGCCCGGCGTGGTAGTTCGATTCGACCGCGCGGTCGGGCGAATCGCCGTTGTTGAGGGCATTCAGGCGCAGCGCCACCTTGGCGGCGATGAAGCTCAGTTTCTGCGTGCGGTACGGGTCGGCCAGGCCGGGCGTGTCGTCGAGGTCGATCTCGACCAGTTCGCCGGCGCGCGGGTTGGCGTGCAGGTAGGCGCCGAGCGACACCGAATTGAGATACGGCACGGTGGGATCGCCGCTGCCGCCGCACAGCATCAACGGCGAGCTCGGCAGGTAGTTGCGCAAGTCGTTCTTGAGGAACCACTTGCGCAGCGGGTGGGCCGGCGCGCAGTCGAGCGGGGCGGCGGCGCTGCGCTCGCACGGATGGGCTTGCAGATCGGCCAGGTAGGCGCTGCGGTAGCTCGTCTTGATCAGGTTGCCGCTGCCGAAATACTGGCCGTAACCGGACGCCTGCGGCTGCGAATCGGCGGCGAACAGCGCCGTGGCCGGCAGCTGGCCGCTACTGACCAGCTCACCCAGGGTGGCGCCGGCCGGCAGCAGCGACGCGATGGCGCCCGCGTATGGCGCTTCGTAGATTTCCGACGTCGCGCCGTACAGGCCGGCGCCGCTGCGCTGGCCGGCGTTGATCAGCATCGGCAGGAAGGCGGTCACGCCGATGCGCGGCGAGCCGGCGAACTGGGTGTCGCCGAACTGGGTCAGCGCGTACGGTCCGGACATGCCCGACACCGCCGCCGGCGCGAATTCGGCGCTGGCCAGCGCCTGCATCGCGCGCTGGGTCGCCAGCGCCACGTGGCCGCCCTGCGAATAGCCGGTGATGAGCAACTTGCCGGAATCCTTGGCGCCGATCGCCGTGAAGCTGCTGCGCGCGGCGCGCAGCGCGTCGATCATGTCGGCGCCTTGCTGCTCGGCGTTGAGGTAGGGATGGTAGTCGAGCGACGAACGCGCGTAGCCGGCGTAGTTGGGCGCGACGACGATGAAGCCCTGGGCGGCGAACATCGCCGCCACCAGCCGCGCTTCGCTGTTGACCTGCAGGTTGGCCATGTCGAACGACTTCTCGACCGCGGTGGCGTGGGCGTACAGCAGCACCGGGCGCGAGCCGCTGCACGAGGCGCCGCCGCCGGACGGCAGCATGATGGCCGCGCTGGCGTCGGTCGCCTCGCCGGCCCCGCCCACCGTGTTGTAGCGCACCGTGAAGGTGGTGATGGCGCACTGCGGCTCGCCGGTGATCTTGGTGGTGCCCGGCTGCGACGTCTCGAGCAGCGCGGCCAGCACGGCCGGCTCGAGCTTGGGCGCGGCCAGGCTCGGGCTGCCGGCCAGGCTGCCGCGCGCCGGCGCCGGCGTCGGCGGCGGGTTGACCACGCCGGTGGCGCTGCCGCCGGTGGTGGTGCCGGTGCCGCCGCCGCACGCGGCCAGCAGCAAGGTCAGCACGGCGGGGAGGACGAAACGCATGGGGCAGCCTTCAGGGTATCAGTGGAGTGAGAGCGGGACGTGCCGACGGCGATGGTGGACGGCAGCAGACGGAAGCGGCGCGGCGCGGCGCGGCGCGGCGACCAGGCGTGCGAGCCCGGCAAGTCCGTGTAGTGTATCAGCGCAACTTTGCGGCCAGCAAGCGTGAACTGCCGGGTCCGCTGCCGGCGGCGGCGAAGTGTGGTTTTCAGGGCCGCGGGCCGGGCACCGCGTCGGCGCGGGCCGGGCCGCCGCGTTCGGGCGGCACGGCAGGCGGAGGGGCCGGTGGCGGCGCCGGCGCCGACGCCGGCGGCGCGGTCGGCATCGGCACGCCGAGCGGCGCGCCGCCATCCCCGCACGCCGCCAGCAACAACGCCAGGACCAGCGGAACGGGGCAGCGCATGATGGATCTCCTACATAGGAACTTGCCGGTTGAGCAAACCGTGGACGATGCCGCAGGAGCCGTGGGCGGCCCGCCGCAGGCGGTCGTTGACGCCGAGCCAGGCGTCGCCATGCGGCGGTGCCTCGACCAGGATCAGGTCAGCACCGGTAGTATCCATCGCCCGCAGCGACGCATATAGCGCGTGCGCAAACTCGTTCGGCCTGGCCGCCAGGCGCACCGCGGCGTGGACAGCGGGCAGGTTCGCCAAATTCGCCAAGTTCGAATAATGAATCAGCGCCACTTTGCGCCCGGCCGCGTGCAGCTGCGCCAACGTCGCCTGCAAGGTCGTACTGTCCTGCATCGCCACCGGCGTGTGCGGCGCGTAATGCGACGCCAAGGTGCCGGAAGCGCGCGGGGCGGCCGCGTCCGGCGCCAGCGGCAGCTGGTCGATCACCGCGGCGATCGCCTCGGCGCTGACCTGGCCGGGCCGCAGCAGCACCGGGCCGAGGCTGGCCAGACGCGACAGGTCGACGATGGTCGACTCGATGCCGACCTCGCTCTGGCCGCCGTCGAGCACCATGGCGATCGGGCCGGCGGCGCCGAATTCGTCGCGCACGTGCTGCGCGGTGGTCGGGCTGACGTTGCCGAACTTGTTGGCCGACGGCGCCGCGATGCCGCCGCGCCCGCCCTTGAAGGCCTGCAGCAGCGCGATCGCCACCGGGTGCGACGGGCAGCGCAGGCCGACCGTGTCCTGCCCGCCCGACACCGCGGCGGGAATGCGGGCGGCGCGCTTGAGGATCATCGTCAGCGGGCCGGGCCAGAAGGCGGCGGCCAGCTGGCGCGCCTCGTCGGGCACTTCGGACGCCCAGTAATCGAGGTCGGCGCCGGGCGCCAGGTGCACGATCACCGGGTGGTCCTGCGGGCGGCCCTTGGCGGCGTAGATGGCGGCGACGGCGGCCGGATTCTCGGCGTCGGCGCCCAGCCCGTAGACGGTTTCGGTCGGCAGCGCCACCAGCGCGCCCTGCTCGAGCGCGCGCGCGGCGGCGTCGATCTGCGCCTGGTCGATCGCAGCGTCCATGCTGCCGATGCCGACGCTCACGGGGCGATGCCGAGGATGGCGCAGGCGGCGCGCAGCTGCGCCTGGGCGTCGGCCAGCGTCGGCGCCACAAACGTCGCATGGCCCATCTTGCGGCCGCGCCGCGCGTCGTCCTTGCCGTACAGGTGCAGGCAGGCGCCCGGCAGCGCCAGCAGGCGGTCCCAGGCCGGTTCGCGCGCGCTATCGGCGTCACCGCCGTCACCGCCTTCACTATTTTCACCGGCGGCGCCATCGAACCACAGGTCGCCGAGGATGTTGAGCATCACCGCCGGCGAATGCTGACGACAATCGCCCAGCGGCAGGCGCGCCATCGCCCTCACCTGCTGCGCGAACTGGCTGGTGACGCAGGCGTCGATCGTGTAGTGACCGCTGTTGTGCGGCCGCGGCGCCATCTCGTTGACCACCAGGCTGCCGTCGTCCAGCACGAAGAACTCGATGCACAGCACGCCGACATAGCCGAGCCGGGCGACGATCGCGCGCGCGGCGTCCTGCGCGCGGCAAGCGCAGGCGGCATCGACGTTCGGGCCGGGCACGGTGGTGGTAAACAGGATGCCGTCGCGGTGGACGTTTTCGGCGATCGGATAAACCACCGATGCGCCGTCGGCGCCGCGCGCGGTCAGCACCGACACTTCATAGGCGAGCGGCAGCATTTTCTCGAGCAGGCAGGTGACGCCGTTCATCGCCGCGAACGCGGCCTGCACGTCGGCGCGGCTGTTCACGCGCACCTGGCCCTTGCCGTCGTAGCCCATGCGCACCGTCTTCAGGATGCCGGGCAGCAGCGCATCCGGAATGGCTGCGATGTCGGCCGCCGAGGCGATCACCTGGTGCGGCGCCGGCATCACGCCCGATGCCGCCGCGCAGTCGACGAAGAAGCGCTTCTCGGCGACGCGGTCCTGGGCGATCGATACGCACGCGGCCGAAGGCGCCACGAAGCTCGCCTGCGCCAGCAGCGCCATGCTGTCGGCCGGGACGTTTTCGAATTCGGTGGTGACGGCGGCGCACAGCGCGGACAGCGCGGCCAGCGCCGCCGGGTCGGTGTAGCCGGCCGTGATCAGGCGCTCGGCGACGTCGCCGGCCGGACAGTCGGCGGCCGGTTCGAGCACGGCCACCTTGTAGCCCATCGACTGGGCGGCGTGGGCGAACATGCGGCCAAGCTGGCCGCCGCCCATGACGCCGAGCCAGGTCGGCGGGGTCGCGGTGGGAAGCAATGCGGGGAGCGAAGCTGTTTGCTGCGGCTGGTTCATACGGGAGGCAGGATCATGGCTTTGGCGGCGGCGGTCTGCTCGCTGCGGAACGCTTCGAGCTTTGCGGCGAGCGCGTCGTCGGTGGCAGCGAGCATCGCCACCGCCGTCAGCGCGGCGTTGGCGGCGCCCGCTTCGCCGATGGCGAAGGTGGCGACCGGCACGCCCTTCGGCATTTGCACGATCGACAGCAGCGAATCCTCGCCGCGCAGGTATTTGGAAGGCACCGGCACGCCGAGCACCGGCACGATGGTCTTGGCGGCGATCATGCCGGGCAAGTGGGCGGCGCCGCCGGCGCCGGCGATGATCGCGCGCAGGCCGCGCGCACGCGCGCTGCCGGCATAGGCGAACATCTCGTCGGGCATGCGGTGGGCGGAAATCACCTGCGCCTCATGGGCGATGCCGAATTGCTCGAGCATCGCCACCGCGTGCCGCATCACGTCCCAGTCGGACGAGGAACCCATCACGACGCCGACCAGCGGCTTTGCATGCTGGTCCATGTCAGGCCTTCAGCTTTGTGCCGGTCAGGCGTTCGATCGCCTCGAGGTACTTGGCCTGGGTCTTGTCGATGACCTCAAGCGGCAGGTTCGGCGCCGGCGCCGTCTTCGGCCACT
This sequence comes from Pseudomonadota bacterium, assembly GCA_030272785.1. Taxonomy (GTDB): domain Bacteria; phylum Pseudomonadota; class Gammaproteobacteria; order Burkholderiales; family Burkholderiaceae_D; genus JAFCUW01. The sequence goes on from JARXKM010000085.1 coordinate 6,372, forward strand.
CGGTCAGCGTTTCCAGGTAGTCGCGCACGAACTGCTTGTCGAACGACGGCGGCGAGATGCCAGGCTGGTACGAGTCGGCCGGCCAGAAGCGCGACGAATCGGCGGTCAGCACTTCGTCCATCAGGTGCAGCACGCCGTGCGTATCTAGGCCGAACTCGAACTTGGTGTCGGCGATGATGATGCCGCGCGTGGCGGCATAGTCGGCGGCCGCCTGGTACAGCTTGATGCTGATGTCGCGGATCGTGGCCGACAGTTCGGTGCCGATGCGCCGTTCCATGTCGTCGTAGCTGATGTTCTCGTCGTGCTCGCCGAGCTCGGCCTTGGCGGCCGGCGTGAAGATCGGCTCGGGCAGCTTGTCGGCCTGGCGCAGGCCGGCCGGCAGCGTGATGCCGCAGATCGCGCCGGTAGCCTGGTAGTCCTTCCAGCCGGAGCCGATCAGGTAACCGCGCACCACCGCTTCGACCATGATCGGCTCGAGCCGCTTGGCGACGACGGCGCGTCCGCGCACCTGTTCAACCTCGTCGGCGGCGACCACCGATTCAGGCGCGATGCCGGTCAGGTGGTTCGGCACGATGTCGCCGAGCCGGTCGAACCAGAAGTCGGTCATCTGGTTCAGGACCATGCCCTTGCCGGGGATCGGCTCGTTCATGACGACGTCGAACGCGGACAGGCGGTCGGTGGTGACGATGAGGATCTTGTCGTCGCCGACGGCGTAGTTGTCGCGCACCTTGCCGCGGCCCAGCAGCGGCAGGGAATGGAGTGTGGATTGATACAGGCTGTTCATAAAATGGGGTCCGGAAAAGCGGGACCGGCGCGTGGGCCGGCGGAGGAAATCGGGCCGCCGTGGGCGGCCCGTTCGAAAGCAGAGTTACTTGACGATCTGCGACAGCTCGCCCTTGGTGTAGCGCTCGGCCATCTTGTCGAGCGGGATCGGCTTGATCTTCGCGGCCATGCCTTCGCAGCCGAACGACAGCATGCGCGCCTTGCAGATCACGGTGGCCGCTTCGCGCGCCGGCTTGAGCCAGTCGCGCGGGTCGAACTTGGACGGGTTCTCGAACATGTACTTGCGCACCGCCGCCGTCATCGCCAGCCGGATGTCGGTGTCGATGTTGATCTTGCGCACGCCGTGGCGGATGCCTTCCTGGATCTCTTCGACCGGCACGCCGTAGGTTTCCTTCATGTCGCCGCCGAACTCGCGGATGATCGCCAGCAGTTCCTGCGGCACCGACGACGAACCGTGCATCACCAGGTGGGTGTTGGGGATGCGCGCGTGGATTTCCTTGATGCGGTCGATGGCCAGGATGTCGCCGGTCGGCTTGCGGGTGAACTTGTAGGCGCCGTGCGAGGTGCCGATGGCGATCGCCAAGGCGTCGCACTGGGTGCGGGCGACGAAATCGGCCGCTTGCGAGGCGTCGGTGAGCAGCTGCTCGCGGGTCATCGCGCCGTCGGCGCCGTGGCCGTCTTCCTTGTCGCCCATCATCGTCTCGAGCGAGCCGAGCACGCCCAGTTCGGCTTCCACCGACACGCCGATCGAGTGGGCGAACTTGACCACTTCGCGCGACGTCTCGACGTTGTACTCGTAGCTGGCGACGCTCTTGCCGTCGGCCTCGAGCGAGCCGTCCATCATCACCGAGGTGAAGCCGGAGCGGATCGCGGTCATGCACACGGCCGGCGACTGGCCGTGGTCCTGGTGCATCACCACCGGGATGTGCGGATACGCTTCGACCGCCGCGTCGATCAGGTGGCGCAGAAACGCCTCGCCGGCATATTTGCGCGCGCCGGCCGAGGCCTGCATGATCACCGGGCTGCCGATGGCGTCGGCGGCGGCCATGATGGCCTGCACCTGTTCCAGATTGTTGACGTTGAACGCCGGCAGGCCATAGCCGTTTTCGGCGGCATGGTCGAGTAGTTGACGCAGGGATACGAGTGCCATGGTAAAACTCCAAACAATAATAAAAATCGGTCCGGTGGCGCAGCGCGCCGCCGGTTAATCGAACTCGCCGACGCGCACGATCTTGAGTGCGTTGGTGCCGCCGACCTGCCCCATCGGCTCGCCCCAGGTGACGACGATCATGTCACCTTTCTTGACGATGCCCTTGGCGACCATCAAATCCTCCGCCTGCTTGAGCACGGCGCCGCTGTCGCCCTCCTGGGTCAGGTGGTAGGCGTGCACGTTGCGGTACTGCGAGACCTTGCGCTGGGTGGAAACGATCGGGGTGAGCGCGAAGATCGGCGTGTCGACCCGGTGCCGGCTCATCCACAGCGCGGTCGAGCCGGACTCGGTCAGCGCGACGATCGCCTTCACGCCCAGGTGGTGCGCGGTAAACAGCGCGCCGTAGGCGATCGACTGGTCGATGCGGGTGAACTTGACGTTGAGGAAGTCGGCGTCGAGCGTGTTGTATTCGGACTGCTCGGCCTCGACGCAGATCGCCGCCATCATCTCGACCGTCTCGATCGGGTAGCGGCCGGACGCCGTCTCGGCCGAGGTCATCACCGCGTCGGTGCCGTCGAGCACCGCGTTGGCGACGTCCGACACTTCGGCGCGCGTCGGCACCGCGTTGACGATCATCGACTCCATCATCTGGGTGGCGGTGATGGTGAGCTTGTTCGACGCGCGCGCCATGCGGATCATGCGCTTTTGCAGCGCCGGCACCGCCGCGTTGCCCACTTCCACCGCCAGGTCGCCGCGCGCGACCATGATGCCGTCGGAGGCGTCGAGGATTTCCTGCAGCGCGGGGATCGCTTCGGCGCGCTCGATCTTGGCGATCAGCATCGGCTTGTGGTGGTAGGGCTCGCCGGCGATGTTGGCCAGCTGGCGCGCCATCTCCATGTCGGTCGCGCTTTTCGGAAACGAGATGGCCAGGTAGTCGGCCTGGAAACTCATCGCCGTCTTGATGTCTTCCATGTCCTTGGCCGTCAGCGCCGGCGCGGTCAGCCCGCCGCCCTGCCGGTTGATGCCCTTGTTGTTCGACAGGATGCCGCCGACCCGCACCGTGGTGTGGATCTCGTGGCCGACGACGCGCTCGACGATGAGCACGATCAGGCCGTCGTTGAGCAGCAGCTTGTCGGCCGGGCGCACGTCGCGCGGCAGCGCCTTGTAGTCGAGGCCGGCGCGTTCGACGTTGCCCAGTTCGCCGTTGTCGCCCCACTTGGCGTCGAGGATGAACTTGGCGCCCGTCTCGAGCATGACCTTGCCGTCCTCGAACTTGCCGACGCGGATCTTCGGCCCCTGCATGTCGGCCATGATCGCCACTTCGCGGCCGCACTCGGCCGCCGCGCGGCGCACCGCCAGCGCGCGGTCGATGTGGTCCTGCGCGGTGCCGTGCGAAAAGTTCAGGCGCACGACATCGACCCCTGCCCGTATCATGCGGACCAGCATATCGTAATCCGACGAGGCCGGGCCGATGGTTGCAACGATCTTGGTGCCACGTAACATAGAGTGCGCCTTCAGGTAAGGGCAGCCGAGCCGCGCTGCAAATCAGGGGGAACTACGCTGCGCCACGCCACGACGAACGACAATCTAGCGTGGTGCTGCACTGCGCTGCAACAGGATCTCCACAGCCGGCAAGGTTTTTCCTTCGAGAAACTCGAGGAAGGCGCCGCCGCCGGTCGAGATATAGCCGATTTTATCGGTAATATTGTATTTGGCAATCGCCGCCAGCGTGTCGCCGCCGCCGGCGATCGAAAACGCCGGCGAATTGGCGATCGCCAGCGCCAGCGTCTTGGTGCCTTCGCCGAACTGGTCGAACTCGAACACCCCGACCGGGCCGTTCCAGACAATGGTGCCGGCCTGCGCGATCTGGGCGGCCAGGATGGCGGCGGTGCGCGGGCCGATGTCGAGGATCAGGTCGTCGTCGGCGACGTCGGCGACCGCCTTGACGGTGGCCGCGGCGCTCGCCGAAAACTGCTTGGCGCACACGACGTCGACCGGGATCGGCACCTGCGCGCCGCGCGCGGCCATCATGTCGATGATCGCCTTCGCCTCGCCGACCAGTTCGGCCTCGGCGAGCGACTTGCCGATGTTCAGCCCGACCGCCTTCATGAACGTGTTGGCGATGCCGCCGCCGACGATCAGGTGGTCGACCTTGTCGGCCAGCGCCTTCAGGATCGACAGCTTGGACGACACTTTCGAGCCGGCCACGATGGCCAGCAGCGGCCGCTTGGGCGCGCCGAGCGCCTTGCCCAGCGCGTCCAGTTCGGCCGCCAGCAGCGGGCCGGCGCACACCACCGGCGCGAACTTGGCGATGCCGTGGGTGGTCGCCTCGGCGCGGTGGGCGGTGCCGAAGGCGTCGTTGACGTAGATGTCGCACAGTTTCGCCATCTTCTGCGCCAGCGCGTCGTCGTTGTTCTTTTCGCCGACGTTGACCCGGCAGTTTTCCAGCAACACCACCTGGCCGGGCGCGACGTCGACGCCGTCGACCCAGTGCTGCTGGAGCGGCACCGGCTGGCCGAGCAAGTCGGCCAGCCGTGCGGCGACCGGCGCCAGGCTGTCGGCCGGCTTGAACGCGCCCTCGGTCGGGCGGCCCAGGTGCGACGTCACCATCACCGCGGCGCCGGCATCGAGCGCGGCGCGGATCGCCGGCGCCGAGGCGCGGATGCGGGTGTCTTCGGTGATGTTGCCGGCGTCGTCCTGCGGCACGTTCAGGTCGGCGCGGATGAACACGCGCTTGCCGCGCAGCGCGCCAGTGTCGATCAGGTCCTGCAGGCGGGTGAAATTGAGGGCGGCGTGCATGGCGATCCCGAGGGTTGGAGTAGAAAGAACGCTATTTTACCTGATGAACAAGGGCTACGCCGGTCCCTGACTTCGGACGCCCGGCATGGATTGGCGCCTGCGCGGGAACGACGTTGCTTGCCAAGTCGGC
>JARXKM010000085.1:11333-17153 GCA_030272785.1 Pseudomonadota bacterium
GACGCCCGGCATGGATTGGCGCCTGCGCGGGAACGACGTTGCTTGCCAAGTCGGCTACGAATCGGCAACAAATACTCGCGCGTCACTGCCGCGCAGGCGGGAAACCATGCTGGCCATGCGTGCGCCCGGGCGGCCGCTCAAGCGCCGCCGAACGGGTGGAAAACCCGCAACGCGGTAAATACGAGCATGCCAAATATGATCGTCAGCAGCATGTTGCGGCGCGCCAGGTAGAACAGCATGGCGGCCAGGCCGGCCAGCAATTTTGGATTCGCCAGGCTCGGCAGCAATTGCCCCTGGCTGCCCAGCAGCAGGTCCGGCGCGACGATCGCCGCCAGCGCGCAGGCCGGCGCAAAACGCAGCACTTCCTGCACCCGCTTCGGGATGGTGATGTGATGGCCGACCAGCCAGAACGAGCTGCGCGTGGCGGCGGTGGCCATCGCCAGGGCGACGATCACGGCCCAGATTTCCCATTCGCTCATGGCGTTCCCTTCAGACGTTCCAGCGTTTCCTCGACCGCCATCGCGGTGAGCATGCCGACCAGCACGGCGGCCAGCAGGCCCAGCTTGTATGGCAGTGCCGCGCCCAGCACCGCCACCGCGCCGGCCACCAGCACGCCGCACAGCGCCGCCTTGTTGGCCACCAGCGGCACCATGATGCAGATGATCGCCAGCGTGCCGGCAAAGCCGAGCCCCCACTGCGGCGGCACCGCGCTGCCGAGCAGGATGCCGGCGATCGAGCCGACCTGCCAGGCCAGCCAGTTCGGATACATCAGTCCCTTCAGGTAGGACAGCTTGCCGGGCGCCGGCGCGTCGCTCGGGTAGCGCCGCAGAAACAGCGCCACCGTCATGTCGCCCGACACGTAGCCGAGCGCGAAACGCTGCTTCCACGGCAGGTGCGCGAAGTGCGGCGCCAGCAGCACCGAAAAGATCACGAAGCGCAGGTTGACCACCAGCGCGGTGGCGAAGATCACCCATACCGGCGCATTGGCGATGATCAAGGGCAGCGACGCCAACTGGGCGGAACCGGCGAACACCAGCAAGGTCATACCTATGGATTGGGGAACCGTCAATCCGGCCTTGACCATCGCGATGCCGACCACCAGGCCCCACGCGGCGATGCCGAACAAGGTCGGCAGGCCGGTGCGAAAGCCTTCGCGCCAGGCCGCCTGGTCGGGGGCGTCGTGGACGTGGCCGGGGGCGTCGCCGGCCGCCGCGCCGGTCGGCGCCGCGTCAGCCTCGTGCACGGGTCGCATCGGGTGCACGGGTGGCATCGGGCGCACGGGTGGCACAGGGCACGTGTGGCATTCCTGCCACAGCGGGCAGCGAGGGGGAGCGATGGAGCATAACGCGCACGGAAAGGGGTGGCGCGCACGCCCGTTTTGCCTGCAACAGGAGGGCACCGCCGTATTTTGTCAGAGCGCTATTTTACCGATCATTTCGGCAACTGGCGCGAATCCGCTAAAATCGTGGTTTTGCTGTGGCCGCCAGCGGCCCGCCTCACGGAGAAATCATGAACCAGAACACCCCGCCCGCGGTCGAACTCGACGGCAAGGACCTGCCGGCGCACTGCCCCAACCCGGCCATGCCGCTGTGGTCGTCCCATCCGCGCGTGTTCCTCGATTTCGGCCACGACGGCCTGGCCAAGTGTCCGTACTGCGGCACCGCCTACCGCCTCAAGCCGGGCGCCGTGGTGGCGCACCACTGATGGGCACGCCACTGATGGGCGCATGATGAAACGCGGCAAGCAACTGAACGGCAGCGCGGCCGAAGTCGAAGCGGCCTTCTACGACGCCCTCAACCGCGCCGACGTCGAGGCGCTGATGCTGCTGTGGGCCGACGACGACGAAATTTTCTGCGTCCACCCGGGCGGCCCGCGGCTGCACGGCCACGCCGCCATCCAGGCCTCGTGGGAAGCGATCCTCGAGCGCGGCGGCCTGCAGATGCGGCCGTCCCAGCTGTACGAGACGCACAACCTGATGAGCGCGGTGCACACGGTGGTCGAAGGCATCACCGCCGGCGCCAGCGAGCCGGCCCACCTGCTCGCCACCAACGTCTACATGAAGACGCCGCAAGGCTGGCGCATGGTAATGCACCACGTGTCGGTGGCGCCCGGCCCGATGCCGAGCGGCCAGCATCCTCCATCCAGCCTGCATTGAGCGGCGCGGCGCACACGGCGACCATGGACTATCCCGCCCCAGCCTGGCTGCCAGGCGGCCACCTGCAAACCATCTACCCGGCGCTCGGCATCCGCACGCCGCAGGTGGCCTACCGGCGCGAGCGCTGGGACGCGCAGGACGGCGACTTCGTCGATGTCGATTTCGTCGACGGTGCGCCTGGCCAGCCGCTGCTGGTGCTGTTCCACGGCCTCGAAGGCTCGTCGCAGAGCCACTATGCGCGCGCGATGATGGCCGAAGTGGCGGCGCGCGGCTGGTCCGGCGCGGTGCCGCATTTTCGCGGCTGCTCGGGCGAGCCGAACCGCGCGCCGCGCTTCTACCACTCGGGCGACGCCGGCGAGATCGACTGGATCCTGCGGCGCCTGCGCACGCGCGCCAGCGGGCGCCTGTACGCCACCGGCGTCTCGCTCGGCGGCAACGCCCTGCTGCGCTGGCTGGGCGAGTCGCAGCACCAGGCCGAGCTGGTCGACGCCGCCTGCGCGGTATCGGCCCCGCTCGACCTGGCGCGCGGCGGCGCGGCGCTGTCGTCCGGTTTCAACCGGCTCTACACGCGCATGTTCCTGCGCACGCTCAAGCCGAAATGCCTGGACAAGCTGGGCCACTTCCCCGGCCTGTTCGACCGCGACGCGCTGCTGGCGGCCAACGACCTGTACGCGTTCGACAACGTCGTCACCGCGCCGCTGCACGGCTACCGCGACACCGACGACTACTGGAACCGCGCCAGCGCCAAGCACGTGCTGCACGACATCACCGTGCCGACCCTGGTGCTGAACGCGCGCAACGATCCGTTCCTGCCCGGCATCTACCTGCCGAGCAGCGCGGCGCCCTGCGTGACGCTCGAATTCCCCGCGCACGGCGGCCACGTCGGCTTCGCCAACGGCGCCCCGCCCGGCCGGCTCGACTGGCTGCCGCGCCGCCTGATCGCCTTTCTCGAAGGCACCGCCGGCTGGCGTGCGCCTAGCCCGGCCGCACTGTGGGAAGCTGACATGCATGGATGATATCGTCAAGAAAGCCATGGCCAAGTGGCCCAACGTGCCGGACTGCTACGGCTGGCTGGCGCTCGACGCGCGCGGCGCCTGGCGCATGCGCGACGAGCGCGCCCAGCACCTGAACCTGCCGGGCGACAAGGTGATCCAGGCCGCCCTGCTCGGCTTCATCAACCGCAACTACGCGGTCGACCAGCGCGGCTGCTGGTATTTCCAGAACGGCCCGCAGCGCGTGTTCCTGAACCTCGAAGCGACGCCGTTCATCGCCCGCACCGATCCGCAGCTGGGGCTGGTGCTGCACACGGGCGCAGCGTTCGGCCAGCCGGCGCGCGCCTACCTGACCGAGACGGGCGAGCTGCTCGTCGAAGGCGGCGGCAAGGTGGCGCAGGTGGACGACCGCGACGTCGCGCAGCTGATGGCGTCGCTCGAGCTGGACGGCGCAGCGGCCGCCGACGAGGCGCTGATGGCGTGGCTGGAGGGCGGCGCCGGCACGCTGACCTTGCGCAGCGGCGGCCAGGCGGTGCCGGTCGAGCGCATCGCCCGCGCCGACGTGGCGGCGCGCTTCGGCTTCGTGCGCCTGCCCGCTCCCGTAGCCCCAAGCTAAAACTAACGCTCCTTCTTTTCCTTCTTTTCGTCGCGCACGCGGGTTTGCAGTTCGCGTTCGCGCGCGTCGATCAGGGCCAGGTCGTAGAACGAGGCGTCGGGCGCCTTGCGGGCGATGCCGAGCTGGTCGACCGCGGCCGGCACCGCGCCGCTGAGCACATACGACTCGGCCAGGGCGATATGCTGCAACGTCAGCTTGCCCTGCGCCGCGTAGGTCTGCGCCAGCAGCTCGTACAGCTTGGGCTCCTCGCGATACAGGCGCACCTGCTCGCGCAGGAACACGCTGGCCTGGTCGAGCAGGCCGCTGGCGATCATCGCGCGCGCGTACTGCCGCGTGATGCCGCGCGAGAGCGGAAACTGCTGGTGCGCCTGCTCCGCCTCCTTGAGCGTCTGCGGCGCCTGCGCGGCCGGCTGGCCGGGCGCGAGGCGGATGTCGAGCGCCATGCTGGCGAACATCTCGGCGCCGTCCGAAGCGCTCTGGCCGGTCGAAAACACCGCGCCGGTGGTCGGCTTCATGGTCGCACGCGCACGCGCCAGCCAGTCGGCCGCCTTGGCCAGTTCGTTCTGTTTGAGCGACAGCAGCGCCAGGCCGTATTGGGCGGCCGCCTGCTGCTGGCGGCTTTGCAGTTTCATCTGACTGTCAAACGCCGTGCGCGCCTCGGCCACGCCCTGCGTGCTGGGGTCCTGCAGCACGCGGGCACGGGCGCGCACGAGGTGGAATTCGAGGCCGTCGATGCGCTGGCGGTACGGCATCTCGCGGATGCGCGCCTGGATGTCGGCGATCCGCTCGGAGGTCAGCGGATGGCTCATCAGCCAGGGCGGCGTCAGGTCCGAATAGACCCGCGTGGCCGCCTGCAGGCGCTGGAAGAAGGCCACCATGCCGGACGCGTCGAAACCGGCCGCGCCCATGATCTGGAAGCCGACCCGGTCGGCCTCCCGTTCGGCCTCGCGCGAGAAATTGAGCTGGCGCTGGATCGCCAGGCCCTGGCCGCCCATGAACACGCCGATCGCCGCGTCGGGGCCCGCTTTCGAGGCCAGCGCGGCGAGGATCATGGCCGCCAGCGGCATCAGCGCATCCTGCTTCTGCTGGCCGATGCCGCGCGCGATGTGGCGCTGGGTGACGTGGCCGATTTCGTGCGCCATGACCGACGCCAGTTCGGACTCGTTCTGCGCCGCCAGCAGCAGCGCCGAGTGCACCGCGATGAAGCCGCCCGGCAGCGCGAAGGCATTGAGCATCGGATCGCGCACCGCAAAAAAATAGAAGTCGGCGCCGGTCTCGCCGCGCGCGCCGGGATAGGCGGCGACCAGCGCGCCGCCGAAATTGTTCAGGTATTCGAGAATGCCGTCGTCGTCGAGGAAGTCGTGGTCGCGCCGGATGTCGCGCATGATCTCCTCGCCCAGCTTGCGCTCGAGCACCGGCGAGAGGTCTTCGCGCGCGCTGTCGCCGAGGGTCGGCAGGCTGTTGTTGTCGGCGTTCGCTTTGGCCTGGGCGACGGCGGCGACCGGCGTGACGGCGAGCGCGGCCAGGCACACGGCCGCGAGCAGGAGGCGCATGCGCAGCGCCGGGCGCCGAACCAGGGGATCGATTGTCGATTTCACGGTGCTATCATACCCGCAACCGGCGCCGCGCCGCCGCGCCGGATGCAGCGCCACCTTGTTGCCAACACTGACCCACGACGACCAGCCCCGATGACCACCTCAGACAAGCACGCAGGCGCAGGCCTGACCCATTTCGACAGCACCGGCCAGGCCCACATGGTCGATGTCGGCAGCAAGGCCGACACCCAGCGCGTCGCCGTCGCCGCCGGCGCGATCCGCATGCAACCGGACACGCTGGCGCTGATCGTCGCCGGCACCGCCAAGAAAGGCGACGTGCTGGGCATCGCGCGCGTCGCCGCCATCATGGGCGCCAAGCGCACGAGCGACCTGATTCCGCTGTGCCACCCGCTGGCGCTGACGCGCGTGACGGTCGACTTCGAGGTCGACCAGGCAGGCAGCAGCGTGCGCTGCCGCGCGCAGGTGGAAACGTTCGGCAAGACCGGGGTGGAGATGGAGGCG